>JAYURJ010000073.1:0-15716 GCA_043756275.1 Betaproteobacteria bacterium | reverse complement strand
CCGTCATCGATGGCAACGTTGAAATCGGTGACGGCACCAGCATCGGCCATCATTGCGTAATCACAGGCAACACTAAAATTGGCCGGGACAATCGCATTTTTCATTTTGTCTCGCTAGGTGAAGCCAATCAGGACAAAAAATACGCAGGCGAGCCAACGAGGCTCGACATCGGCGACCGCAACACCATTCGCGAATACTGCAGTTTCAATCGCGGCACGGCGCAGGATCGTGGCGTTACCACTATTGGCAACGATAACTGGCTGATGGCGTACGTCCATATCGCCCATGATTGCCTGATCGGGGACAAAACCACGATTGCCAATTGCACCCAGTTGGCGGGCCATGTGCAGGTCGGTGACTGGGCCACGCTTGGCGGGTTTACCGGTGTTCACCAGTTTGTGAAAATCGGCGCGCATGTCATGTGCGGCGTGTCGAGCGTGGTGTTGATGGATCTGCCGCCGTATGTGACCTTTGGCGGAAATCCGCTCTCCGCAGTGGGCATCAATGCCGAAGGGTTAAAGCGGCGCGATTTTTCGCCGGAACAAATTGCCAATATCAAGGGCGCGTATAGAACGCTTTATCGCGCACGCCTGCCATTCGCGGACGCGAAAGCGCAACTGGCCGCAGAAGCGGACTCAAAACCCGAGCTAAAAATTTTGGCCGAATTCCTGATCGGCTCCACGCGCGGCATCGTCCGCTAGCAGTGAAAAAATCAAGATGAAAATTGGCATCGTGGCCGGGGAAGCGTCCGGCGATCTTTTAGGTTCGCTATTGATCAAGGCATTGAAGGCCGAGTATCCACAACTGGAATTTGTCGGCATTGCCGGACCGAAAATGCAATCGGCGGGCGCGACTTCGTGGTACCCGATGGAAAAGCTTGCCGTGCGTGGTTATGTCGAGGTGCTAAAAAGCTTTCGCGAAATTCTCGGCATTCGGCGTGGGTTACGGGATCGCTTGCTCAAAGAGCGTCCGGCAGTTTTCATCGGCATTGATGCGCCTGACTTCAATCTGGGTCTCGAAAAAACACTCAAGCGCGCAGGCATTCCCACCATTCATTACGTGAGTCCTTCGATCTGGGCATGGCGCGGCGAGCGCATCAAGAAGATCAAGGAATCTGTCACGCATATGCTGACCGTGTTTCCGTTTGAGCCCGCGATTTATGAGAAAGCCGGTATCCCCGCAACCTTCGTTGGACACCCGAGTGCAGATGTCATTCCGCAGATTCCGCAGCGTGACAACGCGCGCGCGCAGTTGCGCATTAAGCCTGGCGAACTCATTGTCTCCCTCTTGCCGGGCAGTCGTCAGACCGAACTTGATTACCACGCCGAGCTGTTTATCGAAACCGCAAAAGCCCTGCTCAAAGACTTTCCAACAGCGCGTTTTCTGGTGCCATTGGCGACGCGCGAGACGCGTGAGCAATTCGATCAGGCGCGCTGGAAATTGCAGGCGCAGGATTTACCGGTGCAGATTCTGTTCGGCCACGCCAATCTGGCGCTGGCTGCCGCCGATGTCGCATTGGTCGCAAGCGGCACCGCTACCCTTGAGGCTGCGTTGTTGCGTTGCCCGCATGTGGTTGCCTATCGCATGTCGCCCACGACTTACCGGCTGATGAAACGAAAAGCTTATTTGCCCTATGTGGGGCTGCCAAATATTCTCGCCGGTGAATGGCTGGTTCCGGAATTATTGCAGGATGATGCAACGCCTGCGAACCTCGCGCGCGCGTTGGGAAACTGGATTCGCCACCCACACGCGGCGACTGCGCTACGCGCGCGCTTTGCGGCCATTCATGCTGAGCTCGCTGTGAAGAACAGTGAACGCGTGCTCGATGCATTGCGTCCGTATCTTCAGCACGTTGCTGCTGCAGCCGCATAAGGAATCGGCCGCATGAAATTACGCATGCAAATTTGCGGAGTCGATGAAGCCGGACGTGGCCCGCTTGCAGGCGCTGTGTACGCGGCGGCTGTGATTCTCGATCCTTCACGGCCCATTCGCGGGCTGGCCGACTCAAAGGTGTTATCAGAAAAAAAACGTGTGGCGCTTGAGTTTGAAATCCGTGAGAAGGCGCTGGCGTTTTGTGTGGCGCAGGCGAGTGTTGAGGAAATCGATGCGCTCAATATTCTTCAGGCATCATTGCTGGCGATGAAACGTGCAGTAGACGGATTGGACGGATTGGAAGGTTCGCAATACCCGACATCACAACGACTTGAAGTCGTCGTCGATGGTCTGCATGTGCCGCGTGTCGCGTATCCGTGTCGCGCTGTTGTTGAGGGCGACCGATTCATCGCCGAAATTTCCGCCGCCTCGATTCTCGCCAAAACCGCAAGGGACCGTGAAATGTGCAATCTCGACATTCGTTACCCGCAGTATGGTTTTGCCCGACACAAGGGCTACGGCACCCGCATTCATCTTGAAGCGCTGATGGCCGTTGGCCCCTGCGACATTCACCGGCAGAGTTTTCGGCCGGTGCGTGAAGCCGGACAAAGATTGCTGATCACGCGACAACGCTAACGATGCATCCGCTGAACCCGATATAGAAATGCTTCTTTTGATCAGGCGACTAAATATGTTGAAGAATTTCAAGAGCCGTCGTTCCCGCGAAGGCGGGAATCCAGTGGCGTACCTCGTGAAGTCACTGGATCCCCGCCTTCGCGGGGACGACGATTCAACATATTTAGCTGCCGAATTAATAACAACAAATAAATATGTAGATCAAGCACTGGTGCGGTGTTCAGGAGGTTTATCGCCAGAAAGCCTCGCCAGTGCTAGTGTTTGTAAATTTTCACGATGAAAACCATCCGCTCCCGCGACAATACCTTCGTCAAGCAGCTCATCGCACTCGCACACTCATCGCGTGAACGCAAAAAGGCAGGGCTGACAGTATTGGATGGCATCCACCTGATTCGCGCTTACGTGGATGCCGTCGGCGAGCCCATCGCAGTGGCATGCAGCGAATCCGCACGAGAGCGACGGGAAGTGCTGGAAATTCTCATGCGCTGCCGCAGCGCCAGCCACAATGTGTTGGCTGATGTGTTGATGGTCAGCGCTTCAACACTCGATTCCCCCGCGTTCATGATGGCCATCGTGCCTACGCCGGTGGCGACCGCGATTCCCGAATCCGCTGATGTCGTGCTCGCACTTGAAGACGTGCAGGACCCGGGAAATGTCGGCTCGATGTTGCGCAGTGCCGCCGCTGCGGGTGTGCGACATGTGGCACTTTCAAAAACCTGTGCATTTGCCTGGGCACCGAAAGTGCTGCGTGCTGCGCAGGGCGCGCATTTTTCGCTCAACATTGATGAAGGCGTCGATCTGGTTGATTTCATCAGCCGCTTCCAAGGTCAATCTCTCGCGCTCGTTGCACAAACTGAAAATTCAACACCGCTGTTTGCCAGCAATCTTCAGAAGCCAACCGTTTTTTTGATCGGCAACGAAGGTGCCGGGTTATCGCCCGCAACCGCAAATGCCGCAACCCATCGTGTCACGATTCCAATGCCCGGCAACATAGAGTCGCTCAACGCGGCAGCAGCAGGGGCGATTTGCCTTTTCGAACTTGTGCGCCAGCGTCTTGGCGGCATGTCGGCGACCGCGCCAATCAAGTCCGCAAGTGCGCGCGCGGACACCATTTCATCTTGACACTCACTCCACCTGACTCGCCGACGATGGTTCGCAATTACCGATTCTTTGAATTGGTGATGGTGGCTTTCGTCGTGGTGTACCTGTGTTCCAACCTCATCGGCCCGGCCAAGGCGGCGCAAATCAACACACCGTGGCTCGAATGGCTCGGTGTAACCACATTCGCGTTTGGTGCGGGTGTTTTGTTCTTCCCGCTGAGCTACGTGTTCGGCGACATTCTCACCGAGGTCTACGGTTATGCCCGGGCGCGCAAGGTCATCTGGGCGGGCTTCGGCGCGATGGCGTTTGCAGCACTCATGGCCACCGTTGTGGTGGCCCTGCCGGCAGCGCCCGGCTGGCCCAATCAGGCCGCATACGAGACCGTATTCGGGCAAACGCCACGCATCGTGATGGCGTCCATGATCGCTTACTTTTGCGGGGAGTTCGTCAATTCGTTCGTGCTCGCGAGAATGAAATTGGCCAGCGGCGGCAAACGCATGGGTTGGCGCTTCGTGGTCTCGACAATATTCGGTGAGGGTGTGGACTCGATGTTGTTTTATCCCATCGCGTTCTACGGCATCTGGGGCAACGATTTGCTGCTCAAGATCATGGCCGCGCAGTGGCTGCTGAAGGTCATGGTGGAGGTTGTGATGCTGCCAGTGACCATACGCATCGTGAACGCGCTGAAGAAAGCCGAAGCCGAGGATTACTTTGACCGCGACACCAACTTCACCCCGTTCTCGTTGAAAACATGACGCACATCGATTGGCTGGGCACGCTCGCCGCCTTCTGCACCACCATCGCCTATTTGCCGCAGGTATTGAAAGTCTGGCGTTCCCGCTCGGCGCGGGATATTTCAATGGGCATGTACGCCATTCTCACCGTTGGCATACTTTGCTGGCTGGCGTACGGTTGGCTACTGGCGATTTGGCCGATCATCATCGCCAATATCTTGACCTTGGTGTTGGTGGCTATTGTGATTGCGATGAAGTTGAGGTGGGGTTAGATAGACTTAGCCCGCATTCGCAAGCGGCTCCCCGCAATTCCAGCAAAGCTCAAATTCCCCCGGGCTCGCCTCGCCGCAGGGGGCACAAATTTTATTGGCCGACGACATCGGCTTTTTCTCGTAGTCTGTGATCACGGCACGCGCATGCTGCTCCTGATGCAATTGCGCTATCCAGACTTGCGGGTAGGCAGAGCCCATGGGGACATCACCCATCGCTGCCATCGCGTATTCGTTAAAAATATGCGCAGCGATTCCGGCCTGTTGGAGGAGGTCGCGCACCAGATGTGCGTCGGCAAGATTTGCGGCGGTGTAGATGCGTTTCACGGCAGCATCATCGCACGGTGGAGGGTAGAAAATGAAAAAGGCCGCACGATGTTCAATCGTGCGGCCTTTTGTGAGGCTTTAAGGCAGAGCTGCTTTAGCTGTAGTTAGAAACCAAACGTAAGCCCTGCGGAAACGGCATCCTGACTCACGTTCTGCTTGCTCGTCACTTTCGAAAACGCAAGCGAAACACCGAGTCTGTCGGTGATTTTGCCGCGAATGCCGACCACACCGGTCACCCATGAATCATCGCCCTTGTAGCCGGGGATGTCATAAGACAATCCAGTGGCAACCGACACCGGATTGGCTGACACGAAACGATCATTGTTGGACCGTTCTTTATCCATCGATACGCGTGCATAGGGTGTCCAGTTGCCGAAATCGGCGGATGCGCGTACACCGAAGCTGGTGACGCGCGATCTACGTTCCTGCTGGAAAATATTCAGATCAGCCGAGCCGGCGCCCGATTCAGTGAAACCGGCGACATCGATGGATTGCGACGTGAACGATGCAAATGGCCCTGCTGACAACCGGCCCATGTTGAAATCGTATCCCAGCGCGAATGCCGATGAAATGTTGGAGCCTTTGGTGCTTGCGGACGCCACCCGGGTGACGATGCCCAACTTGACCACACGCTGCACGTTTTTGAATTTCAGGTCCGACGAAGTCCCCGTGAAGCTGCCATAGAAGCCGTCTGCTTTTAGTGCGGCGAATATCGAAATCGCGGTCTCGTCGAGATCAAATTTACCCGCTGAACCAAGGCTGGTATCAGCGTTCGATTTGCCTGCTGCGACACCGACTGTCAAAAGATCCGAAGCGCGCATCGACACGCCAACGGAGCCGGCGCGGTTCTTGGTGTTCGATTGAGGTGACAACGGATTAATCGAGATATCAGATTTGCCACCATCGCCCGCCGCAAACGCAACAATTTTGCCGACTTGTGCCGTTTGTCCGGTACGAAGTCCATCATCGAGGGTGCGGATGTGTGCTGCGCGCGACGACATCGGTACTTCGACCATCGTTGAATAAGTATTCGGGCCATCGATCAGCGACTTGACGAAATCAGCCACGATGGCATGGGAGCCGGTGGTTGGGTGCACGCTATCGGCGAACAGATAAGACGCTGCCGCGCCCGGCACCACGAGATTGCCCGGGCCGCAGGAAATCAATCCCGCTGGCGGGGTCGCGTTACAGGCAACACCGGTGGTGTTCGTGAAACCGAACGCGGCGGCATTTGCTTTTACGTCTGCAAACAATGAGAACGTATCAACGGGAATGACTTTGGTGCCGATCAGTCCGCCAAAAAGCGTCGCGTTGTAGCCGAGCGACAGTGAGGTTGCCGCTGCACTGCCGGCTGCGCCAACGACGAGCGGCGAGAAAGCAGGCGTGCTGCCGAGGTCGGGAAGATTGAACACCATGATGTAGCGTGCACCCGCCGTCCGCAGACGTGCGATTTGCGCGATTTCAGTTCCCGCTGCCGTATTGATGACGGTGGTCGGGTTAACTGTGCCGCCAGCAATACCGGCAAAGTTCTGGAAAATATCATTGGCACCCGCCCACACCGCGTAAAGCGCACGGGGATCGGCAGTTCCGCTCGATGAAGCCAGATATTCGGTGATCTGTGTGCCTACCGGGCGCTGCGCAAAACCCGGAGGCGTGGTGGAAGAATCACCCTGCGCACGCGCGCCGCCTTGGGCATAGATGCCGCCGCCCGCGTTGGATGGCGCGGCATTTCCACCGTAGGTTTGCGCGATCAACTCTGCCCAAACCGGACCCGGGTTGGTGGTGAAGCGGCCTAATCCTGCTGCGGTGCCGGCAGGCGTGCCGATGGCGACCAGAAAGGGGCGATAAAAACCAGCATCCGACAATGAATCGCCGAACACAAACACACCGCTGAATTTGATGGCATGGGCGGATGGCGCACCCACGAGCATTGCAGACGCTACCAGTGCGGGAATGACACGTTTTTTAAATGACATATGAAGCTCCTCGGGAGGGTAAAAATTAGAATTATTATGTTGTTGGGCCATCCATCACAGCAACGGCCCGGTGCTGGTTCGCAGTGCTGGTTCGCAGTGTCGTTTATTGCCAGCCGAAATCATGGCACAACTGGGGGGGCGAAACAAGAAACAAGCAGTGTCAGGCCGGGTGCGGGCTGGCTTCTGTTGCAGCCGCGCTACTGTTGTGGTTTCAGCCCAAACGCGGGGGATGCCCCGCTAATAAACCCGCCGTGCCAGTTGCGCTTCATGCAGGATCGTCGTCGCCAACTCCTCGATGCTCTTGGTGGTGGAGTTCAAATAGGAAATACCGGCGTTCTTCATCACGATTTCTGCGGTGTTCACCTCCCATTTGCAATTGTCCAGTGCGGCATATTTGCTATCGGGCTTGCGTTCCTGACGAATCTGCTGGAGCCGCTCCGGGATGATCGTGAGTCCCCAGACTTTGTGCTTGAGCGACAATAACGCAGGCGGCAGTTTCAGCTTTTCAAGGTCTTCCGGAATCAACGGATAGTTGGCCGCTTTGATGCCGAATTGCAGCGCGAGGTACAGGCAGGTTGGCGTTTTGCCACTGCGTGAAACGCCGACCAGGATGAGGTCTGCCTGATCGAGATTACGGTTGGTGACGCCGTCATCGTGCGCCATCGTGTAATTGACGGCCTCGATGCGCTGATTATAGTCCGCGAAATTGCCTGCAGAATGGCTGCGCCCCACAGCGTGCGCTGATTTAACCTTGAGTTCGGCCTCCATCGGCACGATAAAACGCTCGAACATATCCAGCACCATCGCATCGGCCTTGGCGATTTCTTCGCGTAGATCATCGGCCATGAGTGAGGTGAACACCAATGGCCGCATCCCCGAATCCAGATGGGCGGCTTTGATCTGGACGAGTGCGTCCCGTGCCTTATCCAGATTGTCGATAAAGGGCAGGGTAATGCGTCGAAATTCGACCACGTCGAACTGGGTAAGCAGAGAATTGCCGAGCATTTCAACGGTAATACCGGTGCGGTCGGAGATAAAAAAGGCGGTGCGGCGGTCTGGCATGGCGGGTCTCGTGGGCGCGTCGGTTGTAAAGATTGCAGGGGATTGCTCGGCTATAATTCTATCCTTATTCTGCACTGCAACATTTGTCCTGCGGTTTCCGTTTGCCCCCTCATTTATCCCAATATCCTCCTGCCGCCACCATGTCCAATTCTTCTGCGCCTGCTTTGCCTCTGGTACTGCCTTTATCCGCACTGCGAATGCATGATGTTGCCACCGTCGGCGGCAAGAACTCCTCGCTTGGCGAGTTGATCAGCCAGCTTGGGCAAGCCGGGGTCAGGGTTCCAGGCGGTTTTGCCACCACCGCCGAGGCGTTCAGGGATTTTTTGAACCACAACGGGCTCACGGCAAAAATCAATGATGCCGTTATCGCGCTCGATGTTGAAGATCTTGGTGCTTTGGCCAAAACCGGTGCAATGGTGCGTGAACTCATTGCCAACGCGCCATTCCAGCCCGCGCTGGAAACGCAAATTCGCGAGGCCTACGCTGCACTGACCAAAGACGACCCACACGCGTCATTTGCCGTTCGTTCCTCGGCCACCGCAGAAGACCTGCCCGATGCATCCTTCGCCGGCCAACAAGAAACGTACCTCAATATCAAGGGCATCGACAACGTGCTCGAAGCGACCAAACACGTGTTTGCCTCGCTCTACAATGATCGTGCCATTTCGTATCGGGTGCACAAGGATTTCACGCACGCCGATGTCGCCCTGAGCGCAGGCGTACAGCGCATGGTGCGCGCCGATACTGGTGCTGCAGGCGTCATGTTCACGCTTGATACGGAATCCGGCTTTCGCGATGTGGTGTTCATCACATCGAGCTATGGTTTGGGTGAGATGGTGGTGCAGGGCGCTGTCAATCCCGATGAGTTTTATGTCTCCAAATTGTGCTTAAAGAACGGGAAACCTGCGGTGTTGCGCCGCGGGCTGGGTACCAAGGCCGAAAAGATGATTTTTGGCGCATCCGCGTCGGCAGGAAAATCGGTCGAAACGAAATCTGTTGCGCCCGCTGAGCGCGAGCGTTTTTCGCTTACCGACGCAGAAGTTGAAGAACTCGCAAAATATGCGGTCTCGATTGAGGCGCATTACGGTCGCCCGATGGATATCGAATGGGCGAAAGAGGGAAATATGGATGGTGGTGACGGCAAGATCTATATTTTGCAGGCGCGTCCTGAAACCGTGAAGTCGCAAGAATCAAAAACCGATTCGCTCACGCGCTACCGCATGACGGCAGCGGGCACCAAGATCGCTGAAGGCCGCGCCATTGGCGGCAAAGTTGGCGTCGGGCCTGCGCGCGTGATCAAAAATGTTTCCGAGATCGGCTTGTTCAAAGACGGCGATGTGATCGTCACCGATATGACCGATCCGAATTGGGAACCGGTCATGAAGCGTGCTGCTGCCATCGTTACCAATCGTGGCGGTCGCACCTGCCATGCGGCCATCATCGCGCGCGAACTCGGCGTGCCCGCCGTCGTCGGTTGTGAGAACGCGACCGATGTTGTGGTTGAAGGTGAAGACCTCACCGTGAGTTGCTGCGAGGGCGACACCGGCAACATCTATCGCGGCAAGATCGGCTTTGAAGTGCAGACCATCGCGCTGGATAACATGCCGGAAATACCGGTGAAAATTTCCATGAACGTCGGTAATCCGGAACTGGCGTTTGATTTCGCCCAATTGCCCAACGATGGCGTAGGGTTGGCGCGGCTCGAATTCATTATTTCCAACACCATCGGCATCCATCCCAAAGCGTGTCTCGAATACGAACGGCTGCCGATGGATTTGAAAGAGCAGGTCGCCAAACGCTCGCGCGGCTACGACAGCCCGGTAGATTTTTATGTGAAGAAAATGGTCGAGGGTGTGGCCACGATTGGTGCCGCCTTCTGGCCGAAGAAAGTCATTGTTCGCCTGTCTGATTTCAAATCTAACGAGTATCGCAATCTGATCGGCGGCCCGCGCTACGAGCCGACTGAAGAAAATCCGATGCTCGGTTTCCGTGGTGCCTCGCGCTATATCGCCACGTCGTTCCGCGATTGCTTCAGGCTCGAATGCGAAGCCATGAAAATTGTACGGGACACCATGGGACTCACCAATGTGGAATTGATGGTGCCGTTTGTACGCACGCTGAAAGAGGCTGATGCCGTACTGGAAATCATGAAAGGCTTCGGCCTTGAGCGTGGCAAGAATGGATTACGCATCGTGATGATGTGCGAGATTCCGTCCAACGCGATTCTTGCCGAAGAATTCCTGAAGCGCTTCGACGGCTTCTCGATTGGCTCCAACGACATGACGCAACTCACGCTGGCGCTGGATCGCGATTCGGGCCTGGTGATGGATTCATTCGACGAACGCGATCCGGCCGTAAAGCGCATGCTCAGCATGGCGATTCAGGCTTGCCGTAAAGAGAAAAAATACGTCGGTATTTGTGGCCAGGGCCCCAGCGACTTTCCCGATCTTGCGGAATGGCTGATGAATGAAGGCATTGAATCGATGTCGCTGAATCCAGATTCGGTCGTGGAGACTTGGTTGCATCTGGCCAAAAAAACATAATTGTCGCGGGTAACAAATGGAAATGCTTCAGTGGCAATTCGCCCGCTTTGACGATCTGCCCATCCGCGACTGGTACGCAGCATCGTTTGCTCGCGTCGATGTTTTTGTGATGGAGCAAAATTGCCCGTTTCAGGATAACGACGGCGCCGATTTTCACGCATGGCATCTGCTGGGTTGGCACGGCGAGACGCGCGAGTTGGCGGTCGGAAACGACCGCCAACTCGTCGCTTATTGTCGCATCGTTGACCCCGGTGTGAAATTTGCCGAGCCCTCGATCGGTCGTGTCGTCACACCTCGCGCTTTTCGTTTGCAGGGTTTTGGCAAAGTGTTGATGGCTGAAGCGGTGCGACGCCACCAAGGCCTCTACCCCGGCCAGCCTAATCGCATCGGCGCGCAGCAGCGGCTGGAAAAGTTTTATCAGGGTTTTGGCTTCAAGACGGCCTCAGACATGTATATCGAGGACGGTATTCCGCATGTGGAAATGTTGCGTGCCGCGTAGAGTCCTGCAATGACGCAGAAACCGGATCGATGTGTACTCGTCACAGGCTTCACACCGTTCGGTGGCGAGCGCACTAACCCTTCGTGGGAAATCGTCAAGAGTCTGCCGGAATTTATCGCGGGTTATCGGTTGGAAAAACTGCGCGTGCCGACGGAGTTCGGCAAGGCAATTGCCGTCGCAACCAAAGCAATGGATAAATTTAATCCATCAATCGTGCTTTGTTTCGGCCAGGCCGGGGGCCGCACGTGCATGAGTGTTGAGCGCATCGCGATCAACGTGAACGATGCGCGCATTGCCGATAACGCGGGCAGGCAAATGATTGACGAGGCCATTCGCGCCGACGGATCCGACGCATATTTTTGCACTGTGCCGATCAAGGCGATGGTGGCCGCAATGGTCAAGGCGGACGTACCAGCAGAAGTCTCGAACACCACGGGCACCTTCGTCTGCAATCATTTGATTTACGGCGTGCTGCATCACATCGCCGTCAATAAAAGCAACACCCGCGCCGGGTTTATTCACGTGCCGTATCTGGAATCGCAAGCGCTGGACAAGTCTGGTAACGCGTCGATGTCGCTGGCTTTGATGATCACCGGCGCGAAAGCGGCCATAATGGCTTCGATCAAAAACAAAACGGATTTGAAGTTATCAGGTGGTGCGCTAGATTAGCGAAACACCAGCATTCGCGCGGCTTGCAGGGAAAAATGCTCTGCGAAACCCGCCAGTGCTTGTGTTTTTAATTCGACGTTTAACTTCGCGTCGGCCAATGATGTTGCGTGGTTTAGTCCTTCTCCCTTGGGAGAAGGGTTGGGATGAGGGGTAGTTTCAGCCGCCATGGCTACCCCTCACCCCAACCCTCTCCCAAGGGAGAGGGAGCAAGACAAGGACATCATTTAATGTCCGGACGAATGGATTATTCACAGGAGCAAACATGAGCAAAGTATTCGCAGACGCTAAATCGGCATTGGCCGGCCTTCTCAAAGACGACATGACCATCGCAGCGGGCGGTTTTGGATTGTGTGGCATTCCGGAAAATCTGATCGGTGCGTTGGTTGAAAGCGGCACCAAAGGATTGACCATCGCAGGCAACAATGCGGGCGTCGATGATTTCGGCATGGGGCTGCTACTCAAGACGCGCCAAGTGAAAAAAGTCATCGCTTCTTACGTCGGTGAAAACAAAGAATTCGAGCGTCAGGTGCTGGCCGGTGAACTTGATTTGCAACTCGTCCCGCAAGGCACGCTCGCCGAAAAATTCCGCGCAGGTGGTGCCGGCATCCCGGGCTTCTACACGCGCACTGCGTTTGGTACCAAACTAGCGGAAGGCAAACACACGCACACCTTTGACGGCAAAGAGTTCGTGCTCGAAGAAGGCATTCGTGCGGATTTGGCGATCGTGAAAGCATGGAAAGGTGACAAGTCAGGCAATCTGGTCTATCGCAAAACCTCGCGGAACTTCAATCCGATGGTCGCGACCTGCGGCAAAGTCACCGTGGCAGAGGTCGAGCATCTGGTCGAAGTCGGTGAGCTCGACCCGGATCAAATTCACACGCCGGGTATTTTTGTCGACCGCATCATTCAGGGTGCGAAGTTTGAAAAGCGCATCGAGTTCCGCACCGTGTCAGGTGGTGCCGCATCGAAAAAAGATTCGCCCATTCGCGACCTCATGGCCAAGCGCGCAGCGCAGGAATTGCGTGACGGCTACTATGTCAACCTCGGTATCGGCATCCCGACGCTGGTGGCAAATTACATCCCCACTGGCATCACCGTCAACCTGCAATCTGAAAACGGCCTGATGGGAATTGGCCCGTTCCCGACTGAAGACAACGTCGATCCCGATCTCATTAACGCAGGCAAGCAGACCATCACCACTATTCCCGGCTCCAGCTTTTTTTCGAGTGCGGATTCGTTCGGCATGATTCGCGGTGGACACATCGATCTCTCTATTCTCGGTGGACTCGAAGTCGCCGAGAACGGCGACCTCGCCAACTGGATGGTGCCGGGCAAGATGGTCAAGGGCCCCGGCGGCGCGATGGATCTGGTGTCGGGTGTTAAGCGTGTCGTGGTGCTGATGGAACACACCTCAAAGGATGGTGCCTCGAAGATTTTGAAATCGTGTTCGCTGCCGCTGACCGGCAAGGGCGTGGTCAATCTCATCATCACCGATCTTTGCGTGTTCGAAGTCGAGGCAGGCAAGGTATTGGTGTTGAAGGAATTGCATCCAGGGGTGACGCTTGAAATGGTGACGGCCAAGACGGAAGCTTCGTTCCGCGTGGCGCTCTAATTCATCGCTCGCTTTGTTCCCTCTCCCTTGGGAGAGGGCTAGGGTGAGGGATTTGTTGATTTGGCGCTCGCGCAGTTACTTTTGCGCCCTCAACTCTTCCGGCAACAAGT
This sequence comes from Betaproteobacteria bacterium, assembly GCA_043756275.1. Classification (GTDB taxonomy): domain Bacteria; phylum Pseudomonadota; class Gammaproteobacteria; order Burkholderiales; family Usitatibacteraceae; genus UKL13-2. The sequence goes on along the minus strand of JAYURJ010000073.1, from coordinate 2,306 downwards.
AATCCGGATAGCGTTTACGAAACTTCGCGAACTCGTCCTCAAATTCACGCGCGTCACCTCGCCGTTTTAATTCAAGGATTCGTTTCATCCACACATTCGGCGCTTCGTCTGTCTTGACCAGCAGCGACGGGGCTGCAGCTGCAATCGCCTGAGACCTCGAAGCTGCCGGTGCAACCAACGATCTTTGTGTTGTCCCCTGCGCCGCATCACTACGCGCGGTCGCGGCGAACTGCGTCTCCAATTGTTTTTCCTGCGCGGCTTCCCGTTTCACTGTTTCAGTGGAAGCGCTTGTAACCGCATCGGCGACAAAAGTTTGCGCGGCTTTTGGCATCGGCGCGGGAGCGAGGCCCACCACTGGACGATCAGCCGCAACGGCCACGTTCGATTCTCTCGGCAGCATTGCGCCTGACGCAGCGGCGCGGTCCTCACTGCGCCGTCGTTCCAACTCTGGCTTGGGCGATGCTGCAACCTGGTCGCGGACCATAGTTTGGCTTTCTCCGCGTACTTTTTTCTCCGCCACCAACGCAGGCGGCGACAAGCGTGGTGCTTGCGCAACGCCGACTGCCGCAGATTCAGGTGCGTTCATTGGCAGTGCGGTCGGTACAGACGAAGTCGCCTTCGGCTTGATCGACTCGCTTAGAGTTGCCGGTGCCAACTCTGGTCGCTCCTCCAGCGCGACGAACCCGATCGACACCGTGAGCATCACCAACGCTGCCGCCGAGAGTGGCGCCGAGTAGCGCGCAATCCACGATTTGGCTATCGCTTGCGGTTGCGATTTCACCGCGCGTCGCGCAGCGGCACGAATGGCGTCATCCATTGCAGGCGGCGGCAAATCCGCCTCAGCGCTTTTGTAGGCACGCGAAGTTAACGCAAGATCGCGATCTAGCTCGCTATCACCACTGCTGCTTTGTTTGCGATCACTCATACGTATTCAGCCAATCCTTCGCGAAGCTTCGCGACCGCGTATCGCAGGCGACTCTTTGCCGCTTCAAACGATACACCCGTCGCATGCGCGATTTCCTCGATACTCAATCCACCTTCTTCATACAGCAGGAAGGCTTCCCGCTGCGGTGCAGGTAGCGCCGTCAGCAAACGCAATATTGCTTCACCCTGCTGGCGCGATTCGGCCTGCACCAGTGGCTCCAGAGTACGACTGGCGACACCATCATTGGTTGCAACTTCGCCATCTTCATCCTTCACTTCGTACAGCACCGCTTCCGCGCGCGCGTTGCCACGAAAATAATCCATCAGCTTGTTGTGCGCCATCGTGTATAGCCAGGTGCGAAATTGCGCTTCGACGCGGTAGCGCTCGGTAGCCTGAATCAGGCTCATCCACACATCCTGGAAAATTTCCTCAGCGCGTTCGCGAACGCGACACTGTCGGGTGATGAACCGATACAAGCCGCCGCGATGGCGCGCGTAGAGTTCATCAAACGCCGCTGCGTCACCAGACTGGTAACGCAGCATGAGCGCTTCATCGGAATTGTCATCGGTCATCCTGTGGCTAAGTTTAACCGAGCCGCCGCGATTACCAACGCTGCGGCGGGTCCGGTACAAACCGCGCCGGGAACGGTTGTGGTTCACGTCGTTGCCACGCGTTGTTCGGGATGATCCCGCGCGCGATCAGATTGACGCGGCTGTCGTAGTAAATGGTGACGACTTCCTCCGGGGTGCTGGTGGCACGCTCGAAATTGACCGTGCGCGCCTGCGATGTTTCACTGCGACCATGGCCGGTGCCAAGTTGTTTTTTGAGTTCACGTTCCATCGGGGCTTGCATCGAGGCCGAGGGTGCAGCCATCGCGCCCGCTTGAGCGCTATCACTGCGTTCCGCGCGATCCTTCCTTGCACCACCCTCATGCAACGGTGCGAGCGGCGCGATACTTGACTGCACGTCGGGCTTTCTTCGATACAGCGCCGCACCGATGACACCTACGTTTTGTGGTCGCCCGGTGCGCGCTGCGTACGAGTCGGATAGCTCAGTGAAATAAAATGCCGCCGTGCGCGACAAGCTCTTGCGCCATCCCGCCACGTCAAGGCTTTGCCACTGGTCAATCACGTAGCCGCCCTGCGACAGTGCCGCTGTTTCTCCTGTCACGACGTTCACGCCATCGACGGACACCACAGCCAGCACATCCTGGCCCGCCTGGTTGCGAACGACGATCTGGTACTCATTGCCCGGCCTGCCCTCGACGTAGGCGCGGCCTTCGTGCCAATGGACCTGCAATGTGCGTTGCTGTTGCCGGTCAACGACGGTGATGTCGGCGATACGACCGATGGCGAGGGCTTCTGTGGTGATGAGTAACAGT
>JAYURJ010000072.1:0-5227 GCA_043756275.1 Betaproteobacteria bacterium | reverse complement strand
AGCGCGACGCAGGAGAAGCGGATCTGCGCCGCGCGCTGGAGATCGCGAGGGAGCAGGAAGCGCCTTCGCTGCAGTTGCGCGCCGCGCGAGACCTTGCATCACAATTAGCCGAGCGGGGCGAAAGACGGCAAGCCAGCAAACTACTCGTACCCATTTACAACTGCTTCACCGAAGGCTTCGATACCAAAGATTTGATCGAAGCCAAAGCGTTGCTTGAGGAGTTGGCGTGATGATTATCGACGGACGCGCGAGTAAATGTAGGGTGCGCACCGCGCACGCGGATTTTCAACGAAGGATGAAACGCGTGCGCAGTGCGCACCCTACGACCGTTTGCACACAAGGGAAGGCCCGCTTTAATTTTTTCACGGATATGCTTGTAAAGGCAGCATTCATGCGCCTTTCAGGACATGCATCGCCAGGAGCCAAGCGCCATGCGGCTCCTGGCGATGCAAAGAAATGGAAATCTAAAATTAATTACGCCGATCTACTTATCCGGCGGCGTAATAAGCGGAATCGCGTCGCGTTTATTGCGTCGATAGACGCGAAAATCGGCACGATCTACAGTGATGACGCTGTGCTTCGGAAAAAGCTCACTCATTCGAATCAGGCAGAGATCGGCGAGGTCGGGATGGCGGTCACGGTAGCGTTGCGCGAGTGCGGTCAGTTGCGGCAAATGATCGTTGCAGTCGAATGCCAGGCAGACGAGCCCCTCTTGAAGCAACGCGACCAAAAATCCGGCATCTGCAATACGTTTCAGGTGCGGGAGAAACCCTTGCAACGGGAAAGGCGTTTCGGGCCGTTCACGCTACCGGCAAGACGCATAAATCCTTGGCCTGCCGCGGCGGTTCGCGCGTTCTCAAGTCGTTCGCGGACTAACTTGCCTTTCGATACGCCGGATTTAGCGACAGTATCTTCAAGCCAGATCGCTAGCTCTTCGCTGACACAGACTGAAATTGTATGACTCATATGGCGATTGTGTATGCAAATTGTTGTCGGATTTCAATTTCGGCGTCGAATCGCAATGCCATGAATTTTTCCCAGTTCACCGAACCAAAAGCATGGTGACAACAGTGCCAACGAAACAAAAGAACCTATTCACGCAATTTGCTAAACACCAGGTCGCTGTCCTGCCGCTTCATATGACAGGTAACACACGCATCAATCGCGCCGTTCACCGTGACGTTACGATCGGACTTGCTGTTGCCGGCAAAGTTTTCGAAACCCCAGCCGCCCGTGGCCTTGTGCTTCTCGCGATCCTTGTGCATCACGCCGAGCCAGCGGCGTTCGCCTTCAATCAGCGAGCCGTTTTCTTCGTTCAGCGCGAACACGTCGAGTATCAGCACCGATCCGTCGGCGAAGGTGCCGGTTTGATAGCCCTTCAAACCTTCGGCGTTGGCGTAGACGTGATGAATACCGCCGATCTGCGCGAAGCGCGGATGATCCTTGGTGGCGATTTGGGATTTAACGTGGAACCAGCTTCGGTAGCCTTCGGGATACGGCACGTCATCCGCGCCGCCCGCCAAGCTGCTGCATCCGAGGGATACCACCAGCGCTGTGATTGCAAGTTTGAAGCGATGCATAATATTCTCCTGATCGTTGATTCTATTTTACGCCTCAGTCCGATAAATTTAACGTGGAAAAACCACAATAGAAAGAGCGAGACAACGACATTAATGATGCGAATGAATCATACCGCACAACGGAATGGCTCGCATTCTATTGAGAATTCCCTAAATTATGACGCCCACAAAGTATGTCATTGCGAGGAGCGACGCGACGAAGCAATCTCTTGCGGTGTTGAAAATCGAGATTGCTTCGCTGCGCTCGCAATGACTGTCGTGAATTCTGGAAAGATCAACAATAAAGTTTTTTCCTTTCATTCGTGGGCGCAAAGCGCCTTCCCCTTCAAGGAGAGGGGAATTTCAGAAATTCCTAGGCAGTGCGCTAGCGTACATTGTTGGCAGCACGTAACCGTAAATTTGAAATAAATTTAGGCTGAAATCATGCTATCAATCGTCCCCGAAAAGAAAATGCGCCTAGTGCGCGCTGCCCTCGCGATTGGCTGGCTACTGATCATCGCCTCGCTGTTTTGGGATCCGATCACGCCCGCTTTAACTCGCCCCGATAATCTGGCCAGCCCGTTTCATTTGAAGGCTACGGCAGTCGCGGTTCAGGGCCAAGTTCTGACGCAAACGCCTTATGCGATGGCCAATCGTTTTTTCTGGACGATGTTGATTCCACTGCTGCCGATGTTTCTGATGGTATTCGGCCATGAAGCGTGGCGACGTGTTTGTCCGCTGTCATTCATTTCGCAATTACCGCGCTACTTGAATTGGCAGCGCCGCAAGCCAGTATTGGTGCGGCGTTCCGGGCAGGTGGAACGCCAGTTGGCGTTGATCGGGCGCGACAGTTGGTTGGCGCGCAACGTTACTTATGTTCAGTTTAGTTTGTTGTTCATCGCGCTTTGCTCGCGTCTGCTGTTCTTTAATTCCGACCGCACAGCGCTCGCAGCATTTTTTATCGGCGTCATTATCGCGGCGTTAACGGTGGGTTATTTGTGGGGCGGTAAGACTTGGTGCGGGTTCATTTGCCCGATTTCTGTTGTACAGAAAATTTACACCGGGCCCGGCGGATTGCTCGAAAGCCAAGCGCACTTAACCCGTCAGCCCGTCTCGCAATCCATGTGCCGCACTTCGTCAACCAAAGGCGATGTGAGCACCTGCGTGGGTTGCGCTGCGAATTGTCCGGACATCGATCTCGAGCGATCCTATTGGCACGGTATTGCCGATCCGGCGCGGCGCTACGTTTACTACGGGTTCTTCGGCCTGATCATGGGCTTCTATTATTTTTACTACTGGTTTTCCGGCAACTGGGATTACTATTTTTCCGGCGCCTGGACCCACGAGCCGAACCAGTTGCAGCAGGTGTTTCGCGCCGGACTTTACATCAAAGATCAGGTCATCAATATTCCGAAAATCATTGCCGCGCCGCTGGTGTTAGGTATCTACGTGTTCGGTGCGATGGCAGTGGGAAAGTTATTGGAAGCGGGTTATAGGCGCATTCGTGTGATCATGAATCGCCCGCTGCCGGACGCGGAATTCTTCAATCATTGCTTGAGCTTCAGCGCTTACATTTCCATAAATTTTTTCTATTGTTTCGGTGGCCGGCCGAACTTGGATTTGCTGCCGTCGCCAGCGCTGCGCTTGGTCGATATTACGATCGTATCGCTGTCGACGCTGTGGTTCTTTCGCTCGCTGCAACGCACACCGACACGCTACCGGCGCGAGGGGCTGGCCTCAAGCTTGCTCGATCAACTCAAGCACTTGCAATTCGATGCCTCGAAACATTTGGACGGGCGCACATTAGAAGATTTGAAGCCCGATGAAATTTATGTTCTCGCAAAAACCCTCCCGAGTTTTTCGCGCGATCAAAAACTTCAGGCTTACGAAAATATTTTACTCGACACGATTCGCACCGGCCGCACCGTTCCGGCCCACTCACTCGAATTCATGCGCGAATTGCGCGGGCAAATGGGCGTGAACGATAGCGAACATCACCAATTGCTCGAGCAATTGGGTTTGGATAGTTCCGGGAAAATCGACCCGGACGCGAAGGTGTCCTTTGAGGGTTGGATACGCACCGAAAACTACCGCAAAATTCTCGAATCGCTCGCCGCGCCGTTGCTCGAACAAGGCACACCGCTGCAAACCATTCTCGAGCGGCCGGACATTCAATTGGCGATTGAGAATTCCCGCGCGATTTATCAAATCTCGCCAGCGGAACACGACGCGGCTGTTGCACATATCGCCGGGGTCGGCGGCATGCAGTTCGAGCGAGCGCGCACGCAGCTTAAGTCGCTGCGCTATCTGGCCAGCCTTAAATTCGGATTGATCGCGCAAAGCTTTGTGGACAGCCAGTGGCGCCCGTTGTCGCAATTATTGATAAAAACTGTGCGCCGCCGTGTGCAATCGATCTGCGCCAAATTGTTTTCGGTGCTGCTGACCCTGGGCAATTCAAACGAATCCCATTGGATTGCACACAAACTCTCGATATTGATCGGCGGTGAGATCGATGACATATTAGCCTTGCCCATTGGCGCCGGAACCACTGCGACCTGGGCCGACACACTTCCGGAAAGTGTGGTGACGCTTTTGCACGGCGGTGAGCTCGATGCCGGCGCGATGACGCCGCTCGATAATTTGGAAACCTTCACGTATCGAGACGTCGTGGCCGACGGCGTTTCACTTACCGACAATCTGCGCCAACTCGCGCTCGATTCCGATCCGGTGGTATCGGCGCTAGCGTTAATCGCCGTCGCATACGCCGACCCGAGCGCGGCGCGCGAAGTGGCTGCGGGCATTCGTCAAGAGGGGAACGCTAGCCATTGGTTGCTGTTGGAAGTTATCACGCGTTTGGTCGACGGACGTTTGCCGGCACAGGCAACAGCCGCCACGCAAAGTATGCGAGTAACTATTGTTACGCCCGGCTTCGGACAACGCACGCTGAGTTTCGAAAAGCCCTATCTTTCCGTCGGCCGCGCTACGGATAACGATATCGTGCTGGCCAGTCACGTGTCGTTGCCGTATCAATTCGCGATCGTTCGCGAAGCCAATGGCGTGACGCTGCAGCGGCTCGATGCGCTGGCCACGGTTTTTGTCAACGGCGAAGCGTGGCGCGGCAAGCAAATCAGCGTCGAGAACGGGGCTCGCGTGTCGTTTGCGCCGCCCTCGGAAGCGGGCTCTTTGCTGATTCTGGAATGGGATGCCTGGCAAGCCGCCTACGCGGTGGAAGCATCGGAAACCATGGCGAAGTTATTGCAATTGTCGCAAAGTGCGATGTTTCAGGATCTCAATCCGACCTCGCTCGCGGAGATTGCGCGCAGTGCGGAAATCCGTGTTTATGCGCGCGAGGCTTATTTGTGCCGCCAGGGAGAATCGTCGACCGATGCGTTTTTACTGCAGACCGGCAGCGCCAATGTCCTGGCGGAAAAAGAAGGCAAATCCGCGCTGCTGCGCACGTTCGCGGATGGTGCGATCATCGGTGAGTTGGCGGTGATTACGCGCGAGCCGCGCTCCGCGTCGGTGCAGGTGACCTCGGAGACCGCGCGGGTATTGGTGATCAACGGGGCTTATTTGCATGAATTATTAGAGCAAGACGTGCATTTGACTATGAGCATGCTCGGGGTTGTTGCAACCTCGCTGCTCGATCAAAATAAACGACTCAGGAG
>JAYURJ010000071.1:0-5230 GCA_043756275.1 Betaproteobacteria bacterium | reverse complement strand
CACCCGCCAGCGCGGATTTTCTAGCCAAAATTGCCAACGGCCTTGCGAACGATTTGCTTACAACGCTCGTACTCGCCCGCCGGTCTACATGCCCCTTGTTTGTTGCGCCGGCGATGAACCGCGAAATGTGGGAAAGCCCCGCCACCCAGCGCAACATCGCCCAACTTATCGCCGATGGCGTCACTGTGCTCGGCCCCGATCAAGGGGATCAGGCTTGCGGCGAAACCGGATTGGGCCGGATGCTGGAGCCTGATGCGCTGGTTGAGGCTCTGCAACATCTGAACGTGCCAAAAACACTTGCGGGCAAACGCGCACTCGTAACTGCCGGCCCCACGTTTGAGCCGATTGATCCAGTACGAGGAATCACCAATTCAAGCTCCGGCAAGATGGGCTACGCGATTGCGCAGGCGCTGCTTGAGGCGGGTGCCGAGGTGATTTTGGTTAGCGGCCCTACCTCAATTTCCCCGCCAGCCAATGCAAATCTGTTTCCTGTTAAGACCGCTTCGCAGATGTTTGACGCAGTTAAAGCAAATATCGCCGAAATTGACCTGTTTTTTAGTGTTGCCGCGGTGTCTGATTACACGCCAGCAAGCCCACAAACACAGAAAATGAAGAAAAAAGCGGAAAAACTCACTATGGAGCTTGTCCCAACGGTGGACATTCTGGCTTGGGTCGCATCGCAACCACACCCGCCTTTTTGCGTAGGCTTCGCGGCTGAGAGCGAGAACGTCGTCGAATATGCGCGTAAAAAGCGCGAAAACAAGAAAATTCCCATGATCGTCGCCAACTTGGCCGCTGCGGCGATTGGCGCTGACGACAATGAAGTTACCATCGTTGATGACAACGGCCAAACCGCCATTCCACGCGGCCCAAAAATGGATATTGCCCGCGTAATCGTTTCGCATGCTTCAGCGCTTTTCGCGTCAGAGACAAAAGGCCGAACCAATCTCAAATCGGTCAAAAATGCATAAGCTTGATGTTCGTGTGCTTGATAGCAGGCTTCTGGAGCAACTCCCCCAGTACGCAACACCGGGTTCGGCCGGGCTGGACCTGCGCGCATGCATCGAGTCGCCAGTCACGCTAAAACCCGGCGAATCGACGCTGGTGCCGTCTGGTATCGCCATCCATCTGGGTGATCCAAAATACGCCGCAATGGTGCTGCCACGGTCGGGCTTGGGCCACAAACACGGCATCGTGCTGGGAAACCTTGTTGGGCTGATTGACTCAGACTATCAGGGTCAAATCTTTGTCTCGGTCTGGAATCGCGGCCAGGCAGAGTTCACGATCCAGCCGATGGAGCGTATTGCGCAAATGATCATCGTCCCGGTGTTGCAGGTTACATTCAACGTCGTGCCGGACTTTGTCGCCAGCACGCGCGGTGAGGGCGGGTTTGGCAGTACCGGTAAAAAATAGACGGCATGACGTAACCTCCACTTCCACGACTTTACAAACAACACACACCATGATCAGCCGTTTTTTTCATCTGCCCGCGCTCTCACTTGCCGCCGCCGTGCTGATCGCATCGACCAGCCTGTTTGCCATCACGCCCGCGCAGCCTGAGGGCAAACCGCAAACCGGACTGCGCACAATCATGCTCAAAGCTGGCAGCCAAAACGTGCGCGCCGATGTGGCAAATACCGAGACCTCACGCCAAATCGGGCTGATGTTCAAAAAAAAAATGGGGGCGCTTGAAGGCATGCTGTTCGTCTTTCCGGAGATTGGCTATCACGCGATGTGGATGAGAAACACCCTCATCCCGCTTTCCGTTGCATACCTCAATGAGAGCGGAACCATACTTTCCATTCATGAGATGGAAGCCCTGACCGAGGTGGCGCACCAAGCAGCCGGGCCTGCGCGCTTCGCACTGGAAATGAATGCGGGCTGGTTCAAATCCAACAAGATCAACGTTGGCGACACGATCAAGGGCTTGGAAAAAGCGCCGAAGCCTCAGTAAATTTTTGCATCCTGCCAATTCCATTCCCGCCAGCCTTTGAGCATCGGGAAATACAATCCCAGCTTGATTGATGTCGCCTTTGACGTGACCTTCATGGCGCTCAATATCTGCGCGTAGGTTTCAAGTTGTGCTGAATACCGCTTCTGTTCGTTATCCAGAAATGCGTCCACGTCCGCGCCCTCATGGCTTCCGGTTTTAAAGTCGATAATCCAGCGCACGTTTTGATCATCGACGAAGGTACGGTCAATGGCGATATTCACCAGCGCCCCATCCTGAAGGCCCGTCAAACGCCACTCTGCGCGCGCATCTTGATGTGCGCGCAAAGCCCAGCTCCCGCGTGAATCCGCAAGCGTATTGTTTAATGCTGCCACGACGCGCGATGCCGCACCCGACAGCGCATCTGCGGCCACGCCCCGCTGCGTGAGTTCGCGTTCAACCATCGGGGCTGCCGCAGCGATGCGATCAGCGTTCCATTTCAGCAAACCGTCGTCAGTGATGCGCTGCAAAAAGGCGTGCACAACACTACCAATGTGCCTCGCCACATCGCCGGCCCATTCAAAATCGACTGCACTGTTGTTGAGCGTGCGTTGCTCGCCAGTGATACCGAGGTGGGCAAGAACCGCAGCGGGCATCTTTGGCAATGGCTGCGCGATGGGTAGTCGCATCGGCCCCGACGCTGGCGCAAATGCAGGCAGCGGCGGGACAGCATGGGCTGCATCGCGCACGGGTTTGATACCATCGGGAAGCATGGATGGCACGCACGGCCACAAGGATGCCAGCAAACTCTCGGCACGCGGCTGCGCAAACATCTCGCTGTTTTCGTCGCCCCCGCCTTCGCTGTCATTACCACTCTTCACAACAAAAGTGCCCAGCAAGTGTAATCGTCGCTCCGCACGAGTCGCGGCGACGTAGAGCAGACGCACAATTTCCTGACGCTGCTTTTCGCGATCCTGCTGCACCACGTAACGGTAAGTCGCGTCTGCTTCCGCATCCTCTTCAGCGCCCGTTTCCCTGATGGGTGCCAGCAATAACTCCCGTTCGCCCGTGTCCGGATTGGGCTGCTCGGTCCAGACGATTAATTTTTTGTCATCGCGTCGCGGCGACCGGTGCAGGGATGGCACGATGACCGTATCAAATTCCAAACCCTTTGCCTTGTGGATGGTCATGATTTGCACTGGCGGGACACCAGACTCTTTTACGGTCTCACGATTATCCGCGAACAGTTTATCCAGCCGTGCATCGAGCGCATTGAGATCGATTAGCTGGCCACCACTGGCCTGAGCCTGCGTTTCCGCGTCGAGCAAATCAAGCAGCACGGCTGCGTCGAGCAAATCATTCTCCTGCATCACACACGCCGGGCCGCGTAACTTAAGCCAGGTATTTTCGACCGCCTCTCTTAACGGAAGACGACGGCGAAACTGAATTGCCGGGCTGAGCGCAGCGCAAAACAGCTTCACGCGCGCCTGACCGTCAGCCGATAGCGCCGACACGGATGCGGCATCATTGAGCAATTCCCAAACGGTGCGCATATCCTGCCGCAACGTGCCATCGATTGGCGCGTCCCCGCGCGCGAGGATTGCCAGATCATTTAAGGTTAGCCCACACCACGGCGCGCGCAATATCGCAAACCATGCGATACGGTCAGCCAGATGCAGCAGTGCCCGCGCGAGTGAAAATAAATCCTGCACCACCGGACGGTCCTTGAGCGGATCAATATCGACAGCACGAAAAGCGATATTTGCCGCTTTCAATGCGGGCACGATCTCTCGCAAATGGCCGCGATTGCGCACCAGAATGCTGATGATGGCGTCGGGTTTTTCGCGACGTGTGGCACCAATAATACTGACAACGCGTGAGGCTTCTTCGATGTCGGTCGATAGTGCCGCATGTTCGGCCTCAGCATCCGGCGCGACTTTGCGCAGCAGGCAAGGATGCAACGTTACGGCTGGTTTGCCCGGTTTGCCGTCGCGGTCGTCCGAACCTGCAGCAAAGGCCACACTTGGCGAGTACGGCACCGCACCGGTGCTCGCGTCTTCATCGGTCGGCATCAGCGCCTGAAATGTAGTGTTCACCCACTCCACGATGCCCGCTTCAGAGCGAAAATTTACGTTAAGCGTGAGGGGATTCAAGGTCACGCCGCCAACGCCTTCCCGCCACGCACGCGAAAACAAACTGACTTCGGCCTCACGAAAACGATAGATTGATTGCATCGGGTCGCCGACCAAAAATAGCGTGCGCCCATCGCCTTCGCTCCAGCCGCGCGTCAGTTTTTCCAGCAGCTCAAATTGCGCGAACGACGTATCCTGAAATTCATCGACCAACAAATGGCTAATGCGGTAATCCAGCGCCAGGGCGAGATCGGTGGGCGCATCATCAAAGCCGAGTGCGCGTGAAGCCGCCTCGGCGATTTCGGTGAAATCGCATTGACCATGCTGGCCAAAAACACTCCATAACATCGCGGTGGCATGCGGCAACAGGCGCACGATTGCACCCAATATTTGCCACTGGCTTTCGCTGTACCCGGCAGCAGGCAGCGAACGCAATTGATAAAGCGACAATGCAATGGCATCACTATTTGCGTGATCGCCTGATAGCCTTTGCAGCAGTTGATGCATGCGATTTTTCTGCGCCGCGAGTCGACTTTTTTCCTGCGCGTTACTACTGGTCGGAAAGCCCTGATTCTTGTTGACGACTTTTCGCCACGAACCTGTTTTGGTCAGCAGCAGATCCGCGAGAAGAAGCCAACCCGGTAATGCGTCAGCTTCATCGCCAGGGAAAGTCGTCATTGATTCAAATGTGCAAAGTCCAGCATCCGCGAGGTTCTCAGGCATGTTTTGGCCTGAGATGCCCGCCAGTGATAGAGTTTCATCTTTTTCTGCGCTGGGAAACATCGCCGCCGCGCGTGCACCCGCTAGGGTACGAACCCGCACCAAGGTCGCTTCCAGAATTTCGCGTTCATGCATCTCGCGCAGGTTACGCAGCCAATGGTCACGCGAGCGCAACACATCCGCCAGCAGCGACTCCGTGACGGTCATGTTGTTGTCGAGATGTGTCAGCAGCGTCGCGACATCATCACCAACCTGCGTCTTGTCGTTAACCTGTGCCAACAAACTGCGCGCCGCCTCGCGGTAGAGCACGCTGGCGTCATCAACACTTTCCGGCTGCGCGCCGAACCGTGCGAGCAACGGCATTTGTCGCGTGATTGACGCATTCAGCGAATCGATCGTTTGCATTCGCAGGCGCGACGCATTGGCAAGAATTTGCCAGCCGCGTTCT
>JAYURJ010000070.1:0-15816 GCA_043756275.1 Betaproteobacteria bacterium | reverse complement strand
ACGCAATCGGTCGGCGTGCCGTTCACATGAAAAAAACCGTTTGCGGCCTGCCTGATCGACAGCGGACGATCCAGCGTGAGGGAGTTGGAAGCACCACTGCGATCGCGCTCCGGCGCAACGATCGTCAGGTCGCCAAGTGGGGTGAGTGCTTCTGCGAGTGCTGCCAAGCCGGGCGCGAAATAGCCGTCGTCGTTCGAGAGGAGGATGCGCATGATTTTTCTTGAAATTTACCTGCCAAATTATCGCACAAGCGGGTTGTCGGCCACTGTGCTGGCCCGGCGATTTTTCGCTGACTTCCGTGTCATCGTATAATATTGATGCGCCGCAATAATCGCGGCGCTTCTTCCAGCAATCCAGAAATTCCAGGAACCCAACATGTCCTTCTTAGCCGACCGCCTCTCCCGCGTCAAACCCTCCGCCACCATCGCCATTTCCGCTAAAGCCAATGCCCTCAAGGCACAAGGCAAAAACATCATCGCCCTGTCCTTCGGCGAGCCGGATTTCGATACACCGGACAATATCAAAGAAGCCGCGATCAAAGCCATCCGCAGCGGCGACACCAAATACACGGCGGTGGACGGCACGATAAAACTGAAAGAAGCCATCGTCGCAAAATTCAAGCGCGAGAATGGGCTGACCTACACCACCAAACAAGTGACAGTCGGCACCGGCGGCAAACAGGTGCTTTACAACGCGCTCATGGCGACACTTTCCGCAGGCGATGAAGTCGTTATCCCCGCACCGTTCTGGGTGTCGTACCCCGAAATGGTATTGCTCGCAGAAGGCACGCCGGTGTTCGTGGCCTGTACGCAGGCAACCGGCTTCAAAATGAAAGCGACCGATCTGGAGAAAGCGATCACGCCGAAAACCAAATGGGTGCTGCTGAATTCGCCATCAAACCCGAGCGGCGCGGCTTACACGCACGCTGAATTAAAAGCTCTCACCGACGTGCTGGTGCGCCATCCGCACGTGTGGGTGTTGACGGACGACATCTACGAACATCTCGTGTACGACGATTTCAAATTTTCCACCCCCGCGCAGATCGAGCCATCTCTCTACAACCGCACGCTGACCATGAACGGCGTCTCCAAAGCCTATTGCATGACCGGCTGGCGCATCGGCTACGCAGGCGGGCCTGAGCATCTCATCAAAGCGATGGCTGACGTGCAATCGCAATCGACCTCAAACCCAAGCTCGATTGGTCAGGCGGCAGCGGTTGAAGCGTTGAACGGCACGCAGGATTTCATTCCGAAAAACAATGCCGTATTCAAGCAACGCCGCGATCTGGTTGTCAGAATGCTAAACGCGGCGCAAGGGTTGGATTGCCATACGCCGGAAGGTGCGTTTTATGTTTACCCGAGCTGCGCCGGATTGATCGGTGCTGCGACGCCTTCGGGGCAAACGTTGAAAAACGACGAAGATGTTTGTGGCTACTTGCTCGAGTCGCAGGGTGTCGCGGTGGTGCATGGCGCAGCGTTTGGATTGTCGCCGCACTTTCGCGTTTCGTACGCGGCATCGACGGAAGTGCTGGAAGAGGCTTGCCGGAGGATTCAGAAGGCTTGTTCGGAATTGAAAATGAAGGAGGCGATTGCGGCTTGATTGTCGAGATTTGATAAAAACAAAGCCCGCTTGATGCGGGCTTTGTTTTTTGTGGGTGATGAACTACCCGTCTAATTCTTCCAGCATCAAAATGGAACCCAACCGTCTGGCCTTGTCGTAATACTTCCTGTCGGCGGTAATCAGTATCGCCTTTTCTTCCAGTGCGACAGCGTGATAAAGCGTATCGAAAAGGTGATGATCCAATTTCCGCGCGAGTGAAATGGCGCGTTGGTAATGCTCCACATCATTTGCCGTTTTTACGAACGCCAGCGCCATCAGCGCTTCAACCGAAGAAGCCACCGTCTTGGGTGAAAGGCGCACCAAAACTGCGGCTACCTCACTCACCCAATGCGGCGGCTGCAGAAATCGCGCTTCATCTCGCTGCCCGCTCGCGAGCAACCGCAATGCCCGATCAACACCAGGTTCAACATCCACGTCGGGAATAAACCATTTCACCGCAGCGCTGGCATCGATCACGTATGAGTTCACTTGGTCGAGCGCGCGCGAGCAGTGCCAGACGCTGACCGGATTTCATCACGCGCGCGCAAAATCGCTTTTGTAGACGCAGGCTCATTGGTTCTGCGAATCGCCAAAATTTTCTTGATGGCCACGTCGCTCCGTTGTTTACGTTCGGCGCGCTCGATTGCTTCTTCCAGCAGTTGCGCCACTATCGCGCTCTTGTTGCTGTTGACGAAAGTCTGGTTGAAGCGCTCTTTCACGTCGTCCGGGATGCTGAAATTCATGGTCGCCATGATGGAATCCTATAGTTGTTGAAGATTTCAACAACTATAGGAGTTCGGGCGATAAAAGGCAAAAATTTGGCTGGTTGGGGTGCGATTCAAACTGATATGCAAACCATACAACCACTGTCATTTCGACTGTAAGGAGAAATCTGCTTTTTTGGCTAATCGATGCAAAGCAGATTTCTCCTTACAGTCGAAATGACAGTTTTTTAGTGTGGTGAAAACTCTGGTTTGCGCCACATCCCTTTGAATCGTACCTCAGCGCTACTTTCCGACCAACTGCTATAATTTATCCATGAAAAAAGTAGTCACAAAAACAACGTTGAACTCGCAACCCAACGATCTGGCCTACTGGCTCGCGCAGCCGGTCGAGGCGCGATTTGCCGCGCTTGAAATGCTGCGTCAGCAGGCACACGCCAACACTCCCGATGCTGAACAAAGACTTCAAAGAGTTTATACAGTTACTCAACTCAAGAAACGTTGAGTATCTGATTGTCGGCGGCTATGCGCTGGCGGCGCATGGTCATCCCCGCTACACCGGCGATATTGATATTTGGCTTGATCGAACCGACAAAAATATTGCGCTCGTACTGGACGCGTTGCGGGAATTCGGCTTTGGCAAACTTGGCATATCGGCCGCAGATCTCTCTGCACCGAACTCCGTGGTACAACTCGGCTACGCGCCTGCGCGCATCGATTTGCTGTCCTCGATAGACGGGGTGAGTTTTGCAGCTTGTTACGCCAAACGCGTCGTCAGGCGGATCGACGATGTTGATTTGCCGGTGATCTGCGTGGCCGATTTCCGTGCGAACAAATTGGCAACGGGGAGATTGAAGGACTTGGCGGATGTGGAGGCGTTGGATCAGGGCGCAGCGGATCATTGAAATCGTTGGGTGCAGTAGACTTTGAAATATCCCGAGCCCGACCCATTTGGCCCACATCACTCAACGTCGATTACCGAAGCAATTTGAATGAGTTCATCGAATGAATTTGGCGCGGAACCATCGACTGCCGCTATCACATACGCCAAGCAACGTTTCGTGTATATAAATTTGGCTGCTGTATGAGACTCGATCAACTGTCCGCCGACAACTGCTTTAGACGTACCAAAGGCGACGATGGAGTTAGGTCTATCGGCGGTAATAGAGGCAATTCTGCTTTGAAGTGCCGCTATCTCATTTGAACGATTAGGTTTGAACTTCGCGATACTTTTGGCGACCCAGCGATCTCGCTGGGCCTGTGAGGCACTAACCAGCTCAGTCTTTACTCCCTGCCACTCAGCTTCGGTGATCTTGCCTTGACGAGAAATGAAAGTACCAAGCGATGCCACGGAAACTTGAGGAAATGCAAGTTCGTTTTTCCAGTCAACAAAGAAGACGTCGGAGTAGCGAGCCTTTCTGCCAGGATTGGCATGCAAGCCTTCGAGGATTTCGTCTCGACGGGCGCTGGCTTCCGGACCATGGGCTCGAGAAAACTTAGTTGGTAGCACGAGACGAAGTGCACTCGGACAGCCCTCCAGTCGAATACTTATAGGCTCACTCTTGGCATTTTGGCTATAAACAACGGGTGCAAACACCACCAGCGCACATATGGAAAATAGTTGAATGCAAAGACAACCCGTTATACACACCGTATCATCCCTCACGCTACGGACGAATAACAAAATGAATTAGTGGCTTGCCGTCGATGCCAGTGGTAGATAGTTCTTGCCACGCATTTGTGCCCGTAATCCAAACTGTGTCAAGAAACCCATTCTCTTGACATAGTTTCCGCCCGAGATGTTTGAGCACTTCTATGTCTTCGCCGGAAGAAACCTCTTCCATGCCAGCTTCGCCATGCTTGTTCGGATCTGTTGCTTTCAAAAGTCTCATTTAAACACCTCGTTGTCGAACACCGACATTTGAGTTTAAGGAAGTTAGCACAAAGTAAGTATTGAACAGTATCGGATGTAGTGGTTTTTGAAGCTAAACACGAACCCATCAACGCTTGGATTCAATAGCGTCGACAATTGACCGCGAAGCATGCTTCTTCGCGATGCCCAATGCACTGGCACCGGCTTTCGTTTTGAGTTCAGAATTTGCGCCATGCTTTAGCAAGTACGCAACGACGGCACCTCGATTATTTCTCGCCGCGAGCATTAGTGCAGTGCCGCCATCTTCGTCTTGTTCGTTCACGTCTGCACCAGACTGAACCAAGGCAGTGACTGCTTTAAGTTTGCCATTAGCCGCCGCCCACGCCAGATCAGATTTAGAAGCCTCAACTGCGGCGGCGGCGTCATCTTTCCGTTTGAAATATACGATAAGCATCACAAATGCCGCCAGCAGCAGTCCGCTGAAAAATCCGCGCGCTGCAGTATCCACCGCCCCATTTGACTGAGCATGGCAAGCTATTGGTGCGCCTGCGCAGATCGCTGCAATCGCTACACGCACATCCATTTCAATACTCCATATTCGGTTAGCGTTGGGCTCACTTGCCAAGTCCTTCGCGAATGCCCACTACTCTCTTTACACAGGTTTGAACGAATTTGCATCGCTGCCACGCCTTTTGAATATGACGAAACCTGCAATTGCGAAAATGACTGAAAACCCACTAAAACTCCACGTAAAAAAACTTGATCGAAAGAAATCCGGATCACCGCGATAGCGGGTTAATGCAGCTTGGTACTCATTGCGACGAGCGGAAAATTCCGTTGTTAAGCGCTTGAAACGAACTGATGCGTCCTTATCTTTTTCGCCGTAAGCTTGCTCAATTCTATATTTGTCGATAGCAAGTTCCCAGTCGCTTAGGCGGTCCTCGGCGCGGGCGAAAACTTGTGTCGGATGGATAAACCACGCCGTGAAGGCGCAGATAAATGCTGCAGTCCATGCCGCAAAACTCATGCTCGACGTGCGTTTGCCTCTCCTCCAGAATGAAATAGAAAGGGCGCTTACTGAAACAATTGCCATTTCCACACCAAGAATTAGATTGCCAGAAAACACGCCGAAGTGCTGACGCTGTGCATCAGCAAGTAGTGCCAAGAATATCGCTACCGCCGAGAATGCAATAAGTCCGCTCACACCGCGCGCGCCTCTGCCAGCACCTGATCGCGGAACTTGAGCGGAATGTCGTCGGGCGTCAGCAGGTCAACCGGTACACCGAGTATTTCTTCAAGCTCAATTTGCAAGCCGCCGAGATCGAACAAGGTTGCGCCGGGCAGCGCATCCACAAGCAGATCAAGATCGCTGCCATCCAGATCATTGCCATGAAGTACAGAACCAAAGACGCGTGGATTGGCCGCGCGAAAACGCGTTGCTGCCTCGCGCACGGCGCTGCGTTTCTGGTCAATGGCTAAGGATGGTTTCATGCGAGTCTCCGAAAATTGCAAAGAAATGATGGCGTGTCGCAGGGGAAATTGCAACAACAAAACAGATTTTAGATTCCGGCGGCTGACGTAAATTTTTCGCACCTAATGATAGTCCTCCTCCCAATGATGTCGCATTGCAAGAATGGTCACCGTCGTTCCCCAATCGCGCGGCGCGCAACGATATGCCATCATTGCCACCTCAAAATAAAATGACGGCAGGAGTACACACTATGTTGATCGGCGTCCCGAAAGAAATCAAAAATCACGAATACCGCGTCGGCCTGACGCCATCATCGGTGCGCGAGCTGACCACACGCGGGCACGCGGTGCTCATCGAGGCCGGCGCAGGTTTGGGCATCGGTGCGCACGACAGCGCATACGAGAAGGCGGGTGCGAGGATGGCGGCAAATGCGGCAGAAATTTTTTCGCGCGCCGACCTGATCGTGAAAGTGAAAGAGCCGCAGGCCGCCGAGCGCGCGATGCTGCGCGCGGAGCAAATACTGTTCACCTACCTGCATCTGGCACCGGATCCCGATCAGTGTCGCGATCTTGTCAACAGCAGCGCCGTCTGCATCGCCTACGAAACGGTAACGCAGCCAAGTGGTGGGCTGCCGTTGCTGGCACCGATGTCCGAAGTAGCCGGACGCATGGCGATACAGGCTGGCGCGCATTGCCTGGAGCGCGCGCACGGCGGCATGGGTGTGTTGCTGGGCGGCGTGGCGGGTGTGCTACCGGCGCGCATCGTCATTCTTGGCGCGGGTGTGGTGGGCACCAACGCCGCACAGATGGCGGTGGGCACCGGTGCGCAGGTGGTCGTCATGGATCGCAGCGTGGAAGCACTACGTCGCATGGATCGCATGCTGGGCGCGCGGGTGATGACGATTTTTTCCAATCGCGATAACGTCGAGGAACAAGTACTGGCAGCAGACCTCGTCATCGGTGGCGTGTTGATTCCCGGAGCGGCTGCACCGAAACTGGTGACGCGCGAGATGGTCAGCGCGATGAAAGCGGGCTCGGTGATTGTTGACGTCGCGATCGATCAAGGCGGCTGCTGCGAAACCGCGCATGCCACCACACACGCAGATCCGACCTACATCGTCGATGAGGTGGTGCATTACTGTGTGGCCAATATGCCCGGTGGCGTGCCGCGCACCTCAACCAATGCGCTCAACAACGCGACGCTGCCGTTTGTGTTGCAGCTTGCCGAGCTTGGCTGGCAAAAAGCGTTGCAGGCGAACGTGCATTTGCGTGACGGCTTGAATGTATGTCGCGGCAAGGTCACTTATCGCGAGGTTGCAGATGCGTTGGGGATGCCGTTTCAAGCGGCTGAAGCGGCAATCGCTTAACCGGGAAAAGTGGGCGCCCAGATTGCCGTCTGGAGCATAAATGGCTGAAGAAGCGCGCCAGTGCTTGTGTTTCACCTGCGGGAACTTCTATTAACCTTAAAATTCCGTCATTCCCGCATAGGCGGGAACGACGGGTAAATAGTAGTGCCCCTGCGATTCGGTGCCACGAATCGACCGCGCAATCGTTGTCATTTCGAGTGAAGCGAGAAATCTGCTTTTTCTTTGCCTGGAAAAAAAACAGATTTCTCACCCGATGAAGCCGGGTTCGAAATGACATAAAAAAGTATTGCGGCAAAATCCGCTGCGGCACACGGCACTTCTCGCGCGTGCCGAAGATGCGCATATTCAATCCGAAGCTCGCCGAAAACGGCTGGGACGGCGCCAACACGGTCATCGAATTCACATGCCCTTCTTGGTGGATTCGATCGCGATGGAAATCGATCGGCAGAGCATCGCGATCCAGCTGGAGCTGCATCCGCAGTTTGATGCAAGCCGCGACCAGCATGGCGTGTTGACGACACTCGATTACGCAAAGGCCGGCACGCACGATGAATCGTGGATTCATCTTGAAGTCGAGCGCATTACCGATCCTCTGCGCATCAAGGCACTCGGTGATGGCCTCGTTTCGGTGTTGAACGATGTGCGCAGCGGTTGAATATTTTCCATTGATGAAAGCAAAAATCGCCGAGATGCTTGCCAACATGAGAAGTGCTGCCAAGGTTCCGGGTGCACACGCAGCGCGGGCATGGTTGCAGTTTTCATTGGATACTCTATGTATTGCATTTGTGATGCGTATTGTAGCCGCGAACTTTAGGGGACGTCGGGACAACGGTTATTGCGCACGGGAAATTTGTTCTCGAAAATATTCCCTTGATTGAGTACAAACCTCGATTGCGCTGCGCTTCATCGCGGCTACGGAGCGTGGCGAGCGTTGTAGCCCGCAAGCAGCGCAGCGTATTGCGGGTCCGCTCGTTGAGAGCCATTTATTTTTCAGGAAAATTTCAGAGCACAAATTTACCGTAAGGCTCTCGCACTTGCCATCATTAAGGGAGAGCGGGCAAAACCGCAAACCCCGCATCCAGCTTGCCGCTTGACGCGAAACCGGCCCAAGAACCGCGCCAGTGCTAGTGTTCAGGTATTTCGCCGAAGCTTAATTGTCGACCAACCCCGCGCCGCAACATCCCGCGCCAGCTTCAAATCCGGATCCACCGCAACCGGATTTCCCACCGCAGAGAGCAACGGCAAGTCATTGATCGAATCGCTGTAGAAAGTCGCCTCCTTTATCAAAGATTCCTCCCATCCGCGCGCAAAAAGCCACTGCGTTAGCCGCACAACTTTTCCTTCGCGCATGTTGAGCACGCCAATGGACTTGCCGGTAAAACAATCACCAACCATCTCGGTTTCAATCGCGATCAGATTCTCGATTCCCAGATCGTGCGCAGTCAATTCAGTGATGAACCGATTGGTGGCTGTCGTGAGAATCAGCAGGTCACCCAATGCGCGGTGCTTTTCCACAAGTGCACGCGCGTCATCGCAGATTCGCGGTCGAATCCACTCAATAAAAAATTGTTGGCGCAACGCTGCGCCATCGCGGTGTGAGATGCCTTTCAGCAGCGAGACGTAGAACGCACAAAATTCTGCAGCGCTCGCCCGACCCGCTTGATAACGCTGTTCCATATCAGCATTAGCGGCTACGAACGTTGCGCTATCGAGCCGACCACATGCGATCAGGAAATCACACCACAACACATCGGTGTCGCCGGTCAACAGAGTGTTGTCGAGATCGAAAAGTGCGAGTCTGGTCTTGTTGGCAGCGCTCATGGCTGACGCAGATGCCAGGCCTTCGGCCGCGTGAACGTCTGGATGCCGTAGCTTGACAGCGTCACGCCGATGCCGGAATCACCATGCCCCGACCAAGGCAGGCGTGGACTGACGCGATCACAGCAATTCCAATACACGGAGCCCGCATTCACGCGCGCCAGCAACGCTTCCGCACGCGCAGCATCGCGGGTGAACACACCTGCAGTGAGGCCGTAACGCGTGTCGTTCATAAGTGCCACCGCCTCATCATCACCGGCCACTTTCTGAATGCCGATGATGGGGCCAAAACTTTCTTCACGCATTATTTCCATCTCGTGATTCACATCCACCAGCACCGTCGGCTCGAACCAGTTGCCCGCTTGTTTGAGTCGATTTCCACCAATCAACATTCGTGCGCCCTTGCCCAACGCATCCATTACCTGCGCTTCGAGCACGCCGACTTGCGGCGCGCGAGTCAGCGCGCCGATATAAGTTGCCTCGTCCAGCGGATCACCCATCCTAAAGCCGCGCACCGTCGCCAAAAACGCTTCGACGAACGCATCGTAAATGCGCTCATGAACGTAGATGCGCTCTACCGAACAGCAGCTCTGTCCCGTGTTGTACATCGCGCCATCGGCCAATGATTCTGCGGCAATTTTTACATCCGCGTCCTCACAGACGTAGGTTGGATCTTTGCCGCCCAACTCCAGCTGCATGCGGATCATGCGCGGCCCGATGGTGGCCGCAATCTTTGCCCCTGTCGCATACGAGCCGGTAAAAAACACGCCATCGAGTTTTTGTGCCAGCAGCGCCGCGCCGACTTCGCCGCCACCGATCAGCGGAATAAATACGTCTTGCCCAATTCCGGCCTCATGCAGCAAACGCGTGATATGCCAGCCGGTCAGCGTGGCGAATTCGGAAGGCTTGTACAGCACCGCGTTGCCCGTGAGCAACGCAGGAACGAAAACATTACCGCCGACGAAATACGGATAGTTCCACGCAGAAATATTGGCGATAACGCCGAGCGGATCATGGCCGATGCGCTCGGTCATGCCGCCATCGCTCATCACGGTTTCAGTGTCAGTTGCCGATTCCACTTGCGCCAGGAAAAAATCGATGCGCCCCAGCAGCCCGTTGATCTCATTGCGCGCCTGCTTGATCGGCTTCCCCATTTCAGACGTCAACGTATGCGCCAGCGGCTCAATTCGTTCCACAAGCAATGCACGAAACCGCACCATGCAGGCTTTGCGTTCAGCCAGTGACGTGGCTGCCCAACGTGGCTGCGCGGCACGTGCCTGCGCGGCCTTTATTGCGACGCTGGCTGCATCATCGGCGGGTACATCGACAATGTGTTTACCATTGGTGGGATTGAAAATTTTCAATGTGTTCATATTTTCTACATCAGGGTTGAAGTAATTTGTGCAGCGCGTGCAGCGGAGAGGAAATCTTCCAGAATCGGTGCATCGTCCAAGGTACCAAGATCAGCACGATGAAACTCGGGATGCCATTGCACAGCAGCGATATAGCTTTCGCCTGCATCGCGCGTGCGCCGAATGGCCTCGATCACACCATCTTCGCTACAACGCGCTTCGACCTCAAAGCCCGGTGCCAGATCCTTGATCGCCTGGTGATGCACGCTGTTCACCTTGGCGGATTGCAACTGAGGGAATAACCCCGCCAGGATGCTGCCAGTAACGAAACTCACATTGTGAAAATTGCGGTCGTAAATTTCTGCATCGCGGTGCACCAGCGCCTCAGGAAGCTGTGTGCCAATATCCTGATAGAGCGTGCCGCCAAATGCGACATTCAATAGTTGCAAACCGCGACACACGCCCAGCACCGGCTTGCCAACACGGCCGAACGCAGCAACCAGCGCTTTTTCGTATTCATCCCGTATGCGGTCGCCAGCCCATTTTTCCTGTAACGCGGTCTCGCCATAACTACCCGGCCATACGTCGGATCCACCTTCGAGTACCAGCCCATCGAGCCACTGCGCGTAATGGTCTAACGTGACGTCTCCTCGCTGTGTCTCGCCAACCGGGCTCGGAATCATCACAGCTAATGCACCGGTCGACATAACCCAATGCGCGATCGACTGCTCAACGTACTGTAACGTTTTGCCGGTGAAGATAGGACGATTCGGGTCAGCGTGAAAAAAGCACGCCGAGATACCGATCTTCAACCGTTGTTCGGTATTGTTCACGGCTTTACATCGCCATCAAAAACAGGCGCTCGAAATCTGCTGCCACGCATGGGCGCGGATTGGTTTGGTGGCAAATATCGACCGCCGCAATCTCGACCATGCGCGGCACGTGTTCGGCTTTGACACCAACCGCAGAAAGATTTGGCGCGATACCGATCTGTTGTTTGAGTGCTTTTAGCCACGGCACAAATGCCGCACCATTTGTTGCGCCAATCACGTGCGCCAGATCATCGAATTTTGCGGGCACAGCTTCCAGATTCCACGCCATCACCGTATCGATCATCAACGCATTCGCCAGGCCGTGATGCATATCGCACACCGTGCCCAACGCATGCGCGCAAGAGTGCACCGCCCCCAAATCTTTCTGAAATGCGATCGCACCCATCATCGAACTCATCATCATGTCCGCGCGCGCCTGCAGATTGCCGGGCTCGCGCACGGCGGTGGCCAATGCACGTGCTGCGATTCTGGTTCCCTCCAACGCAATGCCGTCACACAGCGGGTGATATGCAGGTGATAAATAACTTTCGACGTTGTGCGTCAGCGCATCCATACCGGTGGCGGCGGTAACTTTTGCGGGTAGGCCAAGCGTAAGTTCAGGATCGGCAAATACAACGCTGGCGAGAATTTTCGGCGAAAAAATCACCCGCTTGATGTGTGATGCCTCTTCGCTGATGACGCTGCTGCGGCCGACTTCGCTGCCGGTACCTGACGTGGTCGGCAGCGCCACAAAATGCGGTAATGGATTGATGATGTCGCGTACCTTCGGGTGATCCCATACATATTCCATCACGTCACCCGGGTGTGTAGCCATCAACCCAACCACTTTGGCGACATCCAGCGCGGCACCACCGCCGATGCCGACGACGCAATCGGCATTGTGCAATTTGTAAGCGGCGGCACCGTTCATCACTTGACTGCCGATTGGGTTGCCCCAGATGCCGCCGTAGATGGCTGGCATCAGTCCTGCAGCTGAAAGGCTCGCGCTGATTTCTGCGATGAGGGGAAGTGCGGCGAGGCCTTTGTCGGTGACGATTAGCGGGCGCTTTAGACCCATGCTGTTTAGGTGTTCACCGAGGAGCATGCGCGCGCCTGCACCGAAGTGGATGGTGGTGGGAAAGGAAAATTTTGTGATGGTCATTGTTTGATCTCAGTGTGGTGCTGCAAAGTGATTCTATTTTTAAACTCTAATACTGACGGGCATCTTCAGGTATTTTTGCTTCGAACACCGCGCCCACCCTCATCCCTAGCCCTTCTCCCCTTGGGGGGAGAAGGGAACATTTTGCTCCCCTCTCCACGACGTGGAGAGGGGTCGGGGGTGAGGTGGGCGTTCTACGAATTTTTCGTAGGTTGGGTTAGGCGTAGCCGTAACCCAACTCGGTCTCGACCGACCGTTGTTGGGTTACGACGCTACGCGTCTAACCCAACCTACGCGACTTAAATAATTTCAAAGTACCGTTTCAATTCCCAATCCGTCACCCCATCCAGCCATTGCCGCCATTCCCACTCGCGCGTGGCCGAAAAGTGGTCAACAAAATCATCGCCCAGCCAATCGCGCGCAACAGCGGATTTCTGAAAATTGCGCGTCGTTTCAATCAGCGTTCGCGGCGCGCGGGCAATATTTTCAGCGCCCTGATTAGTGCCGGTAATCGGTGGCGCGGTGAGCTTTAGCCCTTTTTCAATGCCGTGCAAACCAGCCGCAAGCACCGCCGCCATCGCCAGATATGGATTGACATCGGCACCGGGGCAACGCGTCTCCAGCCGCGTCGCCTTCGGGCTTCCTGCGATTACACGGAAACTCGCGGTGCGATTATCCAGCCCCCAGGTCGGCTTCACTGGCGCCCAAAATCCATCGACCAAGCGCTTGTAACTGTTGATCGTCGGCCACATCATCGGCCCGAATTCCATCAGGCACGCGACCTGCCCGGCGAGATAACTTTCAAACAGTTTGCTCATTGATCGAGAGTTTTTCGCGTCATAAAAAAGATTCTTCTTGCCGTCAGACATGCTCTGATGGATATGCCCGCTACAACCCGGCAACTGCGCATTCCATTTCGCCATGAAGCTCGGCATGATGCCGAAACGCGAACCGATTTCCTTGGCACCGGTCTTGAAAAGAATTGCGCGGTCTGCCGCTTCCAGCGCCTCGCTGAACTGGATCGCCACTTCGTACACACCCGGTCCGGTCTCGGTATGCAGGCCTTCGATCGGCACACCGAACATGGGCATTTCATCCATGAGCGCTGAAAAAAATTCGCGGCGATGGTTCATGCGTAGCAACGAATAACCAAACATGCCGGGTGTAATCGGCGTAGGATCCACGCCTTTTTTCGCGGCCCACGATTGCGGTGTTTCGGCGAAGTTGAACCACTCAAATTCCATGCCGCACATCGGCATCACGCCCAATTTTTCGGCGCGCTTCAGTACGCGTTTTAAAATCTGGCGCGGACAAACCGGGTAGGGACTGCCATCCGGCGTGACACATTCGCCGAGAAAAAAATCAACTCCGCCATCCCACGGCACCTTGCGATGCGTGTCCAGATCGAGCCTCGCAGTGACATCCGGAAACCCATGCTGCCAACCGGTAATCTTGGTGTTGTCGTAACAGTTGTCGCTCGAATCCCAGCCGAACAGGACATCGCAAAAGCCGAAACCACTCTCGGCTGCGCCAAAGAATTTGTCCTTGTGCAGGTACTTGCCGCGCAGGACACCATCGATGTCCGACACCGCGACTTTGACTTTGCCTGCGCCGGATTTTTTGATTGCTTCCAGCGCGGGATGTATCTTGTTTTTTGTAGCCATGTCACCTCCTGAAATCTGTACCACACTGCGCCACTCTGGACTTCCCCCTTTGGAAAAGGGGGATTGAGGGGGATTTTCTGTGGTTGCTAAATGCGGAATTTATCGATGTTCTACCACCGACAATCCCTCCCGGCCTCCCTTTTAAAAGGGAGGAGCTAAGCAGAATTGCCATCGGCAATCCCCATCTCGCGCAACGCATCCGCCACCGCATTTACCGCCTGCTGCATTTCATTGCGTCCAATCGCACCGATACAGCCCACACGAAATGTCTCCAGCTTGGTGAGCTTGCCGGGATAAAGAATAAATCCCCGCTGCTTGCAAGCCTCATAAAACGTTTTGAATACATAGCGCGAATCCGCAGGCGCATGGAACGTCACGATAATCGGTGCTTGAATTTCTGTCCGTAGAAATGGCTTGAAGCCAAGCGCGGCCATACCGTTCACCAGCATGTGGTAATTATCGGTATAGCGCGCCAAGCGGGCTGGCTGCCCGCCCTCTTCCTCAAACTGCGTCAGCGCTTCTGCGAGTGCTGCGACCACATGCGTCGGTGGTGTAAAACGCCACTGCGTGGTCTTCTCCATGTAGGCGTACTGGTCGTAAAGATCCATCGCCAGCGAGTGAGAATTTCCCGCGCAACGGTCTAACACCTCTTTACGAATAAATACGAAACCCATTCCCGGCACGCCTTCCACACATTTGCCGCTGGCTGCGATCAGGGCATCGAAATGCACCTTGCGCGCGTCGATCTCGATGGCAGCGAATGAACTCATGGCGTCGATAATCAAGCCCTTGCCGTGACGCTTGCAGGCGTCGCTCACTGCCTGCAAAGGGTTGAGTACGCCGGTACCAGTTTCGCAATGAATCAAGCCGACGTGGGTGATGGAAGGATCAGCACCGAGCGCTGCATCGAGCTCGTCCGCAGAAACGGGCTCATCTTCTGCGCGCTCAAGGATAGTCGTGCGACGCCCCATCAGTGTCGCCAATTTACCCATGCGCTTACAGTAGGCCCCGTTATCGAGAACCAGTACGTGACCATTCTTGGGCAACAGCGTGGCGACGGCGGCCTCGACTGAAAACGTACCGCTGCCCTGCAACGGAATGACCACATGCGAGTCGGTACCGTGAATCACATCCAGCAACTGTCGTCGTATCCGGGCCGTGAGCGCGTTAAATTCAGCGTCCCACGAACCCCAGTCGCGCAGCATGGCCAGCTTGGTTCGCAAGGTGGTGGTTAATGGGCCCGGTGTCAGGAGTATTCGATCTCGATCCATAAATTCCCTCGTCAATTTATGCCGCCGCGGTCGGTCGCCGCCAGGCTTGCGTGCGCTTGTTGGCCCACCAGCCCAAAGCAATAAACAGCAATGTCGCCAACGTCGATGCCGCCGCGATCAGCACGGCCATTGCAGCCGCTGCGCCGATTTCGCCGGCTTCATCAAGATTCAAAATGGCAATGGCCGCGACTTTCGTTTGCGGCGAATATAAAAACACCACCGCCGAAATCGTCGTCATGGCGTTGATGAAAAAATAACGCGCGATGTCGAGCATGGCTGGTGTGCAAATCGGCAACGTCACCCGCCAGAACGTCTTGTAGAACGGCACCTTTAGTGAGGCCGATACCGATTCAAACTCTGCATCCAGCGCCTTCAGCGCTGTCACTGCAGTGAGGTGACCGGTGGTATAGAAGTGCACGATGGTGCACATCACCAGCAGTGTAAGTGTGTGGTAAAGACCATTGAGCGGATTACCAGGCGCGTTGAAGAAAAAAATGTAGCCTAGGCCCAATACCAGCCCCGGAACCGCCATCGGCAACAACGCAAGTAATTGCACAATGGGGCGCAGCCAATCGAGGTCACGGGTTTTTTCGATCAGATAGGCACCGACGAAAACGATCATCGTGCCGATGACCGCAGTACCACTCGCCAGCTTCAGGCTATTGATGAAAGCATCACCCACTTCGCCGTCGAACAGGCCAAACACATA
>JAYURJ010000069.1:0-5269 GCA_043756275.1 Betaproteobacteria bacterium | reverse complement strand
CGAGCAACGGCATTTGTCGCGTGATTGACGCATTCAGCGAATCGATCGTTTGCATTCGCAGGCGCGACGCATTGGCAAGAATTTGCCAGCCGCGTTCTGCGTCCCGCGCCAACGCCGCCCTTGCCAAGCGCAGCGTGTCTACATCATCGCTATCACCATCGTGCCGTTGGTTTGCAGAGGCAAACGCATCCAGTACGCGTTGCCGCATTTCGGCTGCGGCCTTGCGCGTGAAGGTGATGGCAACAATCTCTTCTGGCTCATCGACACGCGCTAAAAGTGCCAGATAGCGCTGAATGAGCAAGCGTGTTTTGCCGGAGCCCGCTGGCGCACGCACGATGAACGATACGGAGTCGTCGATGGCGCGTTCACGCTGTGCGCGATCAGCGACTGCGCGCGCGGGATCATTCATCGATAGCCTCGCCACGGCTCACACTACCGTCACCATTATCGCTGTCTAACACCTGTGAGCCAATGAGTTCAGAAATCCTGCACACACTTTGAAGATCGCATTGCGCGCAAGTCACGCTGCCGTTTTTCGGATCGACCAGTGCGTCGCCATTGATGAAACTCTCCGCAAGCGCGTGAAGTGCGCCCTCCCATTCGGCCGTCAACACGTCCCATGAGATATATCCCGCCTTTTCCATGCCAATTTTGGTTTCGATTGGACCCACATCCGGCAATAAATTTTCCGCAGCCGAGAGGCCCTCAAAGCCAAACACTTTTCCTCTTATCCCACGTTTGACACGTGCAAACGCGAGCGCCGAAATGGTTTGCGTCGCCGTCTGAAAATAGAGCGGCAACTGCGGCTCATCCGGCCGCTCGCCCAACCAACTCGCCACTTTTGCCGCACCGGTCTTGTAGTCGATCAGCGCGTGCGTGCCGTCTTCAAGCCGATCCAATCGGTCAAGCCTGAGCCGCATCGACAAGCCCGCAAGCGACACTTCACGCGCCTCTTCGCAAGCCACGACCTCGAACGGCCTACGCTCGCGCTCATAGGTCAACCAATCAGCGACCAGACGGGAAAGTCGGGCGTGTTCAATATCGGCAAAGCGCCCGGCAAGACTATCCAATCCCTTGCTGTGCGCTTCACTGATCGCTTTTGCAACCGACGCGTGCACCAGATTTTTGGTTGCGATTTCATCCATCGCCACTAACTGCGCATGGGTTTGCAGACGTGCCCACAATAGACTCAACACGCGATGCAGCAATGTGCCGCGCTCAGCGGCGTCGAGACCTGATTCTGGCGACCCGAGTGTGCGTGCACCCAGACGATGGCGCGCGAATGCACGAAACGGACAAGCGGCCTGATCGCGCAGCACGGTTGCGCCGCCACCAACCTTCGTTGGCATCGGCAGTGCCGCCAGCGGCGTATCGGGGATCGGTTCGCGCTGGCGACTTGAAAATAGTGCATGCGCATAATCAGTAGAAATATCGTTCGCAATCAACAACGAGTGTTCGGTCGGCGGGATATCCCGCGTCAGTGCACTCGTAGCGCGCTTTTGCTCGCCTCCTTTATTGCCGTCGCCTGATTCAGCATGACTGAAAACGACTTCTGGCGCGCACTCCCGCCAGGCGTTGGTGATGCGTTGATCCAGCGCCAGCGAGGTAGCCGCTGAAGCCTCCGTAACGCCGGCTACGCGTTGCAACACGGCGGGTATGAATGGGTTGGGCCGTGCCACGAGCGGCCAGGTTTCTTCGCATAAACCCAGCACCCACAAGGCATCGAAAGATTGTCCCGCAGACTCCAGAATGCCCAGCACTTGAATCGGCGCTTTTATGTTGTGGGCTGCCTCCGGCTGAAAGACCGTGTCGGCGACGATACGGCGCAAATGATTGAGCGCCTCATCGGCGCGCATCTGTGGTTGTACCGCATCGAGAATCGCCAGTGCCGCCAACGCATCGCGAAATTTCTCCACCACTTGGTAGTCGGTGGAATCGAGCGTCTCTTCACCTGGAAACCCCCAGGCAAGAAGTACCTGACCAAAATGTCGGCTCCAATCGCGCGGAGAAAATTTTCGTGAAGCAGGTCGGGGCTGACGTGCAGATGCGGCAGTTAAACCCGGACTATCGATGCTCGCTACACGATCAATGCGTGCGAGCAACGTTGGGCACTCGCTGGCGGCACGCATTAATTGCACTTCACTCCCATTCGTACCCGCGAGTTTCAATTTTCGTTGCAGCGCAAACAAGCTGATGTCGGGCCCAACGATTTCACGCAGCGCCGCGTCCAGTCTTGCTCGTGGGCCGATTTCACTGCTTGCTCCGGCAATGAAAGGCGAACGCAACAAGGC
This sequence comes from Betaproteobacteria bacterium, assembly GCA_043756275.1. Taxonomy (GTDB): domain Bacteria; phylum Pseudomonadota; class Gammaproteobacteria; order Burkholderiales; family Usitatibacteraceae; genus UKL13-2. The sequence goes on along the minus strand of JAYURJ010000069.1, from coordinate 2,978 downwards.
GCTAACCTGCAGAAATGGCATCGGACGATTCTGCGAAAAATCGATCATCGAGAGCGCATCGAGAACCAGTGCATATTCATTCAGCGGGAGCCCAAGCGATAAGTTGAATCTGTTGGATGCACCACTCGAAGGTATTGAAGACTGCGCACGCAGCCCGGGCTGCAGCGCGTCGGTAAGCGCGCGAATAATCTTGCCGCGCTTTGATCGCAAGTCGGGGACAACGATGGCGATACGTTGTTCAGGATTCGTTTGAAGGCGTTGGCGCGCCCACATCGCGCAACCACGCAATTCGGCATCCTCGGTTGCAAATTCGACGCGCCTGCATTGCACATCCACCCGTGCGAGCGCAGGCAAAGAAGTTGCACTACATACCGTCACACCTCGCGCTGTGCAGGCATCAAGGAAATTTTGCAGTTGTGGCGTGACGATATCGAAGCCTGTCGTGAAAATATGACCGGGCAGAATTTCAGTCCAGTCATCTTTACTCTTGCCCGCATTTGCTTCACGCAGATAGGCCGTCATGATTGTTGGCAAAACTGCAGCATCGATCACTTGCTGGTCACGGCAAAGTAGCTCGAAACGTTTTGCCCAAGTGAGAAAAACTTCAGCATCTTCGTTCAGCGGGCTGCGCCGCATCGCAGGCAATAAATCCCACGCATGTGCCACCGACCACGCCGCAGCGGCTTGCTTGGCGGTTTGGGCGAGACTCAGCAAGTGGCTGGCAACGTCTGACGCGCGAACCACCTGTTCCCATAGCAATTGGCTTTGTGCGGAATTTAATAACTGCGCATGCGTGTTGTTTGCGCCCCGCAACGTCCATGACCGATAGGTACGCTCAAGAAACGTCGGGAACGGGAGAATGTCGGGCGTGGCCCACGCTTTGTTTCCCGCGAGGCGTTGCGCGGTATCAAATTGATCTTTGAGATATACCGTGAGACGCCGATTGGGCGTGAGGACGGTGATGCGCTCAGCCGTTGATAGAACTTCTAAAAGCTGCTCTAAAAGAAGCGAAGCTGATGAACTGGCCGATGCAAAAGCAGAACTCACAATGCGCTCACGTTTTTGTCCTTCGACCCCGTCCACCAACAGGTGGTTGCGCTAAACAGTGTTGCGGCACAACCGCGCAACAGGCTACTTTTCCATCAGCTGCGCTTTTTCTTTTACCTTGGCCCAGTCGTCCGCGTCAGCGGGCGCGGGTTTACGCGCAATGATCGGCTTCCAGCCTTTGGCGAGCTCGGCATTGATCGGAATGAATTTGCGCTGATTTTCCGGAACATCGTCCTCGGCGAATATTGCCTCGACAGGGCATTCGGCCACGCACAACGTGCAATCGATGCATTCGTCCGCATCGATGACGAGCATGTTGGGGCCCTCGCGGAAACAATCCACAGGGCACACATCGACGCAATCGGTGTATTTGCATTTGATGCAGGATTCGGTCACAACATAAGTCATACACAGCCCTTGAATTTCTTGAATTTCAACCGCCAGCTTCACATTTTAACAGACCGGCATTGCCTTGCCGTCATCACATTCGGCCCAAGTTTGAGGTGGCGTTCAATGTCATAATGAACGCCAGTTTCTTATTTTGAGGTTCACAATGAGCGATGCAATTGCCTACGTTTCCGATGACACATTTGATCTCGAAGTGCTGCAAAGCACCACGCCAGTGCTGGTTGATTACTGGGCAGAATGGTGCGGCCCGTGCAAGATGATCGCGCCAATTCTCGAAGATGTCGCCAAGGAATATGCGGGCAAGCTCAAAGTGGCCAAATTGAATATCGATGAAAATCAGGCCACGCCACCGAAGTACGGCATTCGCGGAATTCCGACGCTGATGCTGTTCAAAAACGGCAATGTGGAAGCAACAAAGGTCGGTGCGCTGTCCAAATCCCAACTGGCCGCATTTATAGACGCCAACATTTAGTCATTGACAAGGGCGCGTAGCCGCCCTATCCTGCACCGAAATCTGCGTTGACTGTCATTCCGTAGATGTCCCGCGTTACCCGTAGTGTCCCGTAGTGTCCTATAGCACCTCCGCCCTGCCTCCCAACCTTGTGAGTTGAAACCCGGTTTTCCTTGGGATCCCTCGGAAAACCCGCGTGCAGAGGCGCTATGTTTAGCGGCTATTTCTTGTCCGCATTTTTCAAACAACCAAAGCCATGCAACTATCTGAACTCAAATTAAAGCACGTCTCCGAACTCGTCGAGATGGCAAACCAGCTCGAACTCGAGGGTGCCAACCGCCTGCGCAAACAGGAGCTCATCTTCGCGCTGTTAAAACATCAGGCGAAGAAAGGCGAAGCCATTTTCGGCGATGGCACGCTCGAAGTGCTGCAGGACGGCTTCGGCTTCCTGCGCTCTCCCGATATTTCCTACCTCGCGGGACCTGACGACATTTATGTGAGCCCGTCGCAGATTCGCCGTTTCAATCTGCATACCGGCGACACCATCGAAGGCGAAATTCGCACGCCTAAAGAAGGCGAGCGTTATTTTGCGCTGGTGAAAGTCGACAAGGTCAATGGCGAAGCGCCGGAGAACGCGAAGAACAAAATTCTTTTTGAAAACCTCACGCCGCTATTCCCTAACAAGCCATTCACGCTTGAACGCGATATCAAATCCGAAGAAAACATCACCGGTCGCGTGATCGACATCATCGCGCCGATTGGCAAGGGTCAGCGCGGTTTGCTGGTCGCCTCTCCGAAGTCCGGCAAGACCGTCATGTTGCAGCACATTGCGCACGCCATCACGGCCAACCATCCGGAAGTCATGTTAATCGTCTTGTTGATCGACGAGCGTCCGGAAGAAGTAACCGAAATGACCCGCACCGTCAAAGGTGAAGTGGTCTCATCAACCTTCGATGAACCCGCAACGCGCCACGTACAGGTCGCTGAAATGGTGATCGAAAAGGCCAAGCGCCTGGTCGAGCACAAGAAGGATGTCGTGATCCTGCTCGATTCCATTACGCGCCTCGCACGC
>JAYURJ010000068.1:0-5290 GCA_043756275.1 Betaproteobacteria bacterium | reverse complement strand
GCGTCAGACCCTGCCGACACCGCCGATATAGTTCAAATGATTCGGGAAATGCGCGAAGAACGAACTGATCACTTGATGCGGCTGGTAGATAGTCCTGATGCTACGGCAAGGGCGCGTCAATTGCTCGGCCTTCCTGCGTTGCCGACAGCGAAGCCTGCTGCCAAAATTCGCGCAGATTCGAAGCAACGCCGTACCGCAAAACCATCGCGCCAAGTGCGCTGATGGCCGCCACGATCAGTGCGTCGCCAAATTCTCGGCGCTGTCGCGTTATCGATGCCTCGATTGCCGCCGCTATGGTCTTCGGTGATTCTGCGGCAGAGCTGGAAACGCTCGATTTCCGCGAACGGTACTTTGTGGCGCCGACCGTGATTCGCTTCGAGTTCATGCATATTTGCGTCAAAAAACACCGCCGGGGCCTGATCGATTCGGAGCGAATGCTCGCGGCATGGAACGAGTTCGAATCACTAGGCATTTCCACCGAATCTGTTTCATTTCCGGAGGCGACAGCAGTAGCAATTCGTTACCGGGTCTCAGGCTATGATGCGGCTTACCTGTGGATGGCGATATCCCAACGCATCGAGCTTCTCACGCTTGATCGTGAACTCAATAAAGCATGGCTACTCGCCGCGAAAGAATCGGCACCATGACCCCGCGCGAAGAATTCGTCGGCCTGATCAAAACGACATCCTGCGCATGGATTTGGCCGAGCTCGATTTCGACATCTACCGCATCCTGCTGCAGCAAGACCCGGCCTACATCTCCACCTTACTCCCTCAACTAAAAAGATGCCTGTGACACTTACACCTTCAATTCGTGACGAAACGTCCGCACGCAAATTTTCCTTTGAGTTTTTCCCGCCGAAGACATCCGAAGGCGTAGAAAAGTTGCGAGCAACGGTCAAACAACTCGCGCAATTCAATCCGGCTTTTTTTTCGGTCACCTTCGGCGCGGGTGGTTCCACCCAAGAGGGCACGCTGTCGACCGTGCTCGATATCCGTGCAGCCGGTCACGCTGCGGCCCCGCATATTTCCTGCATTGGCTCCACGCGTGAAAGTATTCGCGCCGTCATCCATCGCTATAAAGATGCAGGTATCCGCCACACCGTTGCGTTGCGTGGTGACCTGCCTTCCGGCATGGCCGTGGGAGGCGAGTTTCGTCATGCCATTGATCTGGTCACGTTTATCCGCGAGGAAACGGGCGACCATTTTCATATCGAAGTAGCGGCCTATCCGGAATACCACCCGCAAGCGCGCAACGCACAGGAGGATTTGAAGCACTTCATCGGTAAGGTTGACGCTGGTGCGAATTCGGCGATGACGCAGTATTTCTATAACCCCGACGCGTACTTTCATTTTGTCGATCAGGTGCAGGCGATGGGCGTGTCGATTCCCATCGTTCCCGGCATCATGCCGATAGCGGGTTTCTCGCAACTGGCGCGTTTCTCTGACACCTGTGGCGCAGAAATTCCACGCTGGGTGCGCCGCAAAATGGAGGGCTACGGCGATGACACCGCGTCCATCCGCGCCTTTGGACTCGATTTAGTGACTGATCTTTGCGTCAAACTGCTTGAAGGTGGCGCACCCGGGCTGCATTTTTATACGCTCAATCAAGCAGGCTTAAGCTCCACGATCTGGCAGCGGCTGGATATTTCGTAATTGCCTATTGTGTAACGATCAAACACCAGCACTGGTGCGCCTTTCAGGCACTTAGTGGTCTGAAAGCCCCGCCAGTGCCAGACTTTGCCATTTTAATCATAGCCACCAGCGCACCGGCATTCACCAGCCTATCCCCTGATCGCGCCGCCAACGGCCTGCCAAAGAAGTGTGCAAGGGCCACCCATTGTGAGAAACTGTGGCGCAATAATATTCAAATCATCTGCGCACGTCGGGACGTAAAGGATTGTGATGAGATACCTAGAAAAACTAATATGTGGCGCATTTTTGCTGGGGGTAGTTACAATAAATCCGGCGTTCGCGCAGGAGCCATTGACCACCAATCGCGACACAGAAATGCGGGCGGCACCTGACGACAGCGCCGCCATCATCAAGCAATTGAATGAGAAAACGCCATTGCAATTGCAGGAGCGCAAAGGTGCGTGGAGCCGCGTGAAGAGCGGCAACGACACAGGCTGGGTGCGCATGATGCATCTGCGTGGTGGCGCGACGGTGGCGATTGACGAGAAAACAACGACGGGCGGCTGGTTGGCCAGTATGGAGCGTTTGCTCAGGAGCAGTGGCGGCGGCGGTGCCACTCGCGCGTCCAATCAGCGTGCGCAGAGTGCGACGGTCGGCATACGCGGCTTCTCGAAGGAGGATGTGGCATCAGCAGAACTTAACCCGGCTGAACTCGAACGTTTAAAGCGCTTCCAGTCGACTGACGCAGATGCCAGAAATCTCGCGAGCCAGCGTCGCCTCGCGTTCCGCAGCGTTGCATATCTGGCGCGCGACGCGGTCGAAGCGGTTAACACGCAAGGAGCACGCAAATGAACATGATCGCCCAAAAAACATTGCTTTGTGGCCTCTTGCTGGCCTTGGCTGGGTGTGCCGGCATGCCCGACATGAAGAACCTGCCGATTGGCTCGTCCATCGCAGGCTTGGTGCCGGGTGGCTCCAAAGTCGGTTCGCTCGTGGATAGTGGGCTGAGTGTCGCCAAGGATGTCGGCGATTCGCAAAAGCAAATGACGGACGCGGAGGAAGTGGAACTCGGCGAAAACATTATGGCGGGCGTGCTCGGCGCCGCACCGTTGTACAAAGAAGATCGTATTCAGCGTTACGTCAATCAGGTGGGCCGCTGGGTTGCGTTGCACTCCGAACGGCCAAACCTGCCGTGGCGATTTGCGGTGCTCGATTCACGCCTGCCCAATGCTGGTGCCGCACCGGGCGGCCAGATTTATATTACCACTGGTCTTTTGTTTCGCATGCGTAGCGAGGCCGAACTCGCCGGTGCGCTGGCGCACGAGATTGCGCACGTCGTTCAGCGCCATCATGTGAAGGCATTCCAGAAACAGAAACTCGGCTCTGCTGGTGTTACTCTCGTCGGTGCCGCCGTTGATTCTCGCGGGGGCAACGCCCTGGGTGGCGCACTCGGCAAAACCGTGCTCAAGCTCGGTATCGGCGAAGTGCGCAAGATGATTCTGCTTTCGCTGGATCGGGGCGAAGAAGAGCAGGCAGACCGCATGGGCATGGTGCTTGCCGCCCGCGCCGGTTACGACCCATATGGCTTACCGAATGTCTTACAGTTGCTGCAAGATTTGCAGAAAGACGAGGGAGGCGCGAGTCTTCTTTATGATACTCACCCCACACCAGCCAGCCGCATCGCTTCGCTGGACGCGCTCATGGGTAAGGAAATGGAGAAATACAGCAACCAAGCGACGTTACAGGATCGCTTCGTGACGATGATGTTGGGGACCGCGCCACCTGCGGCCGCGCAGACGTCAACACCTGCACCTGCCGCCGCCAAGACACCCGCCAAAGCGCCAGCGCCGCCCAAGAAGCCCTGAGGAAGCGCCGATCTATTCCCTCACGGGACGCGCATCCTTGCTTTGGGCGGTCTGCGGCGTTGCAAATCCTCGCCATAGTGGTGCTATGGCTCCGGTTTGCGCCTTGCAGCCCATCCCAAACCAAGGCGCGCGTCCTCGCGGGGAATAAATCGGCGCTTCCCTAACGCGTTTCAACGAAGCGAGGAAAAAGCCGGGCATCGCCCGGCTTTTTTGTTTCCACAGCAATTCAGTTCGTCTGTACAAAGTTTCACCATACGTGATTGGCCGTCGCCAACATCGTCTCACACTGCAATTTCCGCAATTCGTCGGTGGTCCGTTGTAGCAGCCCCTTGCGCGCCGCAAACTACGCTCATCGTCAATCAACCCTTCACGGGAGCCGAATATGAACAAAGTTTCACGCCCACTTCTTGTTACCCTTGCCGTCGTACTCGTCATTGCCGCCATTGCGGTGGGCCTCGCCGCCACGCACGCAAGCAGCGGCATGGACGGCACATTGATGTTCTTCGACCATGATCTCTCCGACTCCGCACTCGGTTGGGCGATTGCCATTCCGGTCTTGTTGATCGTCGCGGTGATCGTCGTCGCGGTACTTGCGGGTGCAGCGCTGATAACAGTCGTCGCGCTGGTTTTTGCAGCGGTTATCACCGTGCTCGCCTTGGTGCTCGCGATGGTACCGCTTGCAATTTTGTTGGTGATACCGGTGTTGGCGGTTTATGGCCTGGTGAAGCTTACGCAGCGGCAAGCTGTGCGGGCCGCCTGATGCGGTCGCTGGTTAGCGAAAAGTAATCACTTGCGCCGACACCGGCTCAACAAATTCTTCCGCGTCGAACGCTTTATCGCCGTCCGCATCAGCCAGACCGTCCACCTTTACCGTAGCGAAATCAAACAGGTTTCTGTCCAACAAATGCGAAGGCGCGACATTCTGGATTGAGCGAAAAATGCTCTCGATGCGACCGGGAAATTTCTTGTCCCAGTCGCGCAACATGAGTTTTACTTGTTGACGTTGCAAATTATCCTGCGAGCCGCATAAATCGCAGGGGATGATCGGGAACTGCTTGACACTGGCGTAGGCTTCAAGATCGGTTTCTTCCACATACGCGAGCGGACGAATCACGATGTGTTTGCCGTCGTCCGATACCAGTTTGGGCGGCATCGATTTCAGTTTGCCACCGAAGAACATATTCAGAAATAGCGTATTGATGATGTCGTCCCGATGATGCCCGAGCGCGATTTTTGTGGCACCGATTTCGGAGGCCACTCGATAAATTACCCCGCGCCGTAGCCGCGAACACAGCGAACACATGGTCTTGCCTTCGGGGATCACGCGCTTGACGGTCGAATAAGTGTCTTGCTCCTCAATCCGGAAGGGAACGCCCAAACCGCGCAAATATTGGGGAAGAATATGCGCCGGATAGTCGGGATGTTTTTGGTCGAGATTGAAGGCGAATAATTCAAACGGCACGGGGGATTTTTCGCGCAGCTTCATCAGCACATCGAGCATGCCGTAGCTGTCCTTGCCGCCCGACAAACACACCATCACCCTGTCGCCCGCTTCGATCATGCCGAAATCGGCAATCGCCTGACCGGTCAGGCGGCGCAGGCGTTTGGCGAGTTTATTGGCCTCGAATTGCTGCTTTTGCGAGACGGTGGGGGTTGCGGTTTGCATAAGCGTTATTTTACCGCTTTCGCTGCTGCACTCGTGATCTAAAAACGTAGAACAAGCATTGACGAGCGTTCGCAAGCATTTTATGTCTGCAAGCCTCGCCAGTGCTAGATTTACACTAAAATTTC
>JAYURJ010000067.1:0-5348 GCA_043756275.1 Betaproteobacteria bacterium | reverse complement strand
CGGCTACGACATCATGTACGGAAAAGTGAAGACCTTCCTGCGCGCGCATCTTTTTGCGTCTCCGGTTGATTTGGAAGACCCGGTGGTGCTGCGCAATTTGTCCGAGCCCGAAGCCGAAAAGATTCTGTTCGACAGCTTCAAGAAAGCGATCAACGCGCTAACAGTGCAGGATAGCGGTGCCGCCCGAATTGAAGATCGCATCCGCCTGCGCGATACGCGCCCGTTCCGCACCGATCACCGTCAGTACTTGTCTGCGAAAAAATCCATTTTCAGCAAGATCGTCGGCGAGCCAAATGCGGGCGGTTTTGAATTGCGATTCGCAAAATTTCTCGACGACGCGCCAGACGTCTTGAGCTTTGCCAAAAACTATCTCGCGGTCGGCTTCAAGATTGATTACGTCAAGGCAGATGGCGATTTATCCAATTACATTCCTGATTTTCTCGTCAAGACTAGCGATGGCGTTTGGATAGTTGAAACGAAAGGCCGCGCCGAATTGGAGCTCCCGCAGAAAATGAACCGCTTGCGGCAGTGGTGTGAGGATGCAACGCTCGCGAGTGTTGATGAAAATGGTGTTAGCTATCGCTTTGTTTATGTCGATCAGGCCGGGTTCGAGAAACATCCGCCGTCGAGCTTTGCCGGATTGGCAAAGAGCTTTACCGAATACCAAAGTTGAACATGGTGAGAGCGTCGGCAATATCCTCTTTACTTGCCCCAACTATTAAGTACGGCTTAATAGTTGGATATCGCTCCGCCTGCGAGATTCAAACGTGACTTCGCCAGAGCAAATTGCAGAATGGATATTGGCGTCAGAAGGGGCGCGGCTGGAGTTCAAAACCGCTGCCAACAACTATCAATTTGACAAACTGGTCGCGTATTGCGTGGCACTTGCCAATGAGGGCGGCGGCAAGATTATTTTGGGCGTGACGGACAAACGCCCTCGCACCGTCGTCGGCACAAGAGCATTCGATGAACCGGGTCGCACCGAAGCAGGCCTTCACACCCGTTTAAGTCATCGAATCCCGATTGAAGAAGTTGTTTATCAGCACAAACGCTTGCTGATTGTTCATGTGCCGGCGCGCTTGCCTGCTGCGCCGTGGCAGGACAAAGGTCGCTATTTGCGACGCGCAGGGGACGACCTTGTAGCCTTGACTGACACCGACCTTCGTCAGATTTATGCCGAAGCCGAGCCTGATTACTCCGCCCAGCCTTGCACGGCAACACTTGCCGACCTTTCACCGCAGGCCTTGACGGACTTTCGCCAGCGCTGGTCGCGCAAAGCGGCCAACCCTCGCATTGCAGAGTGGAACGATGAACAGGTTTTGGCCAATGCGGAATTGCTCGTCGATGGCAAGCTCAATATTGCCGCGCTGATTTTATGTGGCACGCAGGAATCGCTAGGGAAACATCTTGCGCAAGCCGAGATCGTTTTTGAGTATCGATCTTCAGAGGCATCCGGGCCAGCGCAAGACCGCATTGAGTATCGCGAGGGATTTTTTCTATGCTATGACGCGCTTTGGCGGCGCATCAATTTGCGCAATGACCTTCAGAGTTATCAGGAGGGCCTGTTTCGTTATGACATTCCGACCTTCGATGAAGTCGCGGTTCGCGAAGCGCTCTTGAATGCGTTTGCGCATCGGGATTATCGGCTTGGCGGCTCGATATTTCTGCGCCAGTTTGCGCGGCGGCTAGAAGTCATCAGCCCCGGCGGGTTCCCACCCGGTATTACACCGGAAAACATTCTTGATCAGCAAAATCCCCGGAACCGTCGTCTGGCCGAGGCGCTCGGCAAATGCGGCCTGATCGAGCGTTCAGGGCAGGGCATGAACCTGATGGTTGAAAGAGCAATTCTCCAGAGCAAGCCGCTGCCGAGCTTTGTAGGTTCCGGCGCGCACGAAGTTCGCCTGACGTTGCAAGGGACTGTTCAGGATCCGACGTTCGTGCGCTTTCTCGAGCGTATCGGCGAGGAACAAATACGCTTGTTCTCAACGCACGATTTCCTGGCGCTTGATGCCCTGCACCATGAGCAGGCGCTGACGCCAATCCAACGTGAGCGATTGCCGCTACTGGTTGAGGCTGGTATTGTCGAAGTTGTGGGCCGAGGACGCGGCGTGCGCCACCTGCTTTCACGCGAACTTTATTCCGCCTTGGGTGAGAAAGGCGTCTACACCCGCAAACGCGGCCTGGATCATGAAACCAACAAGGAGCTTCTTGCGAGGCACATTCGCGAAAACGATGTCGATGGGAGCCCGTTGAAAGATCTCAAACAAGTGCTCCCTGCGCTTTCGACCTCGAAAGTCCAGGCCCTGCTGCATCAATTGCGGGATGAAGGCCGCATTATCCTTGTCGGCCAGCGCCGTTGGGCGCGTTGGTATCTAGCCAATCCTAAAGAATAAGTAACGTACGCACCTTCTTAGATGCGCCCACTTAAAATAATAAATGATTAAAATCAATTAGTTATATAACAATATGATTCAATGATTGCCGATTTTTCCCCTTTAGAAAACCCTTTAGAACCATGAAAAGCGCTGTTTAAACAATGGCCAAGCCACCCGCCTACGACCTCACCGACGCCGAAAAGCGTGACCTCACCCAGCTCATCCAGCAGGGCAAGCCGCTGCCGGAGAAATATCGCTTCATCTTGTTCGAGGACAAGCGCGAAGTGGAGCTGGTGTGGAACGGCAAGAGCCGCGATGTCTGCACCACCGTGCTGCCGTTCCAGTCGCTGGAACACATCGACGAGCCGCGCAAGGAAACCAAACGTCAGGAGGACTTGTTCGATTCGCGTGGCCGCCAGCACAAGGGCTGGACCAACAAACTCATCTGGGGCGACAACAAGCTGATTCTCTCCTCGCTAAAATCCGGCGCGCTGCGCCGCCAGATCGAGGATGCGGGTGGCTTGAAGCTCATCTACATCGATCCGCCGTTCGATGTCGGTGCGGATTTTTCGATGGACATCGAAATCGGCGGTGAGACCTTTCATAAGGAGGCGAATCTGCTGGAGCAGATCGCCTATCGCGATACTTGGGGGCGCGGGGCGGATTCGTTTATCAGCATGATTTATGAGCGGTTGATCTTGATGCGGGATTTAATGCACAGCGAAGGCAGTATCTATGTGCATTGCGATCCTCGCGTGAATGGTTTCATCCGATTGGCGATGAATGAAATATTTGGCTCCGAACTCTTTCGAAATGAAATTGTGTGGCAAAGAACTTCGAGTCGAAAGGGAGTGAATCAGCTGGGCCGAGTGCATGACCTTATCTATTTTTATTCGAAAAGTGACAACTTAGTTTGGAATTCGCCGACTGTACTCCAAACAGAAGAAACGGCACGTGGACATGACTTCATAACGGATTCTGACGGGACAATTAGCCGTCTGTCGGACCTTACCGGGGCTGGCCCGGGACCAGCGCGAATGTTTAATGGCAAGAGCATTGAACCTACGTCTGGAAGGCATTGGGGATACGATCAACTAGGAATAGATGATCTAGTGGCTCGCGGACGCATAGCATTTTCAAAAAACGGAACACCGCGGCTCAAGACCCCGCTAAGCGAATTGAAAGGTGTTGCGGTCCACGACGTGTGGACGGATGTTTCAGTTTTGAACTCCGCTGCGGAAGAGCGCGTTGATTACCCTACGCAAAAACCAGAAGCCCTTCTTGAGCGAATCATCAAAGCCTCCAGCAACGAAGGCGACCTCATCGCCGATTTCTTCTGCGGTTCCGGCACCACAGCTGCCGTCGCCGAAAAACTAGGCCGCAAATGGATCGCCACCGATCTCGGCAAGTTCGGCATCCACACCACTCGCAAGCGCTTGATTGGCGTGCAACGCGAACTGAAAGCAGCGGAGAAAAACTTTCGCGCATTCGAGGTGCTGAATCTCGGCCGCTACGAGCGCCAAGCCTATCTGAATGTCACGGGTCGATTCACCGGCAAACAAAAAGCCGAAGCACTCGCCACCAAGGAGCGCGAATTCCGCGATCTTATCCTCCGCGCCTACAAGGCCGAGCCTTTGCAAGGTGAGAGTTTCTTTCATGGCAAGAACAGCGGGCGGCTGGTAGTGGTCGGGCCGATCAATCTGCCGGTGGGGCGTTTGTTCGTCGAGGAAGTGATTACGGAATGCAGAAAGCGCGGCGCCTCGCGCGTGGACGTGCTGGCGTTCGAGTTCGAAATGGGGTTGTTCCCCGCGGCGCTGGAAGAAGCCAAAGGCAAAGGCATCGACCTGGTGCCCAAACAAATTCCGCCCGAGGTATTCGACAAACGTGCGGTCGAAAAGGGCCAAGTGGTGTTCTTCGACATCAGCTTCATCGAGGCCACGCCGCGCTACGCAAAAGGCAAATCCGCGAAGGACAAGCTGACCATTTCCATCGAGCTCACCGATTTTTCGGTCTACTACACGCAAGGTGCCGCCGAGGCCGCTATCGCCTCGATGAAAGAGGGCAAGAGTGAAGTGATGTGCGAACGAGGCCAACTCATCAAGATCGGCAAAAACAAGAATGGCGTGGTGACGCGCGAAGTATTAACCCGCGAATGGACCGATTGGGTGGATTACTGGGCGGTGGATTTTGATTACCTGAGCCGCAAGGAAATTGTCAAAGTCCCGCGCGCGATGGGCCTGGAGGGCACACTGCCCGGCGTTGATCCCGTTCAGGGCGAACTCACTGATTTCGTCGAACAGTGGTTCGGCGGCTACATTTTCGAGAACGAATGGCAGAGCTTTCGCACACGGCAGAACCGCAAGCTCGAACTGAAAACCGCTGAGCACTTATATCAAGTGCCGGGACGCTATACGGTGGCGGTGAAAGTGATCGATATTTTCGGCAACGACACGATGACGTTGGTGCCGGTGAATGTGGGGTAACCCAGCCGGACACCAATCTCGCATATGTGATGTTGATCGCAGTATTTCCTTGCGGCGGGCCGACTGTCGACCTATAATAATTATAGGTACCGCAGAACGCCATGATATCGAAACTGTCCAAACCGCAGTTACAAGCGTATATCCGCCGCGTCGCGGTTGATAGTGCACGGCTCGCATTTACCGACCACGCGCTTATGCAGATGAAGCGCCGTCACATCACTCGCGATATGGCCATTGAAGTCATCCGGCGCGGCAAGCTGAATCGCACGCCAGAACCTAATCGGGCGAAAGGAAATATTGAGTGCCGCATGGAACATTTCTTGACAGGTCGCGATGTCGGCGTGGTCGTTGCCGTCAGCGATGACGAGCCGGATCTGATTGTGATTACGGGCATGGAACTCTAATGGGGACAAACATGTATCACTATGAAGACGGTGGATTGAAGAATGTATGGCTGGTCAACGGCTTCAAGACAAAGAAGACACCGTAC
>JAYURJ010000066.1:0-16365 GCA_043756275.1 Betaproteobacteria bacterium | reverse complement strand
TTGCGCGCTCGGCGACTTCCTTGATTTTGGTCACGCCCTTTTCGAGCATGTCGGGGAAACGGAACACGCCGCAGTGCGCCTGCATCGTTTGGCGCATGGCGTTGCCGACTTCATAAACATTTTCGCCATTCTTCTGAGTATCGAGGCGCGCCAGACGCGCGGCGGAAACCGCGCCGGCATCTTTCGGTAAATCCATGTGGGTGTTGTTTTCTTTGATGAACTGGATCATCGAGTCACCCGATGATTTGCCCATCACGAGTAGGTCGGTGAGTGAGTTGGTTCCCAGCCTGTTCGCGCCATGGATCGATGCGCAGCCACACTCGCCCGCCGCGTAAAAACCGTGCACGAGCGAATTGACGTTGCCAGCCTTTGGCACCACGACTTCGCCCTTGTAATTGGTCGGAATGCCGCCCATCTGATAGTGACAGGTTGGCACCACAGGGATCGGCTCCTTGGTGCAATCGACGTTGCCAAATTTCAATGCGATCTCACGAATGCCCGGCAAGCGCTTGTTGATAACATCCGGGCCGAGATGATCGAGCTTCAACAGGATGTAGTCGTTGTTGGGTCCGGCGCCGCGACCTTCCTTGATTTCGGTGGCCATCGCACGCGAGACCACGTCGCGCGAAGCGAGATCCTTCATGGTTGGCGCGTAGCGCTCCATGAATCGTTCGCCATCTTTGTTCAGCAATATTCCACCTTCGCCGCGAACGCCTTCGGTAATGAGTACGCCCGCACCTGCCACGCCGGTGGGGTGGAACTGCCAGAACTCCATGTCTTCCAGCGGAATGCCCGCGCGCGCCGCCATGCCGAGGCCGTCGCCGGTATTGATGAAGGCATTGGTGCTGGAAGCATAAATGCGCCCCGCGCCGCCGGTTGCAAACAGTGTTGCCTTGGCGTGAAAAATCATCATCTCGCCAGTTTCCATTTCCAGCGCGGTGACACCCAATACATTGCCTTCAACATCGCGAATCAAATCCAGCGCCATCCATTCGACGAAAAATTGCGTGTTGGCAAATACGTTGCGCTGGTAGAGCGTGTGCAACATGGCGTGGCCGGTACGGTCGGCAGCGCAGCAGGAACGCTGCACCGGCTTCTCGCCGAAATTCGATGAGTGCCCGCCGAATGGGCGCTGGTAAATCGTGCCGTTTTCATTGCGATCAAACGGCATACCGAAGTGTTCGAGTTCAATCACCGCTTCCGGCGCAGTGCGGCACATGAATTCAATGGCGTCCTGGTCGCCCAGCCAGTCCGAACCTTTGATGGTGTCGTACATATGCCAGTGCCAGTTGTCCTCCCCCATATTGCCGAGTGAAGCGCCGACACCACCCTGCGCGGCGACGGTGTGCGAGCGCGTTGGGAAAACTTTGGATAGCACCGCGACTTTTAACCCGGCATTGGACAGTTGCAACGCGGCTCTCAGGCCGGAACCACCAGCACCGACTACCACTGCATCATATTTACGAACAGGAATTGCCATGACTTAAGCGCCCCAAATGATTGTGACCGACCAGATTGAACATGCCACCAAAAACAGCAACACAGCGACCTGCAGGGTGACGCGAATGCCTGCGGGTTTGATGTAGTCCATCAACACATCCTTGATGCCGATCCACGCGTGGTAATAAACGGAAAGGAAGAAAAGCAGCGCCAGAATGCGAAACAGTGGCGAGCGAAACAACTCCTTCCAGTCGGCGTAATTCACGCTGCCTTTGAGCATGAAAAAGCCGATGATGACGACACTAAACAGCACCATGATGACGGCGGTAACGCGCTGCGCCAGCCAGTCTTGCCAGCCGTAATGCGCGCCCACGGGAATCTTGTTCACAGCGCTCACCATATCCGCACCCCGACCAGTACAGTTGCAATCACACCCAACGCCAGCACTACGCGGGCGGAAGTGCGCGCGTGCTCCAGCGCAGTGCCGATGTGAATATCAAGCAACAAATAACGAATACCGGCAAAAAGGTGGTGCATGTATGACCAGACAAAACCAAGCACGATCAGCTTGACGATGGGCTCATTGAGGATCGATTTCCATTTATTGAAGTCAGCTTCTGAGCCGAGCGTGCATTGCAACACGAACAACACAGCGGGAATGAGAAACAAGAACATCACCACACCAGTAATGCGATGGAAAATCGATACCAATCCGGGCATCGGCAGATGCAGCAGATTCAGATCGTAGTATTTAGGTCGCTGACGTGATGCAGGCTGCGGACTGCGCATGGCTGATACCTTTGTAGTTGTCTTTAGCTAGACAGTTGAGAAGGCAAACGAGTGAATTTATGCGGTTGCGGGTGACGTAAACGCGACGTAAACACGACATCAACGCAATGGTGTCGCCAGATTTTAATCCGAATGTCACGGTGCTGCATAGACTGGCGCAACCCCATGCCAACCAGGCGTCGTATTGACGGTCGCCGCGTATTGTTATCAGTAACAATATGATTTAAATGAAGTTTCAGCTATGCGCAGCGCAATACGAGCATGTGACAGGCGCGACAGTCGAATCAAATTCTTAATGATACTATTTTGTGATACTATTTTTCGCATGCGACACAGCAAAGGTTTTAGCCAGCATGCGTAGTGCAATCAAATATCGCAACTACACCGCGCGTATCGATTACGATGCGAGCGACCGCATTTTCGTCGGCCGGGTGCTGGGCATGAGTGCGCAATTGGTATTTCATGGCGCGAGCGTCGAGGAACTCCACGCGGATTTTGAGTTTGCGGTGGATCACTATCTGTCGGAATGCGAAAAGGAAGGCCTCAGTCCTGAAAAGCCCGCCTCAGGCAAGCTGTTACTCAGGCTGCCGCCCGAAGTGCACGTCGCGGCGAGTGTTGCTGCGGCAAGTGCGGGGAAAAGCTTGAATCAGTGGGTAGTTGATACGGTTACCAACGCAACTGGTGATTGAAGTTCCATCTCACAAATACCCCACGCCGTCATGTCGAGCAAAGCGAGAAATCTGCTTTCAGGGTGCCCGGCAAAATAAATCATGCAAGCTCGTTGTAGTACGAATATCCCTGCGTCAAGCATAAGCCACGACGCCATTCGACAGGCTTGTCGCCATACGTGAATGCGATGCGATCCACGCATAGCAAGGGCGCGCCCTCGGTCACCATCAAATGCCCTGCCGCAAAGGCGTCGGCAGCGACGGCACGCAATCGTTCCTCGGCACGAATCATCCGCAAGCCGTAGCCGGTTTCAAGAAAACTGTAAATCGATCCGCGCGACTCACGGATTTTTTCGATCGTTAAATTTGGAAACAAAACAGATGACAACACGATTTCGTCAAGAATAGTAGGCACACCTGCAAACACCAACACGCGACGAATCGCCGTCACCGGTGCACCAGATTTGAGATCCAGCGCGCCCGCTGCTTCCACACTGGCTCTGCCGCGCTTCACATCAATAAAGTTTGTGGTCGGATGGACCTTGTCCTTATCGCCTTTATCCGGAATGATCCGCAGAAACCGATATTGATGCTTTGGCTCTGTATGGGTGGCGACAAAGGTGCCTTTGCCCTGGCGGCGAATCAGAATATTCTCAGTTGCCAGCGCATCAATGGCTTTGCGCACTGTCCCCTGGCTCACCTGAAAGCGCGCGGCCAGCTCCATCTCCGAAGGAATGGATTCTCCCGGCTTCCACTCGCCCGCGATCAGGCTCTGCGTGAGCAGAATTTTGATCTGGTCATATAACGGTCGAAAGCTGGGGCCGGGAACATTATTTTGCATGGAGTCGTCGTTGCGGAAAGCGCTTTTGAGGGCAACTGGTTGATTTTGCATGGATGTTAGCACGGTCAGAAAATGGGCTCGGTGTATTGTATGTCTTATATAAGATATAAGTCTATTGACATTTAACTGGGTGCGTCATAATATTGTTGCACTGCGCAAACACACTCCCCAAGCGTCTCAGGCGCTTCACGCGCCGAACAAATAACATTCCAGAAACCATGACCCCTTATCTACGCCCTCGCCGCTCGATGCTCTACGTTCCCGGTTGCGCGCCGCGCTACCTGCACAAAGCACGCACACTGAAGGTCGATTCGCTGATTTTCGATCTCGGCGATTCGGTGCTGGTGGAAAACAAGGAAAGCTCCCGCAGTCAGATCGTTGAAGCCATTTTGCAGGGCGGCTTCGGACGCCGTGAGAAAGTGATTCGCGTCAACGATCTGGATTCGCCCTGGGGCATAGACGACATCAAGGCGGCAGCCGACATTGGCGCGGATGCCATTCTGTTTCCAAATATCGAGAGCAAGTCTGACGTGATCGAAGCATTATCTGTGCTCGATAAAGCCGGCGGTTCTCATCTGCCAATCATGGTCATGATCGAAAGCCCGCTTGCAGTGCTGCGTGCCGAGGAAATCGCCTCTGCGTCCGACCGCATCGCGTGCATGATCATGGCGACCAGCGATTTGCTTACTCAATTGCACGGCCACAAGACGCCAGACCGCTTGGCGCTGCACTATTCGCTGTCACATGTGTTGCTCGTGGGACGTGCCTACAAGCGCGGCGTGATTGATGGCATCAGTGTAGATATCAAGGACATGCACTCGTTTGAATTGGCCTGCCGTTTGACCCGCGATCTCGGCTTCGATGGCAAGTCACTGGTGCACCCCAATCAGTTGGCGTATTGCAACGATGCCTTCACACCCAAGTCAGTCGAAATTTCACACGCACACGAAGTGATCTCAGCGCTGGAAAAAGCCCATCACGAAGGGCGCGGTACGATCATGCTTAATGGCAGACTGGTTGAACATCATCACGTCAATGCTGCCAAGCGCTTGCTGGCGCTGGTGGAAATGACCAAAGAACTGGAAGTGGCGTAATCCGGATGAACAACGCGGACAATTTCGCGCGCGCAGTGACACGCCCGATAGGCGGCTATTTCTTCGAGCACTATCGTGTTGGTCAGAAATTTCGCCACGCCATACCACGGACGATCACGCAGGGCGATGTGGCGCTTTATCAAGCGCTGACCGGCTCGCGACTACCGCTTCATTGCAGTGAACCGTTTGCGCAATCGCTCGGCTATCCGTCGATGCCGGTAGATGATTTGCTGGTATTCCACATGGCCTTCGGCAAAACGGTGCCCGATATTTCGTACAACGCCGTAGCCAATCTCGGCTATGCAGATTGCCGGTTTCTCCAGCCTGTTTTTATCGGCGATACACTGCGCACTGAAACCGAAATCATCGGGTTGCGCGAAAATTCAAACGGCAAGACGGGTGTGGTCTATGTGCGTTCGAATTGCTTCAACCAACGCGATGAAATGGCGCTGACATGGATTCGTTGGGTAATGGTGCATCGGCAGGAATCGGTCGCCTCCCCGTCAAGCACTGTGCAGGGTGTGATTGATGCGCCCGCGCAAGTCTCACCTGATTCCATTGTGGTGCCCGCGTTCCTGAAGCGCAGCAAAGACATGAAAACTGCGACGGGCGGTACGCGCTTTTGGGAAGACTACCCTGCGGCAAACACCGAAGAGTTTCATCATCCGCCGCAGTCGGATCAGCCGCCATGGCAGTTCGAGCCAATCAAACATCCTGCCGGAATGACGATCGATGAAACCGATCACACGCTTGCGACCAAGCTCTACCAAAATACAGCGCGCGTGCATTTTGATTTGCATCACATGAAAGATTCGCGCTTTGCACGCCGACTGGTTTACGGTGGACACGTCATGTCAATTTGCCGCGCGCTTTCTTTTGATGGCCTGGAAAACGTCCTGTCGATTGCCGCCATCAACAGCGGCACGCATCACAATCCCACGTTTGCGGGCGATACCTTGTTTGCGATTTCGCTGCCGATCCTGAAGTGGCCGATCAATGCCGCAGTTGGCGCATTGCGGCTCCATCTTATCGGCTACAAAAATATCGATCCCAACTCTGCCGCGTTTGCAGATGCGCCTGAACACCTGAAAGTGCTGTCGCTCGACTACACAGTATTGATGCCGCGTCGCTCTACATGAGGAATCCATGAGTCAGCCCGTCCACCCCAGCAACGCACTATTCGTCGGTGAAAAGCCGTTTCCGGTCATCCCATCCTGCGAACATTTTGCCGGCAGCGAAAAACTCATCGGCAAGGCGCTGGAGTTGCAGGACAAACTTGGCCCGGTATTCGATATCACCTGCGACTGCGAGGACGGTGCGCCTGCGGGACAAGAGAAAGCCCACGCCGAAATGATCGTGCGCGTACTCACGTCAGACGCCAACAAATACAAAATGGCTGGCGCGCGCATTCACGACTACTCTCACCCGCTGTGGAAGCAGGATGTGGATATTCTCGTCGCGGGCGCTGGTAACGTACTGGCATATATCACCATCCCCAAATGCACCGCACTTAATGAAGGCGAGGAAATGATCGCCTACATTGAATCCGTCTCAAAGAAAGCAGCCATCAGCCGCAATATCCCCATTCACATTTTGGTCGAAACGCACGGTGCACTGCGCGACGCGCAGCGCCTGGCTGCGCTACCGAACGTGCAGGTGCTCGATTTCGGTTTGATGGATTTTGTCTCCGGCCATCATGGTGCCATTCCCGCTTCCGCCATGCGCTCACCCGGACAATTCGAACATCATCTGCTGGTGCGTGCAAAATCTGAAGTTGTCGCAGCAGCACTTGCCAATGGTGTCGTACCTGCGCACAACGTGTGCCTTGATCTGAAGAACACTGAAGTTGTGATGGCGGACGCAAAACGTGCGCGCTATGAATTCGGTTTTTTGCGCATGTGGTCAATTTATCCGGCGCAAATTTCCGCCATCGTCGATGCAATGAAACCCGACTTGTCGGAAGTTGAAGATGCAGCAAACATCCTGCTCGCGGCACAAGCCGCCGACTGGGGACCGATACAGTACAAAGGCGAGTTGCATGACCGTGCTACTTACCGTTATTTCTGGGAAATTTTGCAGAAGGCGAAGGTGACTGGCGTTAAAATATTGGACTCAGCCAATCGGGCTTTTTTCTCCTGAGCCAATATGACAACCTCCTCCCCAGGCAGCAAATTCCGCCGAGCCCTCGTTGATGAAAGCCCGCTGCAAATCGTCGGCGCGATCAACGCTTACACCGCCCGCATGGCGCAGGCCACCGGCTACAAGGCGCTCTACATTTCTGGTGGCGGTGTTGCGGCGAATTCGCTCGGCATGCCGGACCTGGGCATCAGCACGATGGAAGATGTCCTAACAGATCTGCGCCGCATTACCGATGTCACCACGTTGCCTGTCATGGTGGATATCGATACCGGTTGGGGCGGCGCCTTTAATATCGCGCGTACCATCCGGTCATTTCAGAAAGCTGGTGCGGCGGCCGTGCACATGGAAGATCAGGTCGGCACCAAGCGCTGCGGCCATCGTCCGGGCAAGGAAGTGGTGACGCTCGAAGAAATGGTGGATCGCGTTAAAGCTGCCGTGGATGCGCGCACCGATCCGGGTTTTGTCATCATGGCGCGTACCGATGCGCTAGCGGTCGAAGGCATCAACGCTGCCATCGACCGTGCCTGCGCTTATGTCGAAGCCGGTGCCGATATGATTTTCCCGGAAGCGATCACGGCGTTGCCGATGTATAAGCAATTCAAGGACGCCGTGAAAGTGCCCATCCTTGCCAACATCACCGAGTTCGGTCACACACCGCTGTTTACGACCGAGGAACTCGCTTCCGTAAACGTCGATATGGTCTTGTATTGCTGTGGTGCCTATCGCGCGATGAACAAAGCGGCGCTTAATTTTTACCAGACGCTGCGCGCTGAGGGCACGCAAAAAAATGCAGTGCCAACAATGCAGACGCGCGCCGAACTTTATGAGTATCTGGGTTATCACACGTATGAACAAAAGCTGGACGCATTGTTTGCCGCAAAGAAGTGAACACTAGCACTGGTGCGGTATTAAGAGGAGTTTTGCCCGGAGAATCCCGTCAATGCTGGTTCTACGCGGGCAGTTGAAAAGGAGCAAGGTCGTGGCCGTATTGAAAATAGATCATGTTCAAGTAGCGATTCCATGGGGCAAGGTGCCTGAGGCACTCGCGTTTTACGAGGGCGTGTTGCAATTTTCCCGCATCCCCAAACCAGCAGAGCTCGACCAGAGCGGCGCGTGGCTCACGCAAGGCCCGGTGAATCTGCATTTGGGCGAGGAGAAAGAATTCGAGGCATCACCACGAGCGCATCCTGCGCTGTTGGTCGACAACATCGATCAGTTGCTTGAAAACGCAAAGCGCGGAGAGCATCCGCAGCGTATCGACGATGGCCCCACCGGCTATAAGCGCGCATCGGTGTATGACCCGTTTGGCAATCGCATTGAACTGATGCAGAAGTTGTAGGTTCGCTCTGCATTTCGACGAATCAGAAATACGTGCGCAAAGGTATTGCGCCCCTTACGATGGAGAACATGAAATGAGCACCGCAGCAATAGAAACACCGATACCAGCAGGCCCAAAGGCAAAAAAATCCGTAGCACTTTCAGGCGTTGTCGCAGGCAACACCGCACTTTGTACGGTCGGCCTCACCGGCAATGATCTGCATTATCGCGGCTACGATATTCTCGATGTCGCCGAAGCCTGTGAGTTCGAGGAAATCGCTCACCTGCTCGTACACGGCAAATTACCGAACGCGTCTGAGCTGGCCTCATACAAAGCAAAACTGAAATCGATGCGCGGTATTCCGATGGCGGTTCAGGATGTACTTGAAGCGCTGCCAGCATCAACACACCCGATGGATGTTCTGCGCACGGCATGCTCAGTACTGGGCTGCGTATTGCCAGAAAAGGATGACCACAATATCGCCGGTGCACGCGATATCGCCGACCGCATGATGGCCTCGTTCGGCTCCATGTTGCTTTACTGGTATCACTTCGCGGTGAATGGCAAATGTATTGATGTCGAAACCGACGACGACTCCATCGGTGGCCATTTTCTCCACCTGCTGCACGGTGAGGAACCAAGCGAGCTGGCGGTGCAGTCCATGCATACTTCATTGGTGCTTTACGCTGAGCACGAATTCAACGCATCCACATTCGCGGCCCGCGTGATCGCCGGTACGGGTTCGGATATGTATTCGGCGATCACCGGCGGCATCGGTGCATTGCGCGGGCCCAAGCACGGCGGTGCGAACGAAGCCGCTTTCGATATCCAGAATCGTTATGCCGGCCCTGATGAAGCTGAAGCCGACATCGTCAAACGCGTGTCAGAAAAACAAGTTGTTATCGGCTTTGGGCATCCGGTTTACACCGTTTCCGACCCGCGTAATGTGGTGATCAAACGCGTGGCAAAACGTTTATCGGAGGCGGCGGGCAACATGAAGCTCTTCAACATCGCGGATCGTTTGGAAGCGGTGATGTGGCGGGAGAAAAAAATGTTTCCCAATCTCGATTGGTTCTCAGCGTGCTCTTACCACCAGATGGGCGTTCCTACCTCGATGTTCACGCCGCTGTTCATCATTTCGCGTACCTCCGGCTGGGCCGCACACGTGATCGAGCAGCGCATCGACGGGAAAATCATTCGGCCCAATGCCAACTACGTGGGGCCGGACGACATGAAGTTTGTGCCGATCAAAGACCGCAAGTGATACCTGTCGTTATCCATCTAGAGAAACTCTGATTAGGTCTAATTTGAATGTGGTTCGATGCTTCGACAGGCTCAGCACAGGCCAAGCTCACCACGAACGGAATCAATAGGTGTCCGTTCGTCCTGAGCCTGTCGAAGGACTTGATCAAAGGTTCCCTCGCTCCAACCGCCTCCCGCCTCGTGGAATCAACATGAACACTGCATTTCGCAAACCGCTTCCCGGCACCAGCCTTTCGTTCTTCGACGCGCGTGCGGCAGTCGATGCGATCCAGCCCGGTGCCTACGACAAGTTGCCATACACATCGCGCGTACTGGCAGAAAATCTGGTGCGGCGTTGCGAACCGGCGATGCTTAATGATTATCTGAGGCAGTTGATTGAGCGCAAACGTGAACTGGATTTCCCGTGGTTTCCGGCGCGCGTGGTGTGCCACGACATCTTGGGGCAGACCGCACTGGTCGATCTGGCCGGCTTGCGCGATGCGATTGCCGCGCAAGGCGGTGACCCATCATTGGTCAATCCGGTCGTGCCGACGCAACTGGTGGTCGATCATTCACTGGCCGTCGAATGTGGCGGCAATGATGAGCAGGCGTTCGACAAGAATCGTGCAATCGAAGACCGCCGCAATGAAGATCGCTTTCACTTTATCAACTGGACCAAGCAGGCGTTTCGCAATGTCGATGTGATCCCGCCGGGCAATGGCATTCTTCATCAGATCAATCTCGAGCGCATGTCGCCGGTGGTGCAGGTGCAAGACGGCGTGGCCTTTCCCGATACGCTGGTAGGCACTGACAGCCATACGCCGATGGTCGATGCGCTGGGCGTGATTGCAGTCGGCGTGGGCGGACTGGAAGCGGAAACCGTGATGCTGGGCCGTGCCTCGTGGATGCGCCTGCCGGACATCGTCGGCGTGGAACTAACGGGCAAGCCGCAGCCGGGCATCACCGCCACCGACATCGTGTTGTCGCTTACCGAATTCCTGAGGAAGCAGCGCGTGGTCTCCGCCTACCTGGAGTTTTATGGTGAAGGCTCTACCAATCTCACGCTGGGAGACCGCGCCACGATTTCGAATATGGCGCCGGAATTTGGTGCGACTGCAGCGATGTTCTCAATTGATGAGCAGACGATCAAGTATTTGAAACTAACCGGTCGCGACGATGAGCTGGTAAAGCTGGTGGAACTCTATGCAAAGCACACCGGGCTGTGGGCTGACAGCCTGAAAACCGCCATGTACGAACGCGTCCTGACTTACGATCTGTCTTCCGTCGTACGCAGCATGGCCGGACCATCAAATCCGCATGCGCGCGTATCGACATCGGATCTTGCCGCGCGCGGCATTTCCGGCGTGGTCGAGAATGAACCCGGCCTGATGCCCGATGGCGCCGTCATCATCGCCGCCATCACCAGTTGCACCAATACCAACAATCCGCGCAACATGATTGCTGCTGGTCTCTTGGCGCGCAACGCGAACCGACTTGGGCTCGTCCGCAAACCGTGGGTGAAGAGCTCGCTGGCCCCGGGATCGAAGACTGTAGCGCTCTATCTTGAAGAAGCCGGGTTGCTGCCGGAACTGGAGAAGCTGGGCTTCGGTGTGGTCGGATTTGCCTGCACCACCTGCAATGGCATGTCGGGCGCGCTCGACCCGGTGATCCAAAAGGAAATCATCGACCGCGACCTGTATGCGACCGCTGTCCTTTCCGGCAATCGCAACTTCGACGGCCGAATCCACCCCTATGCCAAGCAGGCTTTCCTCGCTTCACCGCCACTGGTGGTGGCGTACGCGATTGCCGGCACAATCCGTTTCGACATCGAGAAGGATGTGCTGGGCACGTCTGCCGACGGCAAGCCGATCCTGCTCAAAGACCTGTGGCCCGATGACGCAGAGATTGACGCCATCGTGGAATCGAGCGTGAAGCCGGAACAATTCCGCAAGGTGTACATCCCGATGTTCGCTGCGCAATCGGACAAGGGCGTCAAGGTCAGTCCGCTTTACGATTGGCGTGCGCCCAGCACCTACATCCGTCGCCCGCCGTACTGGGAAGGCGCTCTCGCCGGCGTTCGCACATTGAAGGGCATGCGACCGCTGGCGGTATTAGGCGACAACATCACCACCGATCACCTGTCACCATCCAACGCCATCATGGCCAATAGCGCGGCTGGCGAGTACCTCACCAAAATGGGACTGCCGGAGGAGGATTTCAACTCCTACGCAACCCATCGCGGCGATCACCTCACCGCGCAGCGCGCCACGTTTGCCAATCCCACGCTGAAAAATGAAATGGTGCTGGTTGACGGCGTGGTCAAACCAGGCTCCCTCGCGCGCATCGAGCCTGAAGGACGAATCAGCCGCATGTGGGAAGCCATTGAAACCTACATGCACCGGAAGCAGCCGCTCATCATCATCGCCGGTGCCGATTACGGCCAGGGTTCCTCGCGCGATTGGGCTGCCAAAGGTGTACGGCTCGCTGGCGTGGAGGCCATCGTCGCCGAGGGATTCGAGCGCATCCACCGCACCAATCTCGTTGGCATGGGTGTGCTGCCGCTGGAGTTCAAGCCGGGTGTAAACCGCAAGACGCTCGCCAT
This sequence comes from Betaproteobacteria bacterium, assembly GCA_043756275.1. Classification (GTDB taxonomy): domain Bacteria; phylum Pseudomonadota; class Gammaproteobacteria; order Burkholderiales; family Usitatibacteraceae; genus UKL13-2. Next base: position 4,232 of record JAYURJ010000066.1, on the reverse strand, counting down.
CGACGGCACCGAAACATTCGATGTGATCGGCGAACGCACCCCGCGCGCCACCCTCACGCTCCTCATCAGCCGCACCAACGGTGAGATCATCGAGGTGCCGGTGACCTGCCGTCTTGATACGGCAGAGGAACTGTCGATTTATGAAGCGGGTGGTGTGCTGCAGCGATTCGCCAATGATTTTCTGGAGTCGGCGAAGGCTGCATAGATTTCATCATGACAGGCGCCACATTTGTCCTTTCATCAAGCACAACCACGTCTTCACAGGTAAACATGACCTTCGCCCCACAAATCAAAATCCCCGCTACTTACATGCGCGGCGGTACCAGCAAGGGCGTGTTCTTTCGCCTGCAGGATCTGCCCGCCTCTGCGCAGGTGGCAGGTCCCGCGCGCGACGCCCTGCTGCTGCGCGTCATCGGCAGCCCCGATGCATACGGCAAGCAGATCGATGGCATGGGTGCTGCGACATCCAGCACCAGCAAAACCGTGATTCTTTCCAAAAGCAGTCGCCCGGATCACGATGTCGATTACCTCTTCGGTCAGGTCTCCATTGACAGCGCCTTCGTCGACTGGAGTGGCAATTGCGGCAACCTCAGCGCGGCGGTGGGGCCGTATGCCATTAGCAATAGCTTGGTCGATGCATCGCGTATCCCGCAGAACGGCATTGCGATCATTCGCATCTGGCAGGCCAATATCAGCAAGACGATCATGTCGCATGTGCCTATCAGCAATGGCCAGGTGCAGGAGACGGGTGACTTTGAACTTGACGGCGTGACTTTTCCTGCAGCCGAAGTGCAGTTGGAATTCATCGACCCTGCTGCCGAAGCAGAAAGCGCGGGTGACGCAAAAGCAGGCGGCTCGATGTTCCCCACCGGCAACCTGGTCGATGATCTCGATATACCGGGGATCGGCATGTTGAAAGTCACAATGATCAACGCCGGCATCCCGACTATTTTCGTGAATGCTGAAGCGATCGGCTACACCGGTACTGAGCTGCAGGACGCAATCAACAGCGACGCAAAAGCGCTGGCGAAATTTGAGTCGATTCGCGCCCATGGTGCTGTACGCATGGGGCTCATCAAACACATTGAAGAAGCCGCAAAGCGCCAGCACACGCCCAAAGTCGCCTTTGTGGCCAAACCGGTTGATTACGTATCATCGAGCGGCAAGGCAGTTGCTGCGGCAAGTATTGACGTGTTGGTTCGTGCCATGTCGATGGGCAAGCTGCATCACGCCATGATGGGTACGGCGGCAGTGGCTATCGGGACGGCTGCGGCCATTCCGGGCACGCTGGTGAATACGGCAGCGGGCGGTGTCGCACGCAATGCAGTTCGCTTCGGTCATCCCTCGGGCACGCTTCGCGTTGGCGCTGAGGCGACCGAGAAAGACGGCGACTGGGTCGTGACCAAGGCCATCATGAGCCGCAGTGCACGCGTGTTAATGGAAGGCTGGGTGCGTGTGCCGGGCGACGCTTTGTGAGAGCAGCAAAGGCTTCAGCGGCATCGAAGCCATTGTCATCATCGCCAGGCGTATCCTGCGAATCGCATTTGCCATGTTCAAGAACCATACGCCCTTTGATCGCAGTACGGTGTCCAAACCTTTGACATAAACCATAGAATCTCAGGGCGAACGGATTAAAGGTTTTTAGAAGGTTACTAAATTCCCTCACACACCTGCATGCGCATCCCGCACCGAGTTTTCCAACTCGGCAAATGCCTCCTGCACATACACGCCCAAGCGCTGCAAGTTAGGTAATTCGTCAGTGGCGATGAGACCAAAGAAAAGATCGCCCGCATAGCTGAAGAGAGTGATGTTGAGCAGGTTGCTCGGTGGCAGTGTACTGATGGGGTGCATCTGTTCGACTTTGGCACCTTTAATGTACAGATGCTCCCTGGGGCCGGGCACATTGGAGACGAGCGTATTACCCATCGGCGGCAATGTGTTGGAGAGCTTCAGCATTTCGGCTATCTGTGCCACCAGCCCGGTGATGATAGTGTACGACTCGATGGCCTCGGGTGCGACGCTGTCGATCATGGTGCGCACACTGCGCAACGAAAAGCCAATGTTACGTAGACGCACATACGGGTCGTCCGTTGGCAGCGACAACTCCACCAGAATAATGCCGATTTTATTGCCCGCTGTTTTTTCGCCTTCCTTGCGCAGATTGACCGGCATTTGAATAGTGATCGGGCGCTTGAGCTCGATGCCCTGATCACTCAGATAACGATGCAGCGCACCGTCGAGGCAGGTAAGCGCGACGTGGTTAAGTGTCGAGCGCGTGCGTTTGCGGATCTCATCCACACGCGCCATCGACACGCCCGCCGTCGTAAATTGGCGTCCCGATGTGACCTGTCCGGTTAATGGTGTTTTGGCGATGGATACAAACGGCAGTGCGATCGCATTCTTGGTCAGTTTGACGCCTTCCAGAAACAACATCGCCGCAAGACGACCGATGCCAAGCAGCCGACGGCTTGTGCCACCCGCCTCCTTCCACATCGATTGCATCATTTCCTGGCTGCGTTTTTTGCGCTTGGCAGCGTGCCCGCCATGCTTGAGCGTCCACACCGGTGTGAGTGCCAGATCATCAGGCGAATGCGCCATGCCCTCTGCCGTCCAGCGCGTCATGGTCACGCCATCTGCATATGCGTGATGCATCTTTTGATACAACGCAAAACGTCCGCCGGCCAGTCCATCGATCACATGAATCTCCCAAAGCGGCCTCGCGCGGTCGAGCATCGGCGTATGCAGCCTGGCGACAAAATCATATAGCGCTTGCTGGTCGTTTTTTCCCTTGGCGAGCTTGTGATAAAAAATATGCTGCGTGAGATCAACCGCATCAACGTCCTGCCAATGCGGCATTGCCGTTGCGGAAAAAATGATAATGCGGTTAAACGGCGGCTTGACGTCGGTAAACGTCAGGAAATCGCGGTAAAGATTTTTCGCAAACCCGACCGTTGATTTGGGTGGCCGCTTGCAAATCAGCAGGCCCGCCACATGTTTCGGGCTGGCCTCGGTCTCAGCGATAAAAAAACCCAGATCAAGTAAAGACAGTTTGCTCATGCTGCTCCTTAGGCGTGCGGCAAATGAAGTCTTCATTGTGCGCCATTGCGCACAGTTGGCAACTTTCGCAAACCTGTATTTGCCGACTGTCGCCTGTAGGACGACAGGTGGCAAAGTCTGCGCGCCGTCCTACGTCAGGTCGGGCGCAGGGCCGATGTCACTTTAATACGGCGACCACGATCATTGGTTTTTCGACAATGACACGTCCGGCCACATGAATGCACAATCGCGTGAAGCATCCTTGAAGCGCTCGAGCGATGAGGGCCGATCCGAATGTTATGCAACTTCCTACACGGCGAGTGCGACACATGAAGATAAGTACCCACGTCGGGAGATGGCCACGTACGACATCAAAAACGTGAGCCTAAAAAAATCGCGCGGCATCGACATTACCCTTGTCGGCTTTGGCGCGCAGGATGTATTCCGCGCCTACTATCTCAACCGTAACGGCTCGCCACGGATTGTTCAAACGGCTCGTGCGATCCAAGTGCGCATCGACAGCCTCGCGCAAGCTGGCAAACAGTCACTTTCCATGGCGAGTCTGGCCAATACAGCCGTCGCCACGCGGGAATCGCGGCCATACGTATGGGAGTTCGCACTGTTCGGTGATGGTGGCAGCGAGCGATTTCGTCTTGAAATGAGTGCGCGCGACATCGTTGCTACGATTCGGTGGCTTGTGGCTGAAAACGAGACCGGCGACACGTTTGTCGCAGACGGCGATGCCGCGTTCATTTACCATCCGCACCGGTACTTCCACAAGTCAAATGTGATGTCTTAATTTGTGTAGTCGCGTCCCGGTTCGGCAGTCCGACCTCAGGCAGGACGTAAAGCATGCCGTCAGATTGCCAGGCCTGCTGCCTTGACGAGCATCGCATCACGGAAAAATATAAGATAGTTGCTCCCACCCGGTAACAATCGGCGACTTGGGCACAAAAAAGGGGAGCACATATGCACAAGAACGAATACAAATTTTTCTGGCCGATCCACGGTGTCGCCGCGATAGCGGCAATAGCGGTGGCAGCAGTGTCCCCATCTGCGGATGCGACCTGACATGAATCCGGCAAAAACCAATGTCCTCCTCGACACTTTAGCTGCCGCATGCAGCCGACAATTTCGTTTCAACCCGCGTCGGGTCAAGGCGGGAATGCGTTACTCGGGAACCGAAGGTCAGGGCG
>JAYURJ010000065.1:0-16418 GCA_043756275.1 Betaproteobacteria bacterium | reverse complement strand
GTGAAAAAAGGTTTGCGCACCTCGACCGGTCTGGTTGTTGAAACCGGCAGTGCCCGCGAAGTGCATCACTTTGCATTGCTTGGAGGCTATGGTGCAGCGGCGGTGCATCCGTATCTGGCGCTGGAAACCTTGCACAACATGCGGGATTACCTGCCGGACATTGACCCCAAGGAAGCCGAGAAAAAATATATCAAGGCCATCTCCAAAGGGCTACTGAAGGTGATGTCCAAAATGGGCATTTCCACTTATCAAAGCTATTGCGGCGCACAGATTTTTGAAGCGGTTGGGTTGTCGCAGGAGTTTGTCAGCAAATATTTCACGGGTACGGCATCCAATGTAGAAGGCATCGGCATTTTTGAAATTGCCGAAGAATCCATGCGTCAGCACCAAAAAGCGTTCGGTGAAGATCCGGTATTGCGCACGCAGCTCGACGCGGGCGGTGAATACGCTTTCCGTGTTCGCGGTGAAGAGCACATGTGGACACCGGATGCGATTGCAAAGCTGCAGCATTCGACCAAAACGAATTCGTATTCGACTTACAAAGAATACGCGCAGTTGATCAACGACCAAACCAAACGCCACATGACCTTGCGTGGCATGTTTGAGCTTAAATCTGCTGGCGCGCCGGTACCGATCGAAGAAGTGGAATCGGCAAAAAGTATCGTCACGCGCTTTGCCACCGGCGCAATGTCGTTAGGCTCTATTTCAACCGAAGCACACGCCACGCTGGCTGTGGCCATGAACCGCATTGGCGGCAAGTCCAATACCGGCGAGGGCGGCGAAGATCCACGGCGTTTTATCCCGGTGAAAGTGGCCGGTGAAACACTGAAGAGCAAGCTGGGCGATGCGGTCGAGACTGATATTGCGCTGAAGGTTGGTGATTCCCTGCGTTCGCGCATCAAGCAGGTGGCCTCAGCGCGCTTCGGTGTGACGGCAGAGTATTTGATTTCGGCCGATCAAATCCAGATCAAAATGGCGCAAGGTGCCAAGCCCGGCGAAGGCGGCCAACTGCCGGGCCATAAGGTTTCGGAATATATAGGCAAGCTCCGTTACGCAACGCCGGGAGTGGAATTAATTTCGCCGCCGCCACATCACGATATTTATTCCATCGAGGATCTGGCCCAACTGATTCACGATCTCAAAAATTGCAATTCAGCCGCGTCGATTTCGGTAAAACTAGTCTCCGAAGTTGGTGTCGGTACGGTGGCTGCAGGCGTTGCCAAAGCGAAAGCCGATCATGTGACCATTGCTGGCCATGACGGTGGCACCGGAGCATCGCCTGTGTCATCGATCAAGCACGCTGGCACGCCGTGGGAATTGGGCCTGGCTGAAACCCAGCAGACGTTGGTGCTGAATCGTTTGCGAGGTCGCATTGCGGTGCAAGTGGATGGCCAGATGAAAACCGGTCGAGATGTTGTCATCGGCGCGCTGCTGGGCGCTGATGAATTCGGTTTCGCGACGGCACCGTTGGTTGTTGAAGGCTGCATCATGATGCGCAAATGCCATCTCAATACCTGTCCTGTCGGTGTGGCCACACAGGACCCGGTATTGCGCAAAAAATTTACCGGCCAACCCGAGCATGTCGTGAACTTCTTCTTTTTTATCGCCGAAGAAGTACGCGAGCTGATGGCGCAGATGGGCGTGCGCAAGTTCGACGAGCTGATCGGGCGCGCGGATTTGCTCGAAACCAAAAAAGGCGTTGCGCACTGGAAAGCCAAGGGGTTGGACTTCTCCCGCATTTTTCATATGCCGGACATGCCCAAGGAAGTCGCCCGTCATCATTGTGAAACGCAGGATCATGGCCTGAGTGAGGCGCTCGATCACAAACTGATCGCGGAAGCGAAACCGGCGCTGGAAAACCAGCAGAAGGTGAAGATAGAAACCACCATCCGCAACCGAAACCGCACCGCCGGTGCCATGCTTTCGGGCGAGGTCGCCAAGCGCTATGGCCATGCGGGCCTGCCTGAGGACACCATCAACATCAAGCTTGTCGGCACGGCCGGCCAGAGCTTTGCCGCCTTTTTGGCGCGCGGGGTGACGATGGAATTGACCGGGCAAGCCAACGATTACGTCGGCAAGGGCATGAGCGGCGGACGCGTGATCGTCAAGCCGCACCCCGACTTCAAAGGCAATCCGCTGGAAAACATCATCGTCGGTAACACCGTCCTGTACGGCGCGACTGCCGGTGAGGCGTATTTCCGCGGCGTTGCCGGCGAACGTTTTTGTGTTCGTAATTCGGGCGCATCCGCTGTGGTCGAAGGTACCGGTGACCATGGCTGCGAATACATGACCGGCGGCACCGTCGTGGTGCTGGGCGCGACCGGACGCAATTTCGGTGCCGGCATGTCCGGTGGCGTGGCGTATGTGCTGGACGAAGAGGGCTTGTTCAAATCCCGTTACAACACCGCGATGGTCGAGCTCGAAACACTGTCGGACTCGCTAACGCCTGCCTCACATGGCGGCGTATCGGACACCACGTTGCTGAAATCATTGCTGGACAATCACGCCAAATACACTGGCAGCCAGCGGGCGATTGACATACTGGGCAACTGGCCAAAATATGCGCGCCTGTTTGTGAAAGTGATGCCGACAGAATATCGACGTGTCCTTAATGAGATCGCCGCGAAAAATGCACTTGTCAGCGGCGCCGCAAAACAAATAGCTGCATAACGATATCGTGAGAGATTGAATGGGCAAGCCAACCGGATTTCTGGAATTCCAACGCCTGAGCGAAGCATCGATTCCGCCTGCGGAACGGGTGAAAAATTATCATGAGTTCGTGCTGCATCTGACCGATGCTGAGGCCAAGCAGCAGGGTGCGCGATGCATGGATTGCGGCATTCCGTTCTGCCAGACGGGATGTCCGGTCAACAACATCATTCCGGATTTCAACGATCTGGTGTTTCGCCAAAACTGGCGCGAAGCGCTCGATACCCTGCACTCCACCAACAATTTTCCCGAGTTCACCGGCCGCGTTTGTCCTGCGCCGTGTGAGGCAGCGTGCACGCTCAATATCAACAACGACGCGGTCGGTATCAAATCGATCGAACACGCGATCATCGACAAGGGCTGGGAAATGGGCTGGGTGACGCCGCAGCCAGCCAAGCGCCGCACTGGCAAACGGGTGGCCGTGGTCGGCTCGGGGCCTGCCGGCATGGCTGCCGCGCAGCAGCTGGCCAGGGTGGGCCACGATGTGATTTTGTTTGAAAAGAGTGACCGGCTTGGCGGCTTGTTGCGCTACGGTATTCCTGATTTCAAAATGGAGAAATCACACATCGACCGGCGCATCGCCCAGATGGAAGCTGAAGGCGTGCAGTTTCGCGTGAGCCAGCATATCGGCGTCAATGTACCCGCCGATGTGCTCTTGCAGGATTTCGATGCAGTGGTGCTGTCGGGTGGCGCTGAATGGCCGCGCGATTTGCCGCTGCCAGGCCGCGAATTGGCGGGTATACACTTTGCGATGGATTTTTTGCCGCAGCAAAACAAGGTCGTCGCGGGCGATACCGTGCCTAATCAGCTTACCGCGACCGGCAAACATGTTGTCGTGATCGGCGGCGGCGATACGGGCAGTGATTGCGTGGGGACATCAAACCGCCACGGCGCAGTATCGATTGCGCAATTCGAACTGATGCCACAGCCACCCGAACAGGAAAACAAGCCGCTGGTGTGGCCGAATTGGCCGATCAAATTGCGTACATCGTCCTCGCATGAAGAAGGCTGTGATCGCGATTGGGCCGTGGCGACCAAGGAATTCATCGGCAACAACGGCAAGGTGGAAAAACTGAAGGCCGTTCGTGTTGAATGGAAAGACAACAAAATGCAGGAGATTGCCGGTTCCGAGTTTGAAATGAAAGCCGAGCTGGTGCTGCTCGCGATGGGATTTGTCGGGTCGGCGCAGGCGGGCTTGCTTGAACAGTTCGGTGCGGTTGGCGTGACGAGCGACCAGCGCAACAACGTGAAGGCAAGCGTTGACGACACCGATGCAGCGCTTGCGTACCAAACCGCCAATCCCAAAGTATTTGCAGCGGGCGACATGCGGCGCGGGCAATCATTGGTGGTGTGGGCGATCCGCGAAGGCCGCCAATGCGCGCGCTCCGTGGATGCGTATCTGATGGGATCGTCTGAATTGCCGCGCTAGGGTGAATTTGCGTAGAACGCCATTTGACGAGGGTCGTGGCGCATAAATGGCCTGAAAGCCGCGCCAGTGCTAGAGTTTTAATGTTTTATGTTGGCCTACAGGGGGAAAAATGGGGCAGACAACAATTGAATCTGATAATGAAAGCGCTGATCCCAATTTCTTTGATGACCTCAAACTCTTTGATTGCGCCTCCCATCGCAACTATTCCATCTATACTTTGTCCTTGTTTTAGGGAAACCTAAATAGCGGAGGTGGAAATGGAAAAGTGTGAAGTGAGCTCAGTCTCTCTCACCTTCTTCGGGGATGATGCGTTAGCCGGTGCAACAAGAAGTTTAGATTTAATCAGGAAAATTGAAGCCACCATAGCAACACTTTGCTATGACCAAACTTTTTTCGGTAACGTTGGAAACTTTGCTCGCGCCGCCGCTGAAACAGTAGCAAACTCAGGCGCTAAAGATCCCATTGACACAGAAGGCACTGCAGTAGCGCGTTTGCTTGAAACGCAAGAAAAAGTTTCTGACCTACACAAGCATTTTTCACGCCGACTTAAATCTGCAAGAGAAGATGATCGCCTAACAAGCGAAGACGGCATCTTGGATGAATTCGTGCGTGTAATTGAGATAGTAAAAGAGGCCCATAACGCAATAAATGATTTGCGCTGGGCGATTCTTGAGCATGACGCAGATTTAGATAAACCCAGTGGCCCGGCTATCAGCGACCGTGAGGAGCTTCGCAAGTATCTTGCGGCTATTTGATTAGTTGTCGAAGTCGATGCTGAAGCCATTTAATGCAATCGACGCAAGTTCCAAAGGCTTTCAACGTTCGCTGCGTAAGTTTGCGGAACGCGCCATGGCGGAAGATGCAATATTGGACATGCTGCTAGATCCAATGCCTAGTCGTTTCGATTTTAAAAAGCTAAAGAAATACAAAAACCCCAATATTTATAGCGTCACCATTTCGGGAAATCATGCTTTCAAAATTTCCTTTGAAATTGCAAATGAAATAGCTATTCTTAGGCGGGTTGGAACGCACAAGCAAATTGACGACAACCCTTAATCCGCTGAGACGGATTTATTTTTGTCGCAATTAGTTTTACTTGTCGTCAAGGGATACATGTCCATAAACGGCCTGAAAGCCGCACCAGTGCTAGAGTTTCAATATTTTATGCAGAGCTAAGATTGTAGTCCTGCACACCCGATGTCAGCCCCCATCGAGGCCACGTAACTGATGCGATAATCCAACGGCGCGGCGTTCAGTCCGCGTTTTTATTTTTCGCCACGCCAATCCCAAATGCACACTCTCCAAAACGATACTTTCCTTCGCGCGCTCATGCGTGAGCCGACCGCTTACACACCGATCTGGATCATGAGGCAGGCTGGACGTTATTTGCCCGAGTACAACGCGACGCGAAAAAAGGCGGGCAGCTTTCTGGGGCTGGCCAAGAATCCCGATTACTGCACCGAGGTCACGCTGCAACCGCTGGATCGTTTCCCACTCGACGCAGCGATCCTTTTTTCCGACATTCTCACCATTCCCGATGCGATGGGACTGGGGCTGTATTTTGTCGAAGGCGAAGGCCCGAAATTCGAGCGCACCGTGCGCACCGAAGAAGAAGTGAAAAAGCTGCCGGTTGCGGATATCGATCAACTGAAATACGTGACCGATGCCGTCACGCAAATTCGCGCTGCACTTCAGGGCCGTGTGCCGCTCATCGGCTTTTCCGGCAGCCCGTTCACGCTGGCCTGTTACATGATCGAAGGCGGCGGCTCGGATGATTTTCGCCGCGTCAAAACGATGCTGTATCAGCGTCCGGATTTGCTGCACGCGATTCTTGAGAAAAATACCCTGAGCGTGATCGCTTACCTGAATGCGCAAATTGATGCCGGTGCGCAGGCGGTGATGTTGTTTGATACGTGGGGCGGCGCGTTGTCGCATTCGGCGTATCAGGAATTCTCGCTCGCCTACGCAAAACGCGTGATGGCCGGGCTAAAACGCAGCAACGATGGACGGGTCGTGCCGCGTGTGTTTTTCACCAAAGGCGGCGGGCTGTGGCTGGAGTCGATGGCCGAATGCGGCGCAGACGCGTTGGGGCTCGACTGGACGATCAGCATGAGCGACGCCAAAAAACGCGTGGGGCATAAGGTGGCGCTACAGGGCAATCTTGATCCCAATGTTTTGTTTGGCGAGCCTGCTGCTATTGAGCGTGAAGCCGCGCGCGTACTCAATGAATTTAGCGATGACGGCAATGCCAACGGCCATGTGTTTAATCTTGGTCATGGCATTTCGCAATTCACCAATCCGGATCACGTGGAAGTGCTTGTTAACGCGGTTCACCGCGCCAGCGCTAGGGTTTAGCAGGTTCGGCTTGTCAAGCAAAATATTTTCGCGATTTACCTGTTGTGGGGCTTGCTTATGCACAGAAAGCCTGTTTGTGACGTAGCGAAACTGATTGTGCAGGTAGATTCTGCAAATCCTTGTTTTTTATGAACATATTCGCGTTTTTCCGAGGGTGCGCAGGGCATTTCTCATCCACAGACACGGGTTTGTCCTCATAGAATGCGAGCTATGCACAAAGTTATCCACAAGACGAAAACCCAGTATCCGCGCGGCTTTCCGCGTGCTCCCGAGGGGGCGGCGGCGCGATTGTGAGCGCACTCATTGCGCATGTGGTGCTCGACTTGCCACTGGCCAAACATTTCGATTTTTCAGCACCCGACGCGACTGTAGATGACGTGGGGCGCGTCGTCATCGTGCCATTCGGCAACCGTAAACTCGCCGGTGTGATCATCGGCCTGAGTGCTACAACCGATGTCCCGCCGGACAAACTAAAACCGATCATTCACATCCAGCGCGCGTTGCCTAAATTTTCGGCGACTGAATTCGCGTTGTTTCGCTTTTGCGAAAGTTACTACCATCACGCGCTGGGCCCGATTGTTCTGAACGCGTTGCCACCTGCGCTGCGCATGGCAAAACCGATTCAGCCCAAGCGCCAACACATCATTAGCATCACGTCATCCGGGCGCGATGCCATTGGCACGCTTTCAACGCGCGCCGTCGCGCAGCGGATGATGCTCACTGCCATCATTGATGCGCCGCAATTGGACACGACGCTGAAATCGCGCCATGCGCGCGCCGCGAGCATTTTGTCCTCGATGCTGAAAAAGGGCTGGGTGGCCATCAGCGACCATGCGCAGGGCGCGCCAGTCATGCGACAACACCCGGTGATGATCGCACCTGGCCCTGAGTTAAACGACGACCAGCAAAACGCCATCGCGCGCATCAGCGCCGCGCGCGGCACGTTTGCGCCGTTCCTGCTTTTTGGCGTCACAGCCAGTGGTAAAACTGAGGTGTATCTGCAGGTCATTGCCGACGCCTTGCTGCATGGAAAGCAGGCGCTGGTGCTGGTGCCGGAAATCAATCTCACGCCACAATTTTTACGGCAGATGAAATTGCGTTTTCCTGATGCGCATATCGTCCAGCAAAACAGCGGCTTGGCCGATGTTCCGCGCACTACCGGTTATCTTGATGCGCAATCGGGTAGCGCCGACATTGTGGTCGGCACCCGGCTGGCGGTGTTCACGCCGATGCCACGCTTAAGCGTGATCATCATTGATGAAGAACATGACGCGTCGTTCAAGCAGCAGGAAGGTTTTCGTTATTCGGCGCGTGATGTGGCGATCTTTCGCGCGCAAGAGGAAAATTGCATCGTCGTGCTGGGCTCCGCCACGCCGTCGCTGGAGAGCGTTTACAACGTCGCGCGCGGCCGTTTCGTGCAACTCACATTACCCAAACGCGCGGCGGCGAACGCATTGATGCCGACCATCAATTTTATCGACCTCAACCATGAGCGCGTGGAAGATGGTCTTTCCGCGACGTTGATTCACGCCATCGCGGAGACAGTCGGGCGCGGTGAGCAAGCGTTGGTGTTTATCAATCGCCGCGGTTTTTCACCCGCGCTGGTGTGCGCGCAATGCGGCGCGATGCCCGACTGCAAACGTTGCAGTGCGCGACTGGTTTTCCATCAAAAAGACCGACGCCTGAAATGCCACCATTGCGGCTACCAATCGAAGGTGCCGGTCGCGTGCACAGCCTGCGGCAGCCACGAACTGGTGCCAGCCGGGCAAGGCACTGAACGTATCGAAGTGGCGTTGCGCAATAAATTGCCAGCGGCGCGTATCGCCCGCGTTGATCGCGACTCCACACGTAAACGCGGCGCAGCAGAACAATTATTTGACGCTGCCGCCGCCGGTGAAATCGATGTGCTGGTCGGCACACAAATGCTCTCCAAGGGTCACGATTTTCCAAAAATTACGCTGGTCGGTGTCGTCAACGCAGATGGCGCGATGTTCTCCGCTGACTTTCGCGCGGCCGAACGAATGGTCGCGCAGCTTAGCCAGGTCGCGGGCCGTGCCGGTCGCGCCAATTTGCCCGGCCGCGTGTTGATCCAAACGCGCTTCGCCACACATCCACTTTATCTAGCCGTCGCCGCGCAGGACCACGCACGCTTTACCGATATGGCCATGAGCGAAAGAAAGTCGGCCAATCTTCCGCCGTACACGTTTTTAGCCTTGCTCCGCGCCGAGGCGAAGGTCGCAGATGCGCTCAATGCCTTCATGCGGCAAGCGGTTGAGGCCGCCACGACGATATGTGCAGAGCTGCCGAACAAGACGCTGCATGTCTGGGACCCCGTCCCCGCACCGCTCGCGCGCAAAGCCGGCTACGAGAGACAACAACTGATGGTGCAAGCCGGCTCGCGCGGCGAGCTGCAGAAATTTTTGGCGACATGGTTAACGCTGGTGCGGCAACATGAATCGCGCGCGGTGAAATGGGTGATAGATGTTGATCCGCTTGAGGTGTGATGTGGTTGTCGTGTGAAGAAAATTGGGGCGCTTATTAAAACTTCCGTTCGTGCTGAGCCTGTCGAAGCACACATGGGCTAATTCCATTTCTATTTCTTTAGTGCATTAATTTATTGAGCCGACAAAAAAATTCGTCATTCCCGCGACGGCGGGAATCCAGCGTCTCTCTCCGCAAAGTCACTGGATCCCCGCCTTCGCGGGGACGACGAATATTTGATATTTCCGCCACTCGTTTCTTGCATTGATGATCAAGAAACGGAATAAGCTATTGATTCAACGTGGCCCGTTCAACCCTTCGACTGGCTCAGAGCCTGCCCCGGCATGCTTGAAGCCGGGGGCGAACGGGAAGAGGTTTCGAGAAGTTCATTCACGCGCCAAATCGATACACATCCATCGCCAGCGCATTGCCCTCAAATCCATCGAACACGCGCTCTGGTTTCGCATCCTCGCCCGCAGCACCAAGCGCGACAAACAATGGCAGGAAATGTTCCTCCGTCGGATGCGCGCGCGCCGCATCGGGCGCTTCCTGCCGATAGCGGGTCAGCGCATCGACATCGTGTGCGACGAGATGATCGAACACCCATTGCTGAAATTTCTGCGCATAAGGTGCGGGTGCGGCTAGCCTGCGCGACTGCATCCAGTCACGCAGGTTATGCGTGAGATGCCCTGAGCCGACGATCAACACGCCCTCATTCGTCAGCGGTGCAAGTGCGCGACCGACATCGAAATGGTGACGCGGATTCATTGCCGTCTGCACCGATAACTGCACGATTGGAATGTCCGCATCTGGATACATTTTCAGCAGCGGCACCCAGGTGCCGTGATCAAAACCACGGCTGCCATCGATGCCTGCCGTCAGCCCTGCGCTTTTTAGCAGCGCCTGCGCTTTCGCGGCGATGTCAGGCGCGCCGGGGGCAGGGTAGTTGATCTTGTAAAGCGCTTCGGGGAAGCCGCCGAAATCGTAAATCATCGACGGCTTGGCGTTGCCGGAGAGCATCGGCAGATTGGTTTCCCAGTGCGCAGTCACCATCAATACCGTCTTCGGTGTTGGCATTTGCTTCGCCAGTGCCGCCCACACGTCACCGGCTGCACCTGCATCGATCGCGTACATGGGTGAGCCGTGAGAGAAAAAAAGTGTGGGGAGCTTTTGCATGATGGCTTCCTCGGCGGTATTACTTGATTAACCCCTCAGCCTTCAATGCCTCCTGCACTTTCGGCCGCGCAGCCACGCGCGCGTGAAACGCAGCCAGCACTGGCCACTTTGCGATGTCGATACCGACCCACTGGCCCCAGTTGAGCGTCGTAAACAAATAACCATCAGCAACGGTAAATGTTTCACCCATCAGATAGCTCTTGCCTTCGAGTTGCGTGGTGAGCCAGCCAAAACGCTTGGCCAATTTGTCCTTGAACACCTGCTTCACCTCCGCCGACAACGTGGGATCGAAAAGCGGGCTAAAGCCTTTGTGAATTTCGGTCGTGATGAAATTAAGCATTTCCTGTAAGCGATAGCGCGCCATCGTGCCCGCCGCTGGTGCCAGACCCGCTGCTGGATTCTGGTCGGCGATGTATTGGACGATGACAGGACCTTCACTCAGGTATTCGCCGTTGTCCAGTTGCAGCACAGGCACACTGCCTTTGCTGTTGATCGCCCAGAAATCACCGCCGCCATCAAGCTGCTTGGTATTGAGGTCCACTTTCTGCGTCGTGAACGGCAGGCCTGCTTCAAGCAAGGCGATACGTGGGGAAAGTGAACAGGCGCCGGGAGAGAAAAATAGTTTCATTGCATTTCCTTTTTGTGTGGACATCAACGGGACAACCGTTGATGCAGTGAACTATGACAGTTGAAAAGCGCCTTAATTGCAATTAACTATCCACGACCAAGAAATAATCTTAGGAACCTCTGATTAAGTCCTTCGACAAGCTCAGGACGAACGGTAAGTTTCCGATTCCGTTCGTGGAACGTGAGGCAGGGTTTCGTCGCGCATGCGCGACGCTGCCGAGCGCCAGAGCCCGATGCAGCGGACGATGGCTTATCGAACCACACTCAAAATAACCTTAATCAGAGCTTCCCTAAAGAGCCTTTGTATCGACCAGCGCCTCGCGCGGCGCACCGACGATGTAAAGCGCATCTTCAAGAGAAGCGCGCAGATTGTCTTCTCCCAGAAGCTTCACGAAGCCGCTGCGCCTCATGAGCATCAACGGCTGCTCGTTTGCTCCCGCCACCATCATCAGCCCGCCGCCTCGCGTGATGAGTTTGTGCAGGCTCTCGAGCGCTTCCAGCCCGGTGTTATCCATATTGATGGTCTGGTGCATTTCGAGGATCAGCACATCAGGCAATTTACCGGCGGGGTCTAACAAGTTTTCCAGCTTAGTCACCGATCCAAAAAACAACGAGCCGAAAATACGCACCGCGCCAACAACGCGACCGTCCGGCAACTTCGATTTCTCCAGTGGTATTTCGATGACATCTACGCGCGTGAGCGACGACATCCGATAAATGAAAAACAGACTGGCCAGAATCAATCCCACTTCAACCGCCACCACCAAATCAAATACGACAGTGAGGAAAAATGTGGACAGCATGGTGATGCGATAGAACATCGAGAACTGTTTGAGCTTCGCGAACTCGCGCCACTCAGCCATGCTGTAGGCGACCCACAACAGGATCGCTGCCAGTGCGGCGAGCGGAATGTAGCCGGCCAGCGGCGCGGCGGCGACAATCACGATCAGCAATGTAATGGCGTGCACGATGCCAGCCACGGGCGAGCGGGCACCGGAGCGGATGTTGGTGACAGTGCGGGCGATGGTGCCGGTGGCGACGATGCCACCAAAGAAAGGTGTGAAGAAATTGGCCACCCCTTGCGCCATCAACTCCTGATTGGGGTCGTGCCGGTCGTTGATAAGGCCATCGGCCACGCGCGCGCACAACAGCGATTCAATTGCGCACAGCAGTGCGATGGCGATGGTGGGCGCGACCAAATTGCGCGCCGTTTCCCAGTCGAACGCCGGCACATGCGGCAGCGGCAACCCTCTGGGTAATTCGCCAAACTTGCTGCCGATGGTTTCGACCTGCAAATTGAACAGCCAGACTGCGAGCGACCAGACAATCAGTACGACGATGGTGGACGGCAGCTTTGCCATGATGCGCGCCCAAGGTCTTGTCTGCGGCTTGTAAGAAACCGGCCATAACAATATGAGTAACAGTGACGACCCGCCTATCGCCAGCGCCATCCAGTTGACGGTATGGATGCGGTCTGCGATCACCGAAATCAGCGAGAAAAAATTGGCTGGGGGCTTGGCAATATCGAGCCCCATGAAGTCCTTGACCTGCGAGATGCCGATGATGATCGCGATACCCGCAGTGAAGCCGATCACGATCGAGACGGGAATAAAACGCACCAGATTGCCCATCCGGAATGCACCCATGGCGAATAGCAACACGCCTGCCATCATGGTCGCAATCAACAGATTCGGCACACCGTATTTTTCGACAATGCCGTATAAGAGCGCCACGAATGCACCTGCGGGGCCGCCGATCTGTACCCGTGTTCCGCCGAGTGCTGAAATCAGGAAGCCTGCAACGATGGCCGTCACGATACCCTGCTCCGGTCGCACACCCGACGCAATAGCAAAGGCCATCGCCAACGGAAGTGCCACCACGCCCACGGTTAGCCCTGCGCCGAGATCTTTGACGAAATCGTCACGAGTGTACGTTTTCACGTGCGCAAGAATGCGCGGCTTGAAACGAAACGCTTTAAGCGTTGTATAAAAGTGGGCGGCTGCCGATTTCACTGGATACTGGGAGGGGTGAAACTGCCGCGCAACAATTGAGCGACATTTCAGCATTAATTATAGTCCTCGACATCAAACCCGCATTTGATGTGGATCTAATCCATGGAAGCGCTGATCAAGTCAAATTTGAATGTGGTTCGATGCTTCGACAGGCTCAGCACAGGCCGAGCTCAGGACGAGCGGAATCGATAAGTGTCCGTTCGTCCTGAGCCTGTCGAAGGACTTGATCAGCGGTTCCCTAGCCTTCAAGGTCGAGAGAACACCCACGCAACTAATACATCCTGCGCGGCCTGCGTCTGCACGGCGTTGGCATGATTGACCATCATGATGACGATCCAGCGGCGGCCGTTTTGATCGAGCAGATAACCTGCAATTGCCCGCGTGTCATTGAGCGTGCCGGTCTTCACGTGTGCCTGACCGGCGATGCTTTCACCACGATTGCGGCGGCGCAGCGTGCCATCGAGGCCGAGCAAAGACATCGACGAGACGAACTCGGGCATCACGCTGGAGCGCCATGCCGCATCGAGCATTTGCGCCAGTGTGGACGCGCTGATGCGCTCATTGCGTGAAAGGCCAGAGCCGTTTTCAATCACCAGTTCGGGTGCGCTGATATTTTTCTTCGCCAGCCACTCTTTGATGACTTGTGCCGAGCGGCTCGCGTTGCCGGGTTCCTTGATACTGCCGACCCAGGCGTCTGCCGACAGCGTGAGAAACAACTGCCGCGCCATGACGTTATTGGAAAATTTATTGATGTCGCGCACCACGTCGGCAAGTGGCGGGGATTCGGTTGAGGCGATCAATTTTGCTTTTGATGGCGTGGGCAACAACTTTACGGCACCTTCCCATTTGCCGCCGCTATTGCGCCAGAGATTGGCAAACACGCCGCCGACAAATCTGGCGTGGTCCAGCAGCGAAACATTCCACACGCGCTCCCCGCAACTGCGCGGAAAGTTTCCGGTAAAGGTCACGCGTAACCGCACCGGTTTGATTTCCTGCACGTCAAGCACGATACGTTCACGCCATTCTCCGCAGACACCATCAACCAGTTTTACGCGATTGGAAATTTCCAGTTGCGCCGGTTTTACATCCGGCGAAATCGACACAGATTTGTTGTCGAACGTGGGCGCAAACGAAAAACGCACGGTCTTGAAACTAAGCAGCAGCGGATCCGGGCCGACGTTGTATGCACGCAAAGCCTCACCATCGAAGGCGGCCTCGTCGTGCACGCCGTTCTCAAAAAATGAGCGATCCAGAATCAAATCGCCCTGAATGTCTTCGAGGCCGCGATCACGAAGCTGTTTTACCATCGCGGCGAAGCGGTCAATAGTGAGCTTGGGGTCGCCCGTGCCCTTCAACACCAAATCGCCCGGCAAAGTGCCGCCGCGTATTTCGCCCGCACTCAGCAGTTCGGTTTTCCAAGTGTAGGTGGGGCCGAGTAATTCGAGACCGGCGTAGGTCGTCACCAGCTTGATCACCGATGCAGGATTCATCGGCTTGCCGGCATTTACACTCAGCAACACGTCTTTGCCGCCGACCTCTTTGACGATCACGGCGACGTTTTCGAGTGGCACTTTTACTTTGGTAAATGCTTCTGCAACCGCCGGTGGCAGAGTTTGGGCGTTTACTGATGCGGCTACAAAAAACGTGGCTAAAAATAAAACGCGCTGAAATTTCATTGCGGGCAAACCTCGTTGATTACGGCAATCGTCTGTTCGACAAGCCACGCGAATTGGTCTTCCTCGATCACATACGGCGGCATGAAGTAAACGCTGTTGCCGATAGGGCGCAGCAGCACGCCGCGTTGCAAACTGACCGCAAAAAATTCGCGCGCGAAGGTGGAGGTGGGTTTGGTGGTCTTCACATCGAACGCCCAGATCATGCCCAGGTGCCGAAAGTTTTCTACACTTTTATGTTGGGCAATCGCTTGCGCGTGCACTGAAAAAAGTTTCGCCTTGTGACGATTATTTTCAATCACGTTGTCGCTCTCAAAAATATCGAGTGTGGCCAGCGCAGCGCGACAGGCGAGGGCGCTGCCGGTATAGGAATGCGAATGCAGAAATCCGCGGGTGACATCGTCGTGATAGAACGCGGCGTAAATTTCGTCGCGCGTGAGCACGCAGGAGAGCGGCAAATAACCGCCGGTAAGCCCTTTGGACAGACACACAAAATCCGGCAGGATGCCCGCCTGCTCATAGGCAAACATCGTGCCGGTGCGCCCGAAGCCGGTCATGATTTCATCGATTATGAGATGCACGTGATATTGATCGCAAAGCTCACGCGCACGCCTGAGGTAATCGGGGTGATACATGCGCATACCGGCGGCACCTTGCACCAGCGGCTCAAGGATTACCGCGGCGATTTCATGGTGACGCTCGGTAAGTAGAGTTTTTAGTGAAACACTAGCCGCCCTCATCCCTAGCCCTTCTCCCGCAGGGCGGGAGAAGGGAACATTTTGCTCCCCTCTCCCCGCTGGGGAGAGGGGTCGGGGGTGAGGTTGGGCGGGGTCTCCATGGCCATTTGCCGCTGTGAAGCCCGTGGATACTGGTTCTACGTGTTCATTTGCTGGAAACGGCACACGCAGATTGTTATTAAGCAGCGGCCCATACGCATCCCGAAAAATTGCCACGTCCGTCACCGACAGCGCGCCAATGGTTTCGCCGTGATAGCTGCCGTCGAGGCTGACAAATTTTTTCTTCTCCGTCACCCCCACATTGCGCCAGGCATGGAAACTCATCTTCAGCGCAATCTCCACAGCACTTGCACCATCGCTGCCGTAGAAAGCGTGGCCGAGGCCGGTGAGCTTGGCGAGGCGTTCGGAAAGTTGCACCACCGGCTCATGCGTGAAACCCGCGAGCATCACGTGCTCGAGCTGGTCAATCTGATCTTTCAATGCCGCGTTGATGCGCGGGTTGGCGTGGCCAAAAATATTCACCCACCACGACGACACCGCATCGAGATAGCGCTTGCCTTCAAAATCGATCAGCCAGACGCCCTCGCCGCGCGCAATCGGCACCAGCGGAAACTGTTCGTGGTGCTTCATCTGCGTGCAGGGATGCCACACGCTTTCCAGTGAACGCGCGACGATATTTTTATTGGTGATTTTTTCGGGCATGGCGTTGCGAATGTAGCACAACGCCTTTCGCCAGCGTTGTTCAGCGTATCCCGGCCACGCTGATAACTGGCGCTTCGCTCCTCCCTTTCCTAAAGGGAGGCCGGGAGGGATTTTTGGTTTCTGTACGATCAAACTATTCTTAGCACCCAACACCGCCGTCTGCTAGCAACACGGGCCAATGAATTCATGGCGAAATGAATGCGCACCTGACTTCACGATTTGTTTTTCTGGTTCGCACCCATTGACCTAGGAGACGAAGATGAATTTGCTGGGCCTGATCGAATCGCAAATGATTTCCAATCGCCTGCCGCTGGTGGCAGTCACCCTCGCCGCCGTCCCGCACACCAACACCCCCACGGTGCTCACGCTGCACTGGCACGGCTTCATCGAGGTGCGGCTCACGGATGATTCCGACACGGTCGCCTACCAATCAGTGCCGAGCTCAGCGTTGCAGATCAATGAACGCTGGGATCGCTTCGATGACCTCGATCACGAAGCGCTCGAAACGGCGTGGGAG
>JAYURJ010000064.1:0-16447 GCA_043756275.1 Betaproteobacteria bacterium | reverse complement strand
CAGTGAATCCCAGCATTGGTAAATCGGCACGGCCAGCGCAACGGTCGCGGTACCAAGCAGGAAGTGAATGAACTGTGCGCCCTCAAAGTATTTTGCGTAGGGCATGTCGATCAGCGAAATACCGATCGCGACGATCAGGACCGCGATGGCGACAGGATTGGCGAAAGGATTGCGGTTTGTCCGTTCATAAATGGTGACGCCGACTTCATATGCCGCGAGTGTGAGCAGCAGCGCAAAAAGTGGGCTGCCAGCAAGATAGACCCAGATTTCGGCGATGGGCAGGGCGGGGTTCATCGCTCCGCCTTTTTTGCCTTGCCTTTTGCCGGCCAGAAGCGAAGAACCGCTGCGCTCACAGCAATCGTGGCAGTCACGCTCACGGTCAACGCAATGCTGATGGCCCAGAAATTGGCTTTTAATTGTGGCAGGAACAGCACCACACCGACGGCTGCGGGAACGAACAGCACACCGAGATTTTTCACCAGCGCCGATGCGACGGTGTCGATTGGTGGATCGACTTTGCCGCGCTGGATCAGGAAGACCAACAGCAACACCAGGCCGATGACGGGTCCGGGAACAGGCAGCGAGAACAGTCGCGAAACGATTTCACCAGCACCCTGGAAACAGAGCAGGATGATCAGGCCGCGAATCATATTGGTCGACGAGCGAGCGCGTCGAGCAGGGTCAAAACTTCTCCCCCAGCAGTTTCAACACCGATTTCAATTCCGCTGGTTTCACCGGCGTAATCGATAGCCGGTTGCCGCGTTGCAGCGTGATCATGTCTGCCAGTGATGGTTGTTCGCGCATGTCGGCCAGCGACAGCAGACGTGTTTTTTTCACCAGTTTCACATCCACCAGCATCCAGCGCGGTGTTTCGCGAGTGGCTTTTGGATCAAAGTATTTGCCTTTTTTGTCCCACTGCGTGTCGTCCGGATACGCGGCGCTGGCGACCTTGGCAAGTCCTGCGATGCCCGGCTCACGGCACGACGAATGATAGAACAACACTTCGTCGCCAACCTTCATCTGGTCACGCATGAAATTTCGCGCCAGATAGTTACGCACGCCGAACCACGGCACGGTTTGATTCTTGGCACTGACGAGATCGTCAATGGAAAACTCTTCCGGTTCGGACTTCATTAACCAGTGGGCCATGATTTCGCTGTCAGGATTTGACTCAGGGGGTGCGGCCGGCGTGGATCAGCACGATGGCATGGCGCTTGAGTGTTCGCTTAGGCCCGCACTCTTGAACCAGGGTTCAAGGCGGTCGCTCACCGGATGCCTTCAGGCACGTCCGCGTAGGACGCGCACACCAGCACCACTTGGGCAAGCGTCCATCGACTAACAGTCTAAGGCTCAAAGGATGTAAGACCTAAGCGAACGCTGAAACGCCATGCAACAGGGACATCATAGCGCTTTGTTTCGGGCGCGCGTTAGAAAAGCTTTTCCTGATCCGAAATCGCTTTTTCAATGATGTCTTCGAACCCGTTGATGCGACGGCGCGTGGTGTCGATGTCAGCATCTACAGGGACAGTGGCCGATTTAGCGGCCCGCCCGTCGGGTTTTTGCATATGTTCGTGGGCGATATTGAGGGCGGCCATGATGGCGATGCGCTCATTGCCAACGACTTTGCCGGTATCGCGAACTTCGCGCATTTTTTTGTTGAGAAAATCGACCGACTCCAACAATTGGCGCTCTTCGCCTTCAGGGGCGGCGACACGGAATTCCCGACCCATCACGGTGATGGTTACGCCTTTGGGGTCTTTCGTTTCCTTGGCATCCTTGGCGGCACTCATCGACGTTCACCTTCACTATCCGGGAGCTGCGCGATCAAGGCTTCGATTCGCGTTTTGGCCTGATCGAGTTTCTCGGCGAGCCGTTTGACTTCGTCGGATTTACTCGCCACGCTTTGACGCAATTCATTGTTCTCCGACCGCAGTCGGTGAAACAGCGTGACGAAATGATTGAGCTTGTCTTCAAAGCGCTGAAGGTCTTGTTCCATGCGTTGGAATTTAACGAAAAACCCCTGTTACGTCAATGATTAAGGCGAGAATTTGAAGGTTTTTTCAAATTTGTGACCTTGCGTAAATTCTGGTCTGTCAGGTCAATGTTGGGGTGGCGTTTGGTGGACATTCACGGCGCGTTTTATCTTTACGCGCTTCCCGTTCAATCCTATAGTGATTGGCAACCGCAAAAAACAACGCCAACACACGAAGGCCTATGTCGTCACCGCACGTCCCCCCGGAGTCGCCCGCTAACAACGCCAGTCCCTCGCAATTGCTGAGGTTACTTGCCGATAGTTTGCCCTCGCTGGTCGCCTATTTCGTTGGCGACGATTCCCGCTGCCTGTTTGCCAACAAGGCATATGCACAAAATTTTGGGCTGGACGAATACTCCATCGTCGGCAAGACCGTGTCGGAAATCATCGGGCCGGATGCGTTTGCAGTTATCGGACCTTATGTGCAGCGGGCGATGCAAGGCGAGACCGTTCGCTATGAACGGCAAAATCGCCTGCCCGATGGCAGTGAGCGCACCCTTGAAGTGACGTTGATTCCGCATGTCGATGCCACCGGGGCCACATTGGCCGCGTATGTGCTGATCAACGATGTGACCAGACAGCACGAAGCTGAAAAAGCGATCCGCGACAGCGAAGAGCGGTTGCAAAAATTCGCCGCATCGACCAACGAGGGCATTGTGTTTATCGAGGCCGGCATCATCGTCGATTGCAACGAAGCCGCCGCGCGGATGATGCGTCTAACGCATGCGGAGTTGATCGGGCGGCGCAATCAGGATTTCATTGCGCCCGAGGATCTTGAAACGGTCGTGAGCAATATCCGCGCGGGATTTGAGCGGCCTTACGAGATCACGCTGATTCGTGATGACGGCAGCAGGTTCGCCGTCGAGCTGGTGGGCAAGGATCTTGTTTACGCCGGTGTCACCCATCGCATGACCGTCATTCGTGACATCAGCGACCGCAAGCAGGCCGAGGCGCGCATTCAGTTTTTGGCGCATCACGATATTTTGACGCACCTTCCCAACCGCGCGCTGCTGCTTGATCGTATCCAGATCATGCTCGCCAGTGCGCGCCGCAATCGCACCGAAGTCGGGATCATGTTTATCGATCTCGATAATTTCAAAACCATCAATGATTCGCTGGGACATTACGCGGGCGATGAATTATTGAAGCGGGTGGCATCGCGATTGCAATCGAGTCTGCGCAGTGTCGATCTGGTTGGCCGTCTCGGCGGTGACGAATTTCTGGTTGTCCTGGCCGATCTCACCAACGCCGAGGACATCGCGCCCGTCGCCGAAAAAATTTCCGAGGCGATCAGCGAACCCTTTTCGCTTGAGGACCAAATCCTCTCGGTCTCGGCGTCCATCGGGGTCAGCGTGTTCCCACGCGACGGCGAGACACCCGATTCACTGATCCGCAATGCCGATGCCGCAATGTATCTGGCCAAAGAACGCGGTCGCAACAACTGGCAATTCTTTCAGCCAAGCCTAAACCGGCAGGCGTTTCAGGCGCTGGCGCTTGAGTCCGGTATTCGCAAGGCCATCAAGGAGCTCGAATTCACATTGCATTATCAGCCGGAGATACGCACCAACACCGGACAGCCGACGGCCGTGGAAGCGTTGATTCGCTGGAAGCATCCGGAACTCGGCTTGCTGGGGCCGGATCAATTTATTTCCGTGGCAGAACATCGCGGCTTGATCATGCCGATTGGCCGCTGGGTCATTAACGAAGCGATCCGGCAGGCACGCGAATGGGCTGATATCGGCATGCCGATTCCGATTGCGATCAATCTTTCGGCCGTTCAGTTCAAGCAAAAAGATCTGGTTGAGGATATCGCCGCGCGCTTGAAAGAGCATGGCGTATCTGGCGACATGATCGAGCTTGAACTCACCGAGAGTTTGTTTCTGGAGGATGTCAATGCGATGACCAAGACCCTTGGCCGCCTGAAGGATCTCGGTGTGTCGCTCGCCGTGGACGATTTCGGCACCGGCTATTCATCACTTTCCTATTTAAAACGCTATCCGATCGACAAGGTAAAAATTGATCGGTCATTCGTTCGCGATATTCCGCGTGACGATGATGATGTCGCGATTACTGTCGCCATCATCAATCTGGCGGCGAGTCTTAACCTTAAGGTAGTTGCAGAAGGTGTTGAGACACAAGAGCAGGCGTATTTTCTTGAGGAACACCAGTGTGATTTTTTGCAGGGTTATCACATCGCACGACCGCTTCCTGCCGCCGACGCGCTCGAATGGTTGAAACGCAGACGTACCTGATTCCAATTTGCGATAGAAACGCCATTAGTTATTTTTTGGCCGTTCGCCCTGAGCTTGTCGAAGGGTCTACATGGTTCGACAGGCTCACCACGAACGGGTGTTGATTGTTGGCGTTTCTATCGCAAATTGGAATGAGGTACCTGAGACACCTGATCCACGCCTTTCAGCAGTCGCGTACAATCCGTTTGCTTGAGGTGCTTCAGTGTTCGCGCAAATTTCGCTGAAGTTAAACGGGAAGCCTGTAGAAAAATGATCAGGCACTGCCCCCGCAACGGTGATTGGTTCACTTGTCGTCGATATGCCACTGGATGCATCGCGCGTCGCGTAAGCAACGCGCAAGCCTCTGGGAAGGTGACGACAGGCGCAGAAGATTCTTTAACTGCACACCATCAGTCCGGATACCGGCCTAGGGCATCAGCGTGACGCACTCAGTGCCTTAGTGCATCACGCTGGTCGGTGTGCAAAGGTGATGTTCAGGATAACTGTTTAGCGCCTTGCATGAAGAATCACGCAGCTTGCGGGGACGCTCGCTGCATCCAATCCAGAAATCCCATGAGAGCCAACAAACTTAAACTTATTATCCTGTCTTCCCTCACCGTTTCACCCGTCGCAGGTGCACAAACATACGCACAAACTCCAGCACGGGTGGAGCAACTTGTTATCACCTCGGCACGCACGCCGCAACCAATAGGCGACACCCTCGCCACCATCAGCGTCATCACCCGTGAGGAGATTGACGCGGCAGGCACCGCGACACTCGCTGAACTTTTGCAGCGCAAAGCCGGCGTCGAAATTCGCGCCACCGGCGGTGCAGGCCAACCGGCAGGCGTATTCATTCGCGGTGCCAACGCGCAGCACACCTTGGTGCTGGTCGATGGTTTGCGCCTGGGGTCGGCAACTTCCGGCGCGTCGGCGTTTGAAAATATTGCCCTCGATCTGATCGAGCGCATCGAAATCGTCAAGGGGCCGCTGTCGAGCCTTTATGGTTCCGACGCGATTGGCGGCGTGATTCAGATTTTTACGCGCAATCTTGATCGCCCACGTCTGCAAGCCAATATCGGTGTCGGCAGCGATGGGGCAACTGCCGTCAACGTCGGCTTTACGGCCATCGAAAACAAAACGGCGGTCACACTCAACGCCGGTTATGCGCAAATCCGTGCACGATCCGCCACCAATGCCGATGCGGGCAGTTTCACGTTTGACCCGGACCGCGATCCGTACAAAAACAGCAATGCCAGCGTCAATATTTCCCATACGCTTTGGCAGGGGGAAACGATTTCGCTGAAGGCCTGGCAATCGCGCGGAACCGTGCATTTCGACAACGGTCCGGACGACGACGCACGCAACCGGCAGACTCTGACGGGCATCGGTGTTTCCTCGGTAAATCAAATCATGACCAACTGGACATCGCGTTTGAATATCGGCCGAACCACCGATGACAGCCGCGTCACATCATCGTTTCCGGGGTCGTTCAAGACCGAGCAAAATCAGGCGGTGTGGATCAACGAATTCAAGACCGCCAGCGGCAGTACCAGCGCCGGTGCCGAGTGGCGCGAAGAAGATGTTTCGTCAACCACCAGCTACGACAAAAAGAAACGCAAAACCGGATCGCTGTTCGGCGGTTATCTTGAGCGCTTCGGACCATCGGGCGAACAACAACTGGATTTCTCGTTGCGTCGTGACGAGGAAGATCAATTTGGCCGCCGCAATACCGGCAGCATCGCTTACGGCGTGCAATTGATGCCGGCCCTGCTCGTGTACGCGCGCGCAGGTCGCGCCTTCCGCGCGCCATCGTTCAATGATCTTTACTTTCCCGGATTTTCAAATCCTGACCTGAAACCCGAGCGCAGCGAGCAGGCCGAAATCGGTGCGCGTTGGAATAGTGCTGCGGTGCGCGCATCACTGGTGCGCTTCGACAATCGCATTGAAGACCTGATCGCGTTCGATTTTGTCACCTTCACACCCATGAATATTCGCAAGGCGCGCGTCAAGGGTTGGGAGCTGTCCGGTGAATCGGCGCTCGCCGGTATCGGCATCAAAGCGTCATTGACATCGCAAAAGCCGATCGACGCAGATACCGGGCTGCAATTGCGTTCGCGCGCAAAACTGTTCGGCAGCCTTACCCTTGAGCGTACTATCGGCCAATGGCAAATCGGCGGTGATGTAGTTGGAAGTGGACGACGTTACGATTCGGCAACAGAGTCGGCGAGCTCACGAATGGGCGGCTACGCGGTGATGAATGCGCGGCTCAGTTATCAGGTGAACAAGCTATGGGCTGTTGAATTGAGCGCAAAAAATATCGCAGACCGGCAATATGAATCAGCACGCGGCTATAACCAGCCAGAGCGGGCGGTATTTTTGAATGTGAAGCTGGTTGGGTTTTAATTTATTGAGTTAAAAATACGTAGATCGCCAATTGGTGAGGCTTCCCGGGCAATAATGCTCTGGAAGCCTCGCCAGTGCTAGTGCCTAGTTGCCAGTCTGGCGGCATTCAACCTGGATTCCTGGCTGAACGGGTGGCAGGCAGGAGCCGTTCCGTCAAAGCTTTCCGGCCACTTTTCTCTGCTGTGCCAACCGTGCCAAATGCACTTTCTCGCGCGCAGCCATTACTGTCCAGCCGAGTTTTTCATACAGTGTCAGCCGCTGTGTACGCAGCTTCGCGTCGGCAGGTTCGTCCTTCAGTCTTGCATTGAGAACCTCCAGCGCAAGGCCCAGGTGACCGTTTTGCTCCAGCATCGCCGCTTCAATGGCGCGGGTCTGTTTGTCGGCCGGTTCGGCTTCCCAGCGCTTGATCTGCGCGAACGCCTGCCAGGCCGCATCCCATTGGCCGGTCGCACGCAGCACATCGGCACGCAAGCGCTCGATCTTCGCCAGCGTCTCACGTTGGGTCGTCATGCGCTTTTTCTCGCGCTCCTGTGCGGGGCGCGCAGCGAGGTCACCGGTCACGCTGGCTGGCGGCGCGCCAAAGTACTGTGCCACCGCGTCCGGTTTGGCGAGTTTGCGGGCATCGTCCAGCAGCGCAATGACCGGCGCAACTGATGCAGGGATGATGACGGGCGCAGGGGGGTTGACCGCTTCCTCGTCCTTTCCCTTGGTGGTGTCGCTGTCTGCAACGGGCTTGGCCTTGGGCCAGCTATCGCCAGCCAGACCGGCCGCGAGCGCCGCATCCAGTGCCTGCTCAAACACCGGTGCTGCATCCAAAGGGCGTTCTGCGCGCAAAGCCGCGAGTACTTCAGCCCGGCGCACTTTGGTTGCGGCATCGTTCGTACCGCGCTGCTCGCGCACAAACGCGAGGCGGCTATCGAATTGAGCGTCAGCGTGTTTTTCCACTTCCGTGCGTTCGTCTTTGATGGGTTTTGCCTTCGGGTCAGCATTGGTGACTTTGGCAGGCGATGCACCGGCAAAGTAAAGGATCGGCTGTTTACCAATTTCGCGGTTCTCGGTATCGCGCAGGATAATCTCGCCGGTGAAATGTGTAGGCTTCGTTTCTTGTTTGGCGAGGTCGTCAATCACTTTGTCCTGCAGGTATATTTCTTCCTCGCGATCGGCTTTGAGCTCCAGCGCCGTGATGTCTTTGCCAAAGAACCGATCGCGCAGATTCGTCCTTACCGGTAGTGGGCGCGGCGTCTTGAGCACCTCGGAAAGGCGCAGCGGCACAGTGGTGACGGTGGTCAACAGCTCACTTTCGGGGGCCGTGAATTCACGAATGCCGGTGGTTTTGCCTTTGGGAAACTTAACCGCCGGCCGCGTGAAATTTGTGGAACCGAGAGAATCGAACAAGATTTCCCCGGATTCATGCATCAGGGTCACGCGCCCGCCACCGACAGCATCACCCAAATCGTAGTCTTGTGCCGGAAGGATATGGGCAGTGAGTGGCTCTTTGAAGTCGAGGGTAAACCGCTGGCGCAACAGGTGGGTTCTGGCGGGCCCGGGGGTCAACGCCGAGGCGGGCAATTGTGCACGTTCATCCATTTTGAGCGCTGAGGTGGTGTCAGGCAAAAATGCGTGCACAGCGCGATCAATCTTCGCTTCTACTTTGACGCTGCGGTCGGCGAGCGGATTGATTTCCACCGTGCCCCATCCCGAGCTGGCCGCCATGACCACGGGTGAGTCCGTCAGTCCCGCGCCAATCCATTCCAGGCGGGTCTGTAGCGCCGCCTCGCCCACCGCAGCAAAATGCAGCGTGTAGGCAATTTCGGCAACGCTACCTGATTTCAGTCGCAGGTCAAATGTCTGCTCCGCACCCGGCTCCAGATTCAAGTTGCGGACGGTTTCCATGTCCGCTATGCCGCGTTGTGCGGAATATGCCACAGCCTGAACGTTGAAGCGACGGGCCAGGGAGTCCTTCGATTGGTGCTTGACCCAGATGCGCAGCACCGTCGCATTGGCGGGGGCCTTGACGAACAACCGTTGTGTGGACGACGGTTTGAAGCTCAGCGATGTTTCCAGTTTGTGTTTCGTAAAAGCGCTCGCCGGTGCGGGCTGGATGATGGTGACCGGGATGGAGAATACCGGGCCGAGCGCAGGCTTTGACGCTATCAGGGCATCGACCTGGGCGACGTGGAGTGAGCCAATGTCACCGGCGCGAACAAGCGGCACATCCATGATCAGGCTGATGGTGCGGGGGCCGTTGGTCATATGTATCGATGATGGTGCCTTGATCCATGGAACCGACGGCTTAAGAATCAGGTCGGTCTCGAAGCGGGTGCGGGCAGCGACCGGGGTCGATTCGGTCCAGGCCGGCGTGATCTTGACCGCAATCCGGCGGCGCGCCTCGGTGACAGATTCGCGCAGCATAAAACCGCGTCCCTTGCTGGTAAACGTGCCCTGATCCACTTCGAAATCATAAAAGCCGCTGAACGCACTAATGCCTTGCAACTCGTTGAGTTTTTTCCAGGCACCCGGGGCATTGACGAGTCCTGAACCGCGCGTAAATATTTCCTCTTTGGGCAGCGCCGTGGCACCGAGGATCAATGCGGAACGCAACAATGCTGGATTGGCATCGAGCTTCTTTTGCCTTGCGGCACTCAACACCAATGCCGCTACGCCCGCAGCCGAGGGCGACGCCATCGACGTGCCGTTGTACATTTCCGAGTTTTGCCGGGTTTCTGCCGAGAGCGAGGCATAGGCAGCGCCGGGTGCCATCACGTCCACCCCAAAATCACCGTCTTTGGTGGGGCCGCGGCTACTGAACTGTTGTGCCGCGTCGGCACTTCGCTCCAGCGTGTTGTAGAGCACCTGGCCCATTTCTGGCGACATATAGGCACCCACACCGAGGACCCGGCCGGCTTCAGCGCCTGCGGAGCCCGCTGTACCCAATGCCGGCCCATTGTTGCCGGCAGACAGGACCGCGAGCATGTCGTAGCGCTCCATCAGCATGTCGTAGATGCGGCTGTTGCTGTTGCGACCGTCCTGAAATGTCGATCGGCCGCCCCAGCTGGCGTTGACGATATCGACGCGATGTTGCGCGGCGAGCGCCGATGCACGCAATTCACTTGTGCCGTAGGAACTACCTCCCGTGCGAATATCGCCCACCTTGATCGAGATGATGCGTGCGCCGGGGGCGATGCCGTTGCGGGCCGGCTCGTTGGCCGAATAACCGGCCGCGATGGAGGCCACGTGGGTGCCGTGCGCGCCGCCGACGGTGACGATCGACAGCAAGTCGCCGTTTTCATACACCTGCACGCCGAAGGTGGCGTGGGTGACGTCGCCAAACGCGCCGTACTCACCGGCAACGCCATACGGGCGCAGTATTTTTTCGTTGCCGAGGTCCGCATCTTCGTCGGTATCCACCAGCACCAGCCAGGTGTTGCCGTCGTGCCAGACGATGCAGTCGTAGAGTGGACCAGTGCCGTCCGACAGCTTGTCGTCTTCCACTGTGGTCAATGTCACGTCGCGGGCAATGAGGTCGCGTTCGCTGCGGTTGCGCTCATCGGGCGCCTTGGCACGTGCGGCTTTGAGTTTGGCGGCTTCCTCGCTACGGTCGCGCGCGGCCAAACGCACCGAGGCAGCGGCCGCACGTTGGGCGGCGCGGCGTTCGATCACGCGTTTCAGGACGGTATCGTAGAACAACTCATGGGCCGATTTAAGCCCGAGGTGGAATTCACCCGTGGGGTTGATCAAATCGACAGGCAAAGTGAGTATTCGGCCACTTAGCCCGATCAGCTTTCCGCTGGCATCGGCTTTGCGCCGTGTGCCGGTGTCCACGTCACCAGAGCCGGATGCGTCGATGATGTCAATGATCTTGCGCTCGCCGGTTGACGTGGTCGACAGCCCGGCAGCTGCCGGATCCACGCCAGTGTCAAATATGCCGATCACGACACCGCGACCGTCCCAGTTTGGGTTTGCCTTCAGGAACGCATCCGCCGCAACTTCACGTTTGGGGATCAAGGCCGAGCGCACGACCGCGACATCGGGTTCAGCCGGTGCTGCCCATGCTGGAGTGAGACAGCCGGAAAGAAGCGCTACGCTAAGCGCATGCTGGGAACAGAAACGCATTTCAAACCTCGACAAGGAAAACAAATATTTCAGAAAATGGAACGGGCTGCTGGCGCAAATGCAAACTCAATAGTCGGCGGGGCGCACAGGAACAAAACGCGTGAAAACCCTCGCCAATGCTTATTTTACGTTTAATTTGTGCGGTAAGCCCCGGCTTTGCCGGGGGACTCATCAAGGTTTGACCGTCACGGCAGCAGTGTGTGTCCTTGATTCAGCCGCTTGGTATGCCCCATTGCGACGTTGCAAATTCGCGCCATAGCGGTGCTATGGCTGTGGCGTGTTTACCAAGCGCGGGTTTGCACTGCTGACACCAAGCAGCTTCCGGTGTAACGCACACGTGTGCAACTTGGCCCTTGTCGCCGGCCCCGGCATCGGGGACGGGAGTCGGCTTGAGCGGCTCGGGCTGTTTATCCAGTTCGTGTTTCTGCAATTCGTCTTTAGGCAGGAAGGGCCAACGCGCGCCCGGGTCGAGCGCAAGTGCATAGATTTTGGTTTGACGATCAAAAATGGCCCACCATTACGTTGACCCTAGTAGTCCGTTTTGATAAAACGGACTACTAGTCGCCGCGCAGTTTTTGAAAGGCCTGGTTGAGTTTCGCCTGTGCATCTATCAGCTTCGCATTTCGCTCGGTAAGCCATGCTTTATCGGCTGCCAATGCTTCATTCGCAAGGCCCAACATGCGCTTGACCTCTGCAGGCTGCGGCCCGCCGATGCCGACCCGCGTTCGCACCATGTTTTCAGCAGACAGCGTTGCCTTGAACGCTTTTTCGTCCAGTGGAAACGTCGATGGCGGAATGTTGAATTTGCTCAGCGCCGTTGTGTAAAGCTGAACCGCCTGCGAATACGGAAACTCGCCGGGCTTCAAGTTGTTTGCCTTGGCGTAGGTGACCAATTCGCTGACGAAGTGGTGCCCGACCCGAAACGGAATCTGGTTTACGCGCTGCAAGGTATCAGCCAGCTCGCTTGATGTGGTCCAGTCACCGTTCAACTCTTCCAATGCGCGCTTTGGATCGATTTGCAGCGCCTTCAGCACTGACGCAAACTGATTGAGCATTTCAACGGTCAGCACAAAGGTGCGCGGCGTTTCCCAGGCATTTTTGTAATCGACCATCCCTGGGGACACATTGTGCGCGCGCATGGTCACCCAGTTTGCCGCCGCGATGACATCGGATGCCTTGCTGCGCACCCCCATGATTACGCCAGGGTTCTGTTTTTGTGGCATCGCACTGCTGGTGTAGGTGGTGCCGGCACCCAGCAGCAGCCAAGGTCGGGTCTGATGGTACTGGGTGTGCACGTCCACCATCATCGCGCCAACGCGAATGGCCATGGAGCTGGCGATCCCGGCCGCCTCGATGGGCACGTCATAGGTAATGACTTGCCCGGCGTCATACGAATTGACAACGAGTCGGTCAAAGCCGAGAAGATCAGATAGGCGATTTCGGTTGAGCGGCCATGCGGAATTGGCCAACACGGAAGTACCCATTGGGCTCAGGTTCAGGCGAGGATACAAATCCCGGAAGCGTTGGCTGTCGCGGCCAAATGAATCCGCGAAGGCGAGCAGGTAGTGCGCATAAGTGATCGGCTGCGCCTGAACGCCATTGGTATACGCCGGGATAAAGGTCTCGACATTCCGGGCGGCAATGTCAAGCAAATCCTGCCGGACCGCCAGCAAGGCTCCGGCCGTGTCGAGCACTTCATCGCGCAACCGCATCGTACGAACCGATGCCAGCATGTCCTGACGGCTCCGCCCGGCGTGAATCAGGGTCGCCTCCGGTCCGGCCTTATCGGAAATGATTTTCTCAATCTGCAAAACGTCGGTGGGGCGTTTCCCCCCAGGCTGTTCAGCCTGCGCGATCGAATGGGCCACCCCCTCCGCGATTTGCCGGGCAAGCTGCCGTGGTACGACACCCTCTTCAACCGTCATCACCGTCGTTGCCATGTTGATGCGGCCAAGCCAGTAAAACTGGTCGTGCGCCTTGGCCCGCGCACTGGTCGCATCCTTCGACGAGCCGCCACGTAATTTGTCGGCCTCCGCCTGACATTCCGCAGTCGTGCGGCACGCGGTCTGTCCGATATCAGCGGCATGGGCCACCACGCTTACCGAGAATATACACAGCAGTCCAAGGTGAGTAGTTTTCATGAATGACTTGCCTCCGAAGATTGCAGGGCTGACCGAAGCTGACTAAAACGTATGCCGTAGACCGGCACCGAAGCCTTTCGGATCATTGTTGACCGCAAATGTCGGCAAGTCCGAGCCGCTAAGCGCGGCGCTTGAAGCGGCGTTATTCTTCAAAGACGCATAGCGCATCATGAATGTCGTTCTCTTCGAGAAGTCGTAGTTATAGCCAACTGCGGCAAGTTTGCTTTCCGGCTGGAGCGCGGTTGATACCGCACCATTTTTATTCTGCCCAATGTTCACGAAGAAACGATTCTTGCCCGCCGTATAGGTAACCGCCGCCTCATACGCCTTGCGGTCAGTGCGACCGGTTGATTTGAATTTCTGGGTCAACAAACCAATCTTTACCGGCCCGATCACAAAGGTGCCCGCGAGGTTTTGTCCTCTTTCCGTTACCCCGGCAGTTACCGTCGCACCGCGCTGGTCTTTGTGTTTTTCGTTCGCATAATTGATTCTGAACGGGCCTTGTGCGTAGTCAACACTGACACTCACGTTTGACGGATTCGCCGTCGCCGTTCTTGCTTCGTTCGCGCCGTACATCACGCGCGCGGAAAAGCCGTTGAGATTTGGCGACCAGTACTGAACCGTGTTGTTTTCGCGCCGATTGAAATTACCCGCGTTAATGACCGACAATTGGTTGGCGATCGTCACCTGTGCTGCAGGATCGACGAAAATTGCCGACAACTTGAACGGGCTGTCCCATCTACCCAGCATGACCGTGCCAAAACTGCCGATCAGCCCGACCCCGCTATTGCGACTGCCAAAGGTGCCGCCGCCCTCATCGGGATTCACGGCGGACTCAAGCTGAAAGAACGCCTTCAGCCCGCCACCCAAATCCTCGGTTCCGCGAAAACCGATCAAAGATGAGCCATCGTTGACCGTGGTCCGCGTCGATAGCGGCGTCGCGCCGCCGTCGGCCTTTACGCTGTTGACCATCAGCCACACGCGGCCGTAAAGCGTGACGGGGTTGGCAGTTTGTGCCATCACGGCAGGCGCAAAAGTGGCGCTGGCGATGGCCAGTGCGATCAGTTTCTTGTTCATTAGGCAAATCTCCGTTGACTGATTCCGCGCAACACTAATCGCGTAATTTTTATAGGCACAGGTGTTGTGCGCAAGACTACCAACCGATGAACTGCTTGTAAAATATATTAAAATCGTACTATCGATACTTTATAAATATGGCAGCATCGGGAGAGCAAAGTGGAATTGCGACACTTGCGTTACTTTATCGCTGTTGCCGAAGCCAAAACATTTACCCGGGCCGCTGAGCAACTCGGTATTCAACAACCGCCGCTCAGCCAGCAGATCAAGGCGCTGGAGCATGAGATCGGATTCAGTTTATTTCGGCGAATACCGAAAGGGGTCGAGCTGACGGTAGGTGGCGAAGTGTTCTTCAACGAGGCGCGCGCCATTCTGGCCAGCGTCGAGCGCGCGAGTCAGCGCGCGAGCAGCGCCGCGCACGGCAGGACCGGCAAACTCTCCCTCGGATTTACCACCTCGACCATCACCCATCGGCTGGCACCTCGCTTGATCAGCGGCTTTCGGCGGGCCTATCCGGATATTGAGCTTGAATTCCAGGAGGGCAGTGCCGCCAGACTGATCGAGTCGGTGGCTAGTGGCACGCTCGATGTGGGCCTATTGCGTACGCCCGTGTCCCGACCGGACGGCATCAGCTTTCATATCCTGACGATGGAGCAGATGCTGCTGGCGTTGCCCGCGATACATCCGCTCGCACGCGCCACTCATAAACGAAGCAGCGAAAAACTGGCGACGCTATCGCTACTGGCGCTCAAGGATGAGCCGTTTATTCTGACGCGGCGTCATGGTGCGGCCGGCATGTATGCAGACTTGATTGCCGCGTGTCATCGCGCCGGGTTTATTCCGCAAATCGCGGCTGAGGTTGAAAACATGTTGTCAAATGTCGCACTCGTGGCCGCCGGGGTCGGCGTGTCTGCAGTACCCGAATCGATGCGCGGCATCCATACGGAAAACGTCACCTACTTTCGACCCAGGGAAGCATCGCAACTGGCGGCACCGCTGAATCTGGCATATCTCGCTAACGTGCCCAATCCGACTGCTGTGCTTTTCCTTGCTTTTGCGGGTAGCTTGAAGCATGAGAAAGCTCGGTAGTGTTTGTTGTTCATTGCCGCCGCCACGCTCACCATGCATGGTAATTCTGCTATCTTCAATACATGGTCCCAGACGCGATTGATTTGAAACAAGTTCGGCGTGCGCTGGTGGTGAAGCTGCGCCACCACGGCGATGTGCTGCTTACCTCCCCGGTGATTCAGGTGCTGAAAAATCACGCCCCGCATATCGACGTTGATGTGCTGGTTTATCAGGACACGCGGGAAATGCTCAGTGAACATCCGGCGATCAGCGAAGTGCATTGCATCGACCGCGAATGGAAACGTCAGGGCGTGTTCCGGCAGACCGCTGCGGAATTGAAATTACTGCGCGCGCTGCGTGCAAGGCATTACGACTTGTTGATTCACCTCACCGAACACCCGCGCGGCGCGTGGCTCACACGCCTGCTCAGGCCGCGCTATTCGGTCGCGCAGCGTGCGCAGGGCATCAACGAGGGCCGCGATTCGTATTTATGGAAAAGCAGCTTCACCCATACCTTTCCGTCACCGCGCGCGACATTTCGTCATACCGTTGAATCCAACCTAGATGCGCTACGTCGCCTTGGCATTTATCCAAATGAAGGTGAAAAAAAGCTGGTGCTGGTTCCCGGTGAGGCGGCAGAAAAGAAAGTGCAGGCGTTGATGACGCTGCACGGCATCGAGCACAAACGCTTCATCCATATTCATCCTACGTCGCGCTGGTTTTTTAAAACCTGGCCACCAAAAAATTTCGCCGAGCTGATTCTTGAGTTGGGCAAAAATGGCGAACGGGTGGTGCTCACTGCGGCGCCCGCGCCCGATGAGCGCAATATGATCGCCGAGATCAAGAGCTTGCTGAAAGCGCCCGTGGTGGATCTGACCGGGTCGCTATCGTTAAAAGAGCTCGCCGCGCTCACCGCGCATGCCCGCGCGTTCGTGGGCGTTGATTCGGCACCGATGCATATGGCCGCCGCGATGCAGACGCCGACGGTGGCGCTGTTCGGGCCATCGGGTGAGGCGCACTGGGGGCCGTGGGGTGTTGTGCATCGCATCGTTGCCTCGACCGAAGCGCGCCACAGCTGTCGGCCTTGCGGCAATGATGGTTGTGGCGGCTCCAAAGTGAGCGAGTGCCTGACGCAGTTGCCGGTGGCGCGGGTGACGGCGGCATTGAACGAGTTGTTGGCGATTTCGTAGCACGACGGGCAACGGCAATTTTTCGCGTGCGGCCCGAAAAATAATGCTGATTAAAGATTGAATTGGTATTCGAGAACCTAAACCCCAATTGCCGCCATCCCTGGCAACCTGGAAGCTTCACCCCGCAACGCCGCAGCAACCGCTTCCCACACCGTGTCCACGCTGATATCAGACATCGGAATATCGCTC
>JAYURJ010000063.1:0-16543 GCA_043756275.1 Betaproteobacteria bacterium | reverse complement strand
GCCGCCCGCTCTGCGTTCAGCACATTGCTTCAACAATACAAACAGGAAAACATCAACCAAATCAGATACATTTGACAGGTCAATACATATCAGAGTTTTAATAATTCACATGATCGCATTCAACGACGCCCTGAAAGTATTCGAAACCAAAGACGCCGCCCGCCACGCAAGCGCGCTGTTTCAGGAATCGTTCAACAGTACGTTCCCGGTGCCGGTGGCGTATCGCATTCTTGAAACCCAGATTCAGCCCGAAGATTGGCGGCAATATGTTGCCATCTATACGTGGCCGGACGGCAGCGCAGAATGTGTCGGCTTCGGCAACTGGGTTAAATACAAAGACGTTTATCTTGGCGGCGGGCTCGCGGTTCGGAAAAACTTCTATCGCCGTCTGGAAAAAGCGCATTTTGCAGAATGCAGCGCACGTGGTGGAATTGCGCAAATCTTGATGGAAACTGGGATCGCGCAACTGACCGATTGTGTGGCGAACTTCGGTTATTGTGGCGAGCTGAAAGCGTTACGCGTCGATTTACGGGCAGGGTATGTTCAGACTGATCATCCGCATTTGTTGGTGAAATGGATGCAGAATTTGTCTGTAGCAGAGCAGCAAACGTGGATAGACGATGTCACTAGAATTGGGCCATTCTAGCGAGCACTATTCGCACCGGCATCTGGATTCCTGCGCGCAAATCGGAGCCACCACGCCTTAGGCAGTAGCCCCTTCAACTTTGCCTTGCGTGCAGACAGCCAGCCGGTTCGAGGTGCAACGCACCGAACACCCATCGTACGCGCCGCCTCCGGCGGTTTTTGAGGTCTGTTAGTTCCAGCAAAAATGGCCAGCTAAAATTGAGATCTAGGCCGCGCAGGCCACGCTTACAATGAAGCTATCGCGCCATTAGGTCGTAAGCGAATCAGTTCGTGTTTCAGTTCCAGTCAGAACGAACCATTAAAATAGCAACATGGCCAGCATCCCCATCCTCACCTACCACGCGCTAAACATCGCTGGTAACGATTACCTCGGCAACGATCACGTCGCATTTCGAGAGGATCTGCGGCTGCTCACGTCGCTCGGTTGGCGAATTGTGCCAGTGACGGAAGTGGTTCGTCTACTCGTTGAGGCGAAGACGGTCTGGCCGGAAAAGATCGTTGCCATCACGTTTGACGACGGTACTAATTTTGACTATGAAGATTTGCTGCATCCGACCGCCGGTTTGCAGCGGGGCATGTTGAATATCATGCGCGATTTCAAGGCTGCCAATCCCGACGCGCAACCGACGCTACACGCAACCTCTTTTGTGATTGCCTCACATGACGCACGCGAGACCATGGATCGCACTTGCATACTCGGCAAGGATTGGATGAGCGACAACTGGTGGCAATCAGCGGTGGCGTCCGGGTTTTTATATATTGCCAACCACAGTTGGGATCACTGCCACAAGTCGTTGCCGAAAATTGCCCAGCGAAACCAGCTGAAGGGTACGTTCGCAGGTGTCGATACGTTGGACGATGCGGATGCACAGATTAAATTTGCGGCCGAATTTATCGCGCGTATTGCGCCGAATCCGGGTGTGGGCTTGTTCGCGTTCCCTTACGGGCACGCAAACCCGTATTTGCTTGGGCAATATCTGCCGCAGCAGGCCAGCGAAGGCGGCGGGCAGTTCGTGCAGGCCGCCTTTTCAACCGAGCCAGCATCGGTCATGCGCGATACCAATAGATGGTGGATACCGCGATACGTTTGCGGGCATCATTGGAAATCGAGCGACGAGCTAAAGTCGATATTGCGAGACGCGACCAATTCAATCTGAATGAATGCCATGCACACTAAAGAGTCAATGCTTACCCGCGCCCACGAGCTTGAGGCCACACAGCCTGCCGAAGCCGCGCGATTGTTCGCCGACGTAATGGCTATCGATCCTGCCAATCTCATCGCACACAATGCCTTGGAGCGCATGCAGGCACCACAACGCTATGGCCGGTGGATGCACGTCAACTGTGTGATCGATCCACGTGACGACATTTTTCGCTTTTTTGCCGATCATGAGCTTGCGAAAAACCCGATTCGCGAATATCTTGCCGACGGCTGGCGCACGATGTCGGAGTTGATGCTGTTGCTCGAAGCGGTGGGCCAGCCATTACTGAAGACTGGCAGTGTACTTGAATTTGCCGCCGGTTTCGGCCGCTTCACCCGTCACTTGGCGAAAGTTTTGCCCGGGCGCGTGACCTGCACCGACGTAATGCCCGGCAGCGTTGAATTCTTGCTAGAGCAGTTTGGTGTTGAAAGTTTTGAATCGTCGCACGATCCTGAAACGCTTGTTCTGCCCGCAAAGTACGACTTGGTGTTTGTGTTGTCGATGTTTACGCATTTGCCGCCGCGCATGTGGGTACCGTGGCTGCGTGCACTTCAGCAAACCGTCAAACCTGGCGGCTTACTTGTGTTCAGCGTGCATAACCAGGCCGTTGCCAACGAAGGCGGGGTTGTATTCGATGCCGACGGAACGCACTTCATCACGAGCAGTGAATCACCGTCCATCGACGGTGAAACCTATGGCACCACGTTCACAACGAAAGACTATGTAGAGGATTGCGTTAGTAACGTGTTCGGCGGGAAGCCGCTTTTTTTTCAAAAGCAGGCGTTCTGGCATGGTCAGGATGGAGTTGTTGTGCGCGTGTGATGCGTGATCGCATGGGAGCCACATTGCTGCGGACTTCATTTACTGGACGCCGCGCATGCGGTGATGCTGCTATAGTTTTCCTTGTGTTGAAAAAACTGAATTCATGGTTGAAACAAAACTTGGCGACTCCCCAAGTGGTCAAGAAAGAGCCGCCTATTTCCTTCGCAGGGAAGGAAGAATGTGAGGTGCACCATTCGTCCGTGCTCCTCCCATTCATTAGTGTCGTCGAAGTTGATGATGCTGCCCCTTTCGCGGGAGAACTTTTCCTACAAAAATTCAACCATCCAATCCCCGATTATCCGCGCCATTTCATTGCGTTGTACGAATCAGGTCCCGCCCTTCGCACGGCAGTTGCGTATGTGCATTACTTGCCTTTCGAGAATACGTATTTGTGCGGTGGCATGTGTGTAGATACTGCGGCCTATCGGCGGATGCCGCGCGATCATGTGAGAGGGATTCGCGAGGTGGGTAGCCTCGCGGAATACATTTTGCGCAACACCTTCAACATGTTGGGCCCATGCGCCGCAATATTCGGTAGTGTCGGCGATGCCACGGCCCGCAACGTTGACCTTCGCGCGGGTTTTGTTGACACTGGTGAGCCACATCTAATGGTCGTGTGGCGCGATGTGACCGAATCGGAGAAGCCCGCGCTGTTGGCAAAGGTAGCTGCACTCGGGTCGTTCTAGGAAATCACTGATCCGTGAGGCGGAGTGAATTGACTCTCGCTGAAACAATTGGTGCCCAATCCCAAGGCGGTTACCGATGGACGTTATTGTTTGCTAGAGCAATTCGGTATCTTCATCCGAATACGCCGGATGACAAGCACACAGAATTTTTAGCGGCTCAACACCAGTGTTGGTCACGTTGTGCCTTGTGCCCGGCGGGATGACGATAGTGTCGCCGCTGCGAATAGCGAATTCTGTTTCTCCCAGCCGCATTGTTCCTGTACCACCTGTGATGTGATAAATCTCTTCAGTGCGCGGGTGAAGATGCATCAGCGTGGTGCCGCCCGCCTCGACAATTGCCTCGGCAAAGCTCATGGTGCTCGCGCCATGGGTGTCGGGGTGCATCAACTCACGGATGACAGAGCCGTCTTTGGTGATGAACGGGGCAATTTCAGTGTAGGTGGTTTTCATGGTTTTGAGGGCAGAGGTTGGTCGCGATCCGTGCCATAATTTTGCCGGACTCCTCCGCCGAATTGTGAACTTCTTATGCCTGTCAATTACACGCTTCCCACGCAGGAATCATTGCATCCAATCAACGGTGTGACGCTGGGCTATGCCAAAGCCCATGTGAAGAAGCCTGATCGCAAGGATATGCTGGTTATTTCACTGGCACCGGGTTCACTGGCCGCTGGTGTGTTTACCCAAAATCGTTTCTGCGCCGCACCGGTACTGGTGTGTCGTGAACACCTGAAGCGCGGTGCTGACATTCGCGCGCTGGTGATCAATACCGGCTGCGCCAACGCAGGCACCGGTGCCACCGGTTTTGCCGACGCCAAGACGACCTGTGATGAAGTTGCCAAAGTGCTGGGTTGCACGCGCCAGCAGGTGTTGCCATTTTCCACCGGCGTGATTCTCGAACACCTGCCGATGGATAAAATTTTGGCGGGCGTGCCGCATTGTGTGGCCAATCTCACACCCACTGGCTGGTTCGATGCCGCACACGCGATCATGACCACCGATACCGTGCCCAAAGCGGTTTCACGGCAGATCGATATCGACGGTCACACTGTCACCATTACCGGCATCTCCAAGGGTGCGGGCATGATTGAGCCCAACATGGCGACCATGCTGGGCTTTATCGCCACCGATGCCGTCGTCGGCCCTGATGTGCTTGCCGACATGGTGAAAACTGCCGCAGCGATATCGTTCAATGCCATCACCATCGACGGCGATACCTCCACCAACGATTCATTGATCCTGATCGCGACCGGCAAGGCAGGCAACCCGCCGATCAACGGTGAGGGCACGGCAGAGTATGTGAAATTGCAACTTGCCGTGAATGATGTCGCGATTGCGCTCGCGCAGGCCATCGTGCGCGACGGCGAAGGCGCGACAAAATTCATGACCGTGAAAGTGCAGGGCGGCAAAACCAGCGCCGAATGCACGAAGATCGGCAAGGCGATTGCCAATTCGCCATTGGTGAAGACCGCATTTTTTGCCAGTGACCCGAATCTGGGCCGCATCCTCGCCGCTATTGGATATGCCGGTGTGAACGATCTCGATACCGATCTCATCAAACTCTTTCTGGGCGATGTGCTGGTGGCCGAAAACGGCGGGCGGGCGGCCAGCTATCGCGAAGAATTGGGGTCCGCCGTGATGAAGCAAAGTGAAATCCTTGTACGGGTTGAGTTAGGCCGAGGTGTCCAGACGGCGACCGTGTGGACATGTGATTTCTCTTACGACTACGTGAAGATCAACGCGGATTACCGTTCGTGATGTTTTCTAAAGTGGATCTCGTGCTTGAGCGCGTGGAAGGATTGCTGGAGCGTGTTGAGCATCATTTGTCCGCCAGCAACACGGCCCCGGACTGGAAACGCTTTATCGCCTATCGCTGGCGACGTAAGCAATCGATATTTGGACGGCGCGGATCGCTCGTTGGTGTTGCGCATCCGCACGTGATCCGTCTCAGTGACCTCAAAGATATTGACGACCAAAAAGCACGAATAGAAGCCAACACCCGCCAGTTCGTGATGGGCCGGCCAGCCAATAACGTCCTGCTTACCGGCGCCCGTGGCACGGGAAAATCATCGCTCGTGAAAGCATCATTGCAGGCGTTTGCGAAACAAGGTTTGCGATTGATCGAGGTAGACCGCGCCGATATGGTTGATCTCCCCGAAATTGCCGACCTCATCGCAAGCAGGCCCGAACGCTTCATTATTTTCAGTGACGACTTATCGTTCGAAGCCAATGATCCCGGCTACAAGGCGCTCAAATCGGTGCTCGATGGCGGCATCTCTGCGACCAACGACAATCTGCTCGTCTACGCGACCAGCAATCGTCGCCATCTAATGCCCGAAAAGATGAGCGAGAACCTCGAAACCAAACACACCGAGGACGGCGAAATTCATCCAGGTGAAACGACGGAAGAAAAGATTTCTCTCTCCGAGCGGTTTGGGTTGTGGCTGTCGTTTTATCCGTTTGATCAGCAGCAGTATCTCGACATTGCTACGCACTGGGTTGGGGTGTTGGCGGGTAAGCAGGCAGTTGCAAATAACGATGCGTTGCAGAAGGCCGCGCTGTTGTGGGCGTTGGAGCGCGGCTCGCGCAGCGGTCGCGTGGCGTACCAGTTCGCACGCGATTGGGTGGGCGCGCACAGCCCCGCGCGTACGAGGGTGAAAACATCGCGCAGGAAATGACGCGGCAGATCACTGAAGTTGCGGTCGCAGTATTTATCAAGCCCGACGGCAGCTTCCTGCTTTCATCACGTCCGGCGGGTAAACCGTATCCCGGCTATTGGGAATTCCCCGGCGGCAAAATCGAGGCTGGCGAATCGGTGCTGCAGGCGATGAAACGCGAGCTGAC
Organism: Betaproteobacteria bacterium; assembly: GCA_043756275.1. GTDB lineage: Bacteria > Pseudomonadota > Gammaproteobacteria > Burkholderiales > Usitatibacteraceae > UKL13-2. The sequence continues at coordinate 10,347 of JAYURJ010000063.1, read as the reverse complement.
GGAGGAGTTGAACGTCAGCATCACCAAGGCCTCGCCGTGGTTTACATTCAAGATGGTCTATACCCACGCCACAGTGCGGCTGCATTGTTGGCGTGTGAGTGAATGGCACGGCGAGATGCGCGGGCTGGAAGGGCAGCAATTCGAGTGGCAGCGGCTGGCTGCGATCACGGTCACGCCAACGTTGCCAGGGTGTGTGCCGATCTTCAACGCGCTGGCGTTGCCGGAAATTTATGCGATCACCGATGCTGCCGAGATGGGCGTTGCGGCTTACATGAACAAGCTGGAACGGGCGCTGGAGAATGGCTTGAAGCTCATTCAAGTTCGCGAGAAAAATATGTCCTCTGAAAATCGATTGCAATTTGCCGACCAAGTCGTGAAGTGCGCGCATGCGTTTGGCGCGAAGGTGCTGGTCAATAGCGATGTTGCAATGGCCCGTGAGATCGGTGCCGACGGTGTGCACCTGACAGCGACTCGGTTACGCGAATGCGTGAGCCGACCTGATTTTGATTTGGTGGCTGCATCGACGCACTCACGCGAGGAAATTGAGCACGCTGCAGAATTGAAGCTCGATTTTGTCGTGCTTGGTGCGGTGAAGATTACGCCCACACATCCGGGGCAAGCAGCGCTCGGTTGGAAACGATTTCGCGAAATCGTGAACGCAGCACCGCTACCTGTATACGCGCTGGGAGGGCTGTCGTCTGCGGATTTGATCGACGCGATGGCGTATGGGGCGCATGGGGTAGCGATGCAGCGGGGTTTGCCCGCATAAATTAACGTAGAACGCCAGTTTACGAGGGTTTTCAGACTGAAATCAATGGTAAGCCGCGCCGGTGCTTGTGTTACCTGTTTTCAGGGTGATAACTGAACCCTGCAGGCAACCGACGGTGGCGAGCTTTCACGACAGAAAATGGTAAGCCGCATACACGTATAACGGAATACCGATCAGGATGTTGAACGGGAATGTAAGTCCCAGCGACATGCCAAAGTAGAGCGAGGGGTTTGCCTCCGGGATGGCCTGCCGAATGACCGCGGGAACAGCGATGTACGATGCGCTCGCCGCGAGCACCATCAGTAGCGCGCCATTCCCTGGCGTTATACCCAAGGCCACACTCAACACCAGCGCCAGGCTGGCGTGAGCGAGTGGCCCACTGATGGCGTATGCAAGCAGCCATGGCGACTTGCCCTTGAGTTCTCCCATGTTCCGTGCTGCCAGCAAGCCCATGTCGAGTAGGAAGAACGACAGCATCCCTTTGAAAAGGTCACCCGTAAAAGGCTGCATCGCCGTTCGGCCCGTCTCGCCGGTCACGATGCCGATGGCCATCGCGCCAAGCAGCAGGAGTTGGGCGCCATCGGTAAACGACTCGTGCAGGATGCGTTTGATGGATACGCGCTGCATGCCGCTGGCGGGCGCTGCCGAAACGGCTCCGCCTGCGATCACGCCAGCGGCCACCTGCCGCCGTCTTACCAGGTTGGCAAGCAGCACCGCCATGATGATCGCGGGCGATTCCATCAGGGCCATAGCCGCTGCCATGTGTCCACCATAAGACAAGCCTCGGCTGTCGAGGTACTGCGTGGCCGTGATGAAGGTGACTGCGCTGACCGATCCATAGGTGGCCGCGATGGCGGCCGCATCAAAGCCGTTCAGGAACCGTCGCAGCAGACCATACCCCATTGCCGGCACGATGACAGCGAGAGCGACCGCGCAGGCGAGGCTGATGGTCACCTCACTGGTGAGACCCGATTCGGCCAGGGCGAAACCGCCCTTGAGCCCGAGCGCCATCAGCAGGTAGAGCGCGAGAAACCGCGAGATCTGCGGTGGAATCTCCAGGTTGGACTTAAGAGCCCCGGCGAGGATGCCAAAAACGAAGAACAGGATTGCAGGATCAAGGATGCTTTGCATGGATAACGCCGGTGGCACTGTACAACAGTCTACGCGTTTGTGTCGCCCCAATATGGGTGACCAAATGACACCCGTCGCGGAGTTGGCATCCTCACGCTTTAACCTGTACTGCGGGCTCGCCACGCGTCTTCCACAGCGAAACGACTACGCCCCCGGTGATCAAGCCAAAGGTCACGCTCAACGAGATGACCGGCGGAATCTTGCCGATGATGCCGACCAGAAAAATTTTTGTACCGATGAAAACCAGTACCAATGCCAGCGCGTACTTCAGGTACTTGAAGCGATGGATCATTGCCGCCAGCGCGAAGTACAACGCACGCAGACCGAGGATCGCGAAAATGTTGCTGGTATAGACAATGAATGGATCACTGGTGATGGCAAATATTGCCGGCACTGAATCGACTGCAAACACGAGATCGACGAACTCGACCAGACACAGCGCGAGAAACAACGGTGTGGCCCAGCGTACCGGCTTGGCGCTCACTGGATCGGGTCGGGTCACAAAGAATGCATTGCCTTCAACTTTTGGCGTAACGCGCATGCGTTTACGCAGAAATTTCAGCAGCGGGTTGTCTGCGATGTTGGGCATATGGTCGGCGACGATCCACATTTTTATTCCGGTGAAGACCAGGAATGCGCCAAACACGTAAAGCATCCAGCTGAACTGGCTGATTAGCGTGGCACCAAGACCGATCATCAGCGCGCGCAACACGATCACGCCGATGATTCCCCAAAACAGCACACGATGCTGATACTGGCGTGGTATCGCCACATAAGTAAAGATCAGCGCGATGACGAAGACGTTGTCCATCGACAGCGACTTCTCGATGAGAAATCCCGTGAAATACTCCGTCCCGCTCTGGCTGCCGAAATACCACCATACCCAAGCGCCAAACATTAAGGCGATGCTGATGTAGCCCGCCGAGAGCGCCAAACTTTCGTTCACGCCGATTTCGCGATCGTCCTTGTGGAGGACGCCGAGATCGAACGCGAGCAGCGTGATCACAATACCGGCGAAAGCGAGCCAGACCCAGACGGCCTTGCCCAGTAGCGGCGTGTAAAGAAATTCAAACAGGGTTTCCACGATGTTCTCGGTTGGTGTTGATTTGTCAGGAAAGATCAGTGCGCACGAGTACGCCTAAAACGAACAGAAGACCTGCGCCGAAGGCGGCGATCAGCGCCGCATCGCGACGGTTGCTGCCAGCGTATTCGCGCCAAGCTGAATAAAATGCGACTGCGGCGATGACACCGATCGCGATGGCATAGCTAGACATGGACGGCACCAGATTCCGAATTGCGCTGCGCGGCTGGCGCTGGATTGAGAGATACTGCCCAAAGCTCGGAAGCTGCGTCCAACACTACTTTTTCGCCCTCGACCATGTGCTTTTCGGCAGCAAAGACGGCGGCGCAAATATCGAATAACTCTGCGCGCAATTGTGGATCGTCGATCTCCATCAATATGGCCGCGAGCGTTGCCGGCGCAAGGCCGGATGGCTCCCACGTTAGCTGCGAAACCGCGTGTATATCCGCGCAAAGCGTCGTTACAATTTCGTGCAGTTCATTGGGCTGTAGACCGAGTTGAACATGTGCGGTCATCCGCGCCATGACATCAAGCTCGCTTCGACAGAGGTGTCCATCAACCAGCATGGTGAGCGCGACAATGCGCGCAGCCGCCTGTGGACTGTTATTTGGGTAGGTACGCAATTTTGACTCCTTCAGTGTTTGCCAGACATTTCAACAATCGAAGCGTCGGTCGGATGGCTCCGATTCAACTTGCGCTTGCAACTGCGCGCCGCCAGCGGGGCAACGAACCCGAAAGATACGGCATTGCAAGTTTCTGAAAAAGCAGATAATAGTGAATTGATAGTTCTGAGAAAACTGAATATGAGCTTGACGTTTAACTACCGGCATCTTTACTATTTCTGGGTGGTCGCCAAGGAAGGCAGCATCACCCGCGCGGCTGCCCGGCTGGAGATGGCGGTGCAAACGGTTAGCACGCAGGTACACGAACTGGAGCGCTCGCTCGGCCATTCCCTGCTCAAGCCAGCCGGCCGCGGTCTCGTGCTTACCGAGGCTGGCTTGGCGACGATGCGGCAGGCCGATCATATTTTTCAATTGGGCGAACAGTTACCCGGAGCGATAAATGATGCGGTGAGCGCACCGGGCATTCGCCTCGCGGTCGGGATTCCAGACGGCCTGCCAAAGCTGGTCGTACTACGTTTAATGCAGCCGGTAATGCTTGATCCCAATCTGCGGCTGCTCTGCCACGAAGCCGAGTTCGATGATCTGCTCGGCGATCTGGCGTTGCACAAGTTTGATGCCGTACTTGCCGACCGCCTCGCGCCACCAAATCCCAACCTGAAGCTTTACAGTCATCCGATGGGCGTTTCGACAATCGCGTGGTACGCGCCCACGTCTCTTTTTGCCGCCGCGCGGAAAGGTTTTCCGCAATCACTTGCGTCGGTTCCTGTGCTGCTGCCGACGACGCACGTTTCAGTGCGTGCGCGACTCGACCACTGGTTTGATCGAATGTCGATCAAACCCCGCGTGGTGGGCGAGTTCCAAGATAGTGCATTACTTAAAACCTTCGGCGCGAACGGGATGGGCGTTTTCCCTGCGGCAGAAATGGCGCACGATGAGTTGGTCGCGCAATACAAGGTCAAGCGCGTTGGTGCCTGCGAGGGTGTGGAGGAGCACTTTTACTTGATAGTTGCAGAGAAAAAAGTCCAGCATCCGGTGATCCGGCGACTGCTGCAGGCGCGGAATTAACTTTCGGCGCGTGCGACAACCGATGGGACGTGTGCGCTGTCAGCCCGTTGGCTTGGAAAATCAAGTCAGCGCGTCGAGCAAAAAAATTGCGTCCGAAATATCGTTTGGCGAGTGGCACAACTTATCTGCACGCGCCAGCTCACTGGCGCTGCCATAGCCGTAGGTAACGCCAATGGCGCGGCAGCCATTCGCATGCGCGGCATCGATGTCGTGATGGCGATCTCCGATCATCACCGCATTTCGCGGATCGACTCCTTCTTGGACTATCAAGTAAGCGAGCAAATCCCCCTTGTGCTGACGCACGCCATCGAGCTCGCTCCCGTAGATGGCATCAAACGGCGCCAGTATGTCGAAATGCGCGAGGATACGGCGCGCGTAAACGTGCGGTTTTGCGGTTGCGAGCAGCAATACGATATTTCGCGCCTTCAATGTCGCCAGCGTTTCCGGCACGCCATCGAAAAGGACATTTTCAAACAACCCAACGTCGGCAAATCTTTCGCGGTAAAACGCCATCGCCCGCTCTATGACAACTGCATCATCGGTGCCAACTAGGGTTGCGAACGTGCCCCGCAGCGGCGGCCCGATGGCGAAATGAAGTGCACTCGCTGGCGGCACCGCGACATTCAACCGGGCCAATGCATAGGCAATGCAACTGGTAATACCCAGTGCAGGATCAGTCAGCGTCCCATCCAGATCGAGCAAAGCATGGGTGATCAATGTTTGTGTCCGCCTGAATTTTTTTCTTGCGCGATTGCATCAACCTTAACGACCACGGGCTTTTTGTCCGCGCCTACAAAAGTGAGCGTCAGCGGCACCTTGTCACCTTTGTTGATGGATTTTTTTAATTTCATCAGCATTACGTGTAAGCCGCCTGGCTGCAAATCAACCAGTTTGTCAGCAGGAATATCGAGCGCGTCCATGGCCTTCATTTCCATCACGCCCGCATTCATTTTCATGTCGTGAATTTCAGCGATGTCGGCAATAGCAGATTCGGCTTTGACCAATTTTAGCGGTGTCGCGGACTTAATATGCATGTATGCCGCCGAGACGGCGCTGCCCGGTACCGTCGTCTTGACCCAGACATCGAACACCTTAGGGCCCGGTGTAATTTTCTCGCTGCGCTGTGCATGCGACTGGCAGGAAAAAGTAATCGTCAACAACGCCAGCGCGTACGAAGCAAAAATGTTCAGTGAGGGTGGTTTCATCGGTTTCCTTTGGCTATCGTAATAAAGTATCCATGCGCAGATAGTGCGAGGCCCGCCTTGCACGCTCGGCAGTATCTTTGGAATGCGGGTCGTGTGGAACAGTTCCCAACAATGGCGCTGGAATCATTCTCTCAAGTGTCGCGTGATTTTCATCGAACGCCAGCATCGTCGCCCCCGCCACTGCCGTGTTGGCGATCCAGCCTGCAAGCGTCAAGCCACGCGAACGAATCGCTTCAACGGTGAGCAGCGCGTGGTTCAGAACGCCCAAACGCATGCCGACCACGAGAATTACATCCAGGGATAATGCCGCCGGAATTTCCGCCATCGATTGCGTCATTGAAAGTGGCACCAGAAAGCCGCCCGCGCCTTCAACCAGCACCGTGTCAGCGTCCGCTCTGAGCCGTGTGAATGCCGCGCGGATAACCTCCAACTCCACCACAACGTTCTGGTGTCGCGCGGCAAGATGAGGCGCGATTGGCTCGGCGAAACAATAGGGATTGATGTCTGCCAGCGCGGCAGTTGATCCCGATGCCTCACGCAGTGCCGCTACATCGATGTTCATATCGACGCCATCGATTTTTATGGTGCCCGCCGCGATGGGTTTCATCGGCGCAGCACGGATGCCGCGTGCGGCAAACGCCTGAATCAGTGCGCACGCAATCAGGCTTTTGCCGACATCGGTATCAGTGCCGGTAATAAAAAAATTCTTCATCAAATCCCCACCATACGTTTAAATTCATCCAGGTCGATTGCCTGCTGTCCGTCGATTGTTTTGCGCTTGGCGAATTCCGGTTTCCATGCGTGCCCGTAAACCACTTCATAGGTGGCGGGCAGGCGTCCGGCTTTTCGGAATTTTTCATAGGCTGCCACCATGCGCTGCCAGCGTGCGCGGCCCATCAAGCCGGTGCTGCGTCCGGGCATCACATTATGCGCGCCGATACCTTTCAGTTCTTTCAACAGCGGCGCGAGGTCCGCATAAGTCAGAGTCACGATTTCCTGATCCATCACCGGATCGGCAAAGCCCGCGCTCACGAGGATATCGCCAATGTCGTGCATGTCGATGAACTGGTTGACGTGCGGCGCATCGTCAATCGCACGAAAGGCGGCGCGCAGTTCCTTCAATGTATCCGGCCCAAAGGTGGTGAACATGAATAGCCCATTTGGTTTTAGCACCCGCACGACATCTTTGGCCACCCGCTCCGGATCGCACCATTGTAGCGTGAGGTTGGAGATGGCGAGATCGACACTTTCGGCTTGCAGCGGAAGCGCTTCGGCATCGCCGCATAACCACGATTGCATCGGCGCTTGCCGCATGATTTTTTTAAGCCAAGGTGAAGGTTTTGCGCGCGACCTTGCGTTCACGAGCATTTGTTCGGCGATGTCGATGCCAATAAGGTTTGCGTCCGCGTAACGCTCGCGCAGCCTGGCCGTCGCGTAGCCGGTCCCGCAGCCGATATCGAGCGCGGTCTGCGGTTGCAGCTTGATATACTCAAGCCGCTCGAACAAGCGATCCGCGATTTCACGTTGCAGAAACGCGCTGTCGTCGTAGGAGTTCGCGGCATTGCCAAAAGACCTGCGGATCGCGGGCTTTGGCGGGAAGCTGGGTAGTCTTCTACTCATTCGGACAGGAATATATTGAGTTCGTGCAGGAAGGATTTCCGGTGCGACAAAAACGGCGCATGCGCAGCGTGCGGCATCATCACATATTGTGCACAGGAAAGTTGGCCAGCCAGCCAGCGACCAGCCGGTTCCGGTGTCAATGCATCGTGGTCGCCTTGCAGCACCAATGTGGCGTGCGGAATATGTGGGACCTGTTCGCGCAAATCGGTCGTCCGCAGAATCTCCAGCGCGTTCGCCAGTGCGGCATGATCGGTTTTTCCGTGCGAGGTGATCGCTTTTTGAAGCACCGTTACCGTACCCCGAACGTTGGGCGACCTCAACACCTGCAAGGCGAGAAAGCTTTTGATGGTCGCCGCGTAATTGTTTGAAAGCCGGGCGCCAAAATCGGCAAGCACGGCTGGCAGCACAGCGTGTGGCCAGTTGTCGCGTTGCAAAAAACTTGGGGTCGCCGCGACAAGGATGAGTTTGTCGATGCGCCCGGCATGACGGCGCGCCAGATCCTGCGCGACCAAGCCGCCCAACGACCAGCCCAGTACATGCGAACGCGCTGGTATCTCGTTGGCAATGGCATCGGTCATGGCGGCAATCGTGGTGGTGGTTACACCATTTGAATATCCGTGCCCTGGCAAATCGACGATGTGCAGCGTGTAGTATTCAGCCAATGCATCGCGCACGCTGTTCCACACCGCGCCATTGAGTCCCCAGCCGTGCAGCAAGGTTAAATTCGGCCCGCGACCAACCACATCAACAAACACCGTCATTTGTGCCGTACCGCAGCCGGACCCATCAACTCGATGTCCAGATCGGTGAGCGCTGTGATGAGATCGAACAGATCATCTGCCGTGTGTGAGGCGGTGATGGATACGCGCAGCCGCGCTGTACCTGGCGGCACCGTCGGCGGGCGAATCGCAGGCACGAACATATGCCGCTCGCGCAAGGCTTCGGTAAACGCGATTGCCGTTGCGTTGTCACCAATGATGATCGGCTGGATGGCGGTCTGCGAGTAAGGCAGCTTTGCGAATTGCAGTTTGAGCGAATCACCGAAGAAATCGATCATAGTGCGCAAATGCTTCAGACGTTCACGGTCCTCGGTCATCACTTGCAGGCTTGCCTGCATCGCAGCGGCAATGGCGGGTGGTGTGGCGGTGGTAAAAATATAAGTACGGGCTGATTGCAAAATCCATTCGACAATATCTTCATGCCCGGCCACAAATGCGCCGTAGCCACCGGCCGCTTTGCCGAGGGTCGCCATGTAGATGATGCGTTCACTTTTCAGGTTGAAAAGTTCAAGCGCACCTTTGCCGCGATAGCCGAGCACGCCGAAGCCGTGCGCGTCGTCGATCACCAGCAGCGCATCAAATTTTTCGGCAAGCTTCAGCAGTTCAGGCAGCGGTGCGATATCACCATCCATACTGAATACCGCATCGGTGACAATCAACTTGCGGCCTGCATTTTTTGTGTCAGTGAGCATCGCTTCTAGCCTGGCGAGATCGCAATGCGGATAGCGTTTGAAGGTGGCGCGCGATAGCAGCGCGCCGTCGTTCAAACAGGCGTGATTGAGTTTGTCGGCAAATATGGTGTCGCCGCGCCCCGCGAGGGTGGTGAGAATGCCAAGGTTGGCTGCGTAGCCGGAGGAGAACAGCAATGCCTTGGGCAAGCCGAGATAATCAGCCAGTTTTTCCTCCAGCTCGTGATGCGCGCGCATGTGCCCGGACACCATGTGCGAAGCGCCGGCACCCAGACCGTAACGCTTCAATGCGCGCATCGCGGCTTCAACCACTTTCGGGTGGTTGGCCAGACCCAGATAATCGTTGCTCGCGTAGGAAATCACGCGTTTGCCATCGACCAGCATCGATGCATCCTGCGGGCCGTCAACGATGCGACGCGAACGCAATTGGTCTGCTTGCGCGAGTTCGGAGAGTTGCAGGGAGAAGTCGGAAACGGACATAACCGTTTAAGGTATAAAATGCATAAACACTAGCATCGGCGGGCTTCTCAGGAAATAAATGCCTGAAAAACCGCGCCAGTGCTAGTGTTTACTACATTGGTGCAATGCCAAGCCGCTCGAATAGCGCGCGATCCCGATCCACATCCGGGTTGCCGGTGGTGAGCAATTTTTCACCGTAGAAAATCGAATTGGCCCCGGCGAGAAAACACAGCGCCTGCGTGGCTTCGTTCATTTCCTGGCGTCCGGCAGAAAGGCGCACAAAGCTGCCCGGCATGGTGATGCGTGCCACCGCGATGGTGCGCACAAACTCGGTCCAGTGAAGTGCTTTCTCGCCGTGTAATTTCTGGTGCAGTGGCGTGCCTTCAACTTGCACCAGATAATTGATCGGCACCGATTCCGGATGCGGATCAAGATTGGCCAACTGCGCAATCAAACCCGCACGCTCGGTGCGCGATTCGCCCATGCCAACGATGCCACCGCAGCAGACGTTCATGCCGGCGCCGCGCACGCGTTCAAGCGTATCGAGCCGATCCTGATACTCGCGGGTGGTGATGATGTCGCCGTACACTTGGGGTGCGGTGTCGAGATTGTGATTGTAATAATCTAGGCCGGCATCTTTCAATTGCTCGGCCTGACCCTCTTTCAACATGCCCAGTGTGCAGCAGGTCTCAAGGCCCAGCGCTTTAACTTCGCGCACCATCTCCAGTACAGGCTCAAGATCGCGTTGCTTTGGCCCGCGCCACGCGGCACCCATGCAAAAGCGCGACGCCCCGTTTTCCTTGGCGAGACGGGCGGCAGATACGACCGCGGCGACATCCATCATCGCCTCGTTTTCCACCCCGGTGTGATAGCGCGCTGCCTGCGGACAATAGCCACAATCTTCAGGGCAGCCGCCGGTTTTGATC
>JAYURJ010000062.1:0-16641 GCA_043756275.1 Betaproteobacteria bacterium | reverse complement strand
GGCCCTGTTCAATCCATGCGTCGGCTTCGCGGCGAGACGCGAGGCCCAACTCGCTCATGCGCTTTGAAAGGCGGACAGGTTCGGTCATAGAAAAATTTATTGGCGTAAAAAAGAGCACCCGCAGGCGCTCTGGTTGAGTAACGGTCGACAGAAGTCTACTTCTTCGCCTCGTCCTTCTTCGCGGCATCGAGCACGGCCTTCATCGGGTCGTCGCTCGCGGGTGCGACTGGAGGCGCTTGAGGTGCCACGCTGCTGCCCTGTTTGAACAACTCATCCATGCTGCGCTCTTTGTCGGGTGATCTCTCTTGCTCAGGCGCTTCAATTTTGACTTTATCAAGATCGTACTTAATCTCTTTATCGAGAAATGCCGTGACAGTTTGCGGAACAAAAATCACAATACAAACCAGGAAAATTTGCATGATGATCCACGGCACCGCGCCCCAGTAGATATCGCTTGATTCGACTTTTTTCTCGATCTTGCCGTTTTTATAAAGTTGGTCGGATATTCCGCGTAAGTAAAACAGCGCAAAGCCGAAAGGCGGGTGCATAAAGCTGGTCTGCAAGTTCACGCACAACAACACGCCAAACCACACCAAGTCAATGCCAAGCTTGGCCGCCACAGGCGCCAACATCGGCACGACGATAAACGCGATCTCAAAAAAATCGAGAAAAAACGCGAGGAAAAAAACAAAAATGTTGACCACAACCAGGAAGCCAATTTGGCCACCCGGCAAACCGGTCAGCAAATGCTCGACCCATTTGGCTCCGTCAACGCCCTGGAAAACCAGTGAGAACACGCGCGCGCCGATCAGAATGAACACCACCATCGCGGTCAGTCGTGCTGTGCTCTGCATCGCGTCCCAGATCAGCGGCCAGGTCAGGCGCTTTTGCATCGCTGCCAAAATCAGTGCGCCGACGACGCCCATCGCCCCAGCCTCAGTGGGCGTGGCAATCGCGTAGTTCATGCCGGGCAATCCTCCCATGCTGCCAAGCACAATGAAAATCAATGCAAACGACGGGATGATGCCTTTGAGGCACTTCATCATGAGTGCCGAGCCAGACATGGTGCGCGCTTCTTTCGGAATGCCAGGAAGATAGCTCGGCCGGAAACGCGACAACAGGAACGTGTACAAAAGAAACAAGGCAATCTGGATCAGCGAAGGCCCCCAAGCGCCCTTGTACATATCGCCCACCGGTTTGCCAAGCTGGTCTGCCAACACCACCAGCACCAACGACGGCGGCACCAGCTGCGTGATGGTGCCCGACGCAGCTAGCACGCCGGTGGTGTAGCGCATGTTGTAGCCCCAACGCACCATTACCGGCAGGGAAATCAGCGCCATCGCGATCACCTGACCGGCGACGGTGCCGGTGATGGCGCCGAGAATGAAGCCCACAATGATGACCGAATAACCAAGCCCGCCGCGCGCCGGACCGAATAATTGACCCATCGAATCGAGCATGTCTTCCGCTAGCCCGCATTTTTCGAGAATTGCGCCCATCATGGTGAAGAACGGGATCGCCAGCAGCAGCTCATTCGACAGGATGCCGAAGATGTTGAGCGGCAGATTGGCCATGAAGGCCGTCGGGAACCAGCCCATCCAGATCGCGAACAATCCGCAACCCAGCCCCAGCGCAGAGATCGAGAACGCGACGGGGAACCCCACCAGCATGATCACGACCAGTCCGGCAAACATCACCGGTGCAAAATTTTCCATCACCATCACAATTTCCCCATGTCCATATGTTGTGCCTGCGACTTATTGCAACGGTTTTTCGTAATGCACATCCATGTTGTAGCTGCCATTGAGCCACCCCACTCGTTTGATGATTTCAGAGATACCCTGCAACGAGAGCAACCCAAAACCCAGCGGCAACATCAACGCCACGGGCCAACGAATGAGGCCGCCCGCGTTCTGGCTCATCTCACCGCTGAGGAACTTGTCGGCGAAGAATGGCCACGACAGGTAGGCGCACAGCACGCTCATCGATAGCAAAAAGAAAACTAGACCAAAGATGTCAAGTATGACCTTACCGCGATTCTCGAAGCGACCGTACACCACGTCGACCCGAACATGCTCATTAACCATCAACACCCATGACGAGGTAAGCATCACCGCAGCACCAAACAGATACCACTGGATTTCGATGAATGCGTTGGAGCTGAAGGTCGGCACCAGCAGCCGAATAACTGCGTTCCCCGCAGCAATCAGGCACGATGCCATGATGAAAAATGCCGAGAGTTTGCCGAGCTTGAGGTTTAACCAGTCAATTGCTTTTACGTAGGCGAACAGAACCTTCATCACTACCCTTTGTGTCACATAACGTATGTGGAATCGCCTTCCAAATTTTAGCGATTCAGACTCTGGTTTCCGAACGGGTTTTCCCGTTGGTCCGATGTCCCGCGCTGGTGTCGCACCGGCGTTTTACGGGACGCTATTGCTGTGGCTCAAATTGCTGTCAACTACCCGCAATATGCATTGACTCAATCAACATAGAGCCCACGTGCTTTGAACCGCGTCGATCAATATCGTCACCGATGGCCACGATGCGTTGATACAGATCGAGCAAATTGCCGGCGATGGTGATCTCGGAGACAGGATACTGAATCTCGCCCCCTTCAACCCAAAAGCCCGCTGCGCCGCGCGAATAGTCGCCTGTCACAGCATTGACTCCTTGTCCCATCAATTCGGTCACAATGAGTCCACGTCCCATTTGTTTGGCCAGCGTTGCTGTGTCACCTTTAATGGTGGGTGAAATTAGCAGATTGTGATTGCCACCCGCGTTGCCCGTCGATTGCATGCCGAGTTTGCGAGCCGAATAGGTCGCCAAAAAATAGCCGCGTACCACGCCGCTTTCAACAATCGCACGACGCTGGCAAGCCACCCCTTCGCCATCGAACGGCGAACTGGCATACGAGCGCAGAATAAACGGATCATCAACGATGTTTAGCAGCGAGGCAAATTTGAGCTGCCCCAGGCTGTCGAGCAGAAACGATGTTTTGCGATACAGCGAGCCGCCGAACAACGCGCCAATCGCATGACCGATAAATCCACCCGCCACAGAAGGGGTGAAGATTACGGGGGCTGATTGCGTGGCAAGCTTGCGCGGATTGAGCCGCGCCACGGCACGTTCACCGGCTTTTTTTCCGACCGATTCGGCGGCTTCCAGCTCCGTCGGAACGCGGTGTGAGGTGTACCAATCGTCGCGCTCCATCGCGTCGCCGTCGGAGGCGACCATCGCGCAGCCGATATAGTGCGCGCTGCCTTTGTAGCCACTCGCAAAGCCATGTGAGTTGGCGTAAACAAATTCTGATTCGCTGATGCTGACGGACGCGCCCTCGCTGTTGTCGATGCGCTCGTCCACGGCGAAGCCTGCATCTTCGCAGCGCTTGGCAATGGCGATGGCGGCATCAGCCTGCAGCGCCCAGGGATGGTAAAGGTCAAGCTCGGGAATGTCCTTGGCCATTGCGGATGCGTCGGCGAGCCCGGCATGCGGGTCGGCGTTGGTGAATTTCGCGATGCTCAGCGCTTTGTCGACAGCCGCGTTAACCGCCGCCGTCGAGAAGTCGCCTGTGCTTGCGTTGCCCTTGCTTCCGTTTACGTAAACCGTGACGCCGAGCGACTTGTCAACGTTGTGCTCAAGCGTTTCCAGTTCACCGAGTCGCACCGTCACGTTCAGACCCAGGCCTTGTGTGGACTCGGCTTCGGCCTGGTCGGCACCGCCGCGTTTGGCGCGGTCAAGCGCGGCGAGCGCAACATCGCGAAGAGCATCAGACGACAGAGCTAAGGACATGGAAACACCGAACAAAAACGAGCCGCAAGCATAGCGGAGACCCGCGACTTGGGACCAATCCAGCGCTTGCGGCAAAATTGCAGCATGGCACGCCCTCCAAAAATTCCCCGCATCCTCGAAGATCGACCATCCAAGACGGAGTTGAAACAAGAATCCATTGACCTGCAATTGCTCGGTGAAACGCTCACCACACTATCGAATGACCAACTCGATCAGCTCGATTTGCCAGAGTTGATGCGCGACGCGCTCGATGAATTAGGCCGCGTTGGCAAGCACGAAGCCACTCGCCGCCACATGCAGTACATCGGCAAACTGATGCGTGACATCGACCCGGTGCCGATCCGCGCCCAGCTTGACCGATGGGAGATGGGCACCCGTGCCAACAAAGCTGCGTTCAAGGCGAGCGAGCGTTGGCGTGATCGCTTAATCGCGGAGCCAGAAGCGCTGACATTGTTCATGGCGGAGCAACCCACAGTAAACCGCGACAAGCTCAACGAGTTGCTGTTGCGCGCCCGGTTGCAGGCCGCCAAAGGCGAAGCGCCGGCTGCATCACGGCAGGTGTTTCGGGTGATTTATCGAGTGTTGTTGCAGGTTTAGCGATGACTACTTTCGATACGGTAAAAATTGGCCTCGTCTCCATCTCCGACCGCGCATCATTGGGCGTGTACCAAGACAAAGGCATCCCGGCGTTGCGGGAATGGCTCGCCGCTGCGGTCAAAAACCCGATTGCCTACGTCACACGACTTATCGCCGATGAGCAGCCAGTAATCGAGTGCGCGCTCATACAACTGTGCGACGTTGAGCGCTGTGATGTGGTGCTCACCACAGGCGGCACCGGTCCTTCGCGCCGCGACGTTACGCCGGAAGCAACCCTCGCGATTGCACATAAAGTCATGCCCGGCTTTGGCGAACAAATGCGTCAGATAAGTTTGAATTTTGTTGCCACCGCAATCCTGTCACGGCAGGTTGCCGTGATTCGTGGAAACTCGCTGGTAATCAACTTGCCGGGCCAGCCGAAAAGCATCAAGGAAACGCTAGAAGGACTGTGCGACATGGAAGGCAAGCCTCTGGCAAAAGCTCAGGGCATTTTCGCGGCAGTGCCGTATTGCGTCGATTTGATCGGCGGCGCTTACATCGAAACCAATGATGAAGTGTGCAAGGCGTTTCGCCCCAAGAACGCAGTGCGCGCTAGCCCCACGTAGCACCCCCATTCCAGAGCCACGTTCCCGTGCGCGCACTTAAAGCGTAAGAAATGCGCACTCAGCTACCTCGACAGCGACGAAATATGCGCTTCACTCATGTATTCAGCGCTCTGCATTTCAATCAACCGCGATGTGGTTCGACTGAACTCGGTGAGCACTCGTCGGGTGTCGCTATCGGTCAGCGCTTCATCCACTTTTGAGATGTCCGTCAACGACGCAGCAGCGCTCATGATGAGTTTGACGCGATGGTCGTACAGCACGTCTACCAGCAGCGTGAAGCGACGAATCACGTTGGCATCTTTGATTCCCAGCATTGGCACGTTAGACAATATCAGCGTGTGATTGGCCTGCGCCAACTCCAGGTAATCATTCTGCGAACGTGGCGTTTCGCAAAGCGCAGCGAAGTCAAACCAGATCACATTAGCCGCCCGCTTGCGTAGCGCGATTTCACGACCATACAACGTGATTTTTGTGACAGTTGACGGCTTATCTGTCGCGAGCTTTGAAAACGTGGCAGCGAGCTTTTTATCGGCGTCTGAGCCCAGTGGCCAGTGATACACGTTGTCCTGCTCCAACGTGCGGCGACGATAATCGATACCAGAGTCCACCTGCACAACGTCCATCTTCTCCTTGATTAAGGCGATGGTGGGCATGAAATTTTGCCGTTGTAAG
This sequence comes from Betaproteobacteria bacterium, assembly GCA_043756275.1. Lineage (GTDB taxonomy): Bacteria > Pseudomonadota > Gammaproteobacteria > Burkholderiales > Usitatibacteraceae > UKL13-2. The sequence goes on along the minus strand of JAYURJ010000062.1, from coordinate 10,975 downwards.
CCGTCCGGGTATAGCGCATCGGGCGCGTAATTTGAGGTCATCACAAACACGATACCGAGTTCAAAACAATGCGACAACAAGCGCCCCAAAATCATCGCGTCAGCAATGTCGCTGACGTGAAATTCATCAAAACAAATGAGCCGATATCGTTTGGCCAGGCCTTCCGCCACTGCGATCAACGGGTCGGCCTCATGCTTTAAGCCACGCAGGTCCTCGTGCACACTGCGCATGAACGCATGAAAGTGAACCCGTGTCTTGCGCCGGTGTTTCGATGCGCTGAAAAAAGCATCCATCAAGAAGCTTTTGCCGCGGCCGACACCACCGTAAAAATACACGCCACGGGGCACCACGGGCCGCACAAAAAACCGACCCATCAGTGTCGCACGCGTATTGCGCAGCACTGCCAGCTCCTCACCAAGCCGCACCAATCGATCGGCCGCGAGTTGCTGTGCCGGATCAAGCGTGATGCCGCGTTCGGCGCAGATTTTTTGCAGCGCAGCCTGCATGATTAGACGGCTCGCGACGGTGGGTGCCGCTCTGCCGCGATCAAGTGCAGCTCGCGCCACCCAGGTTGCGGTCTCGGCAGTACCCCTGCTACAAGGGCAAACGCACTGAACAATTTCATTGATTCAAGCAATCAACTACATGTTCAACGTTCGCTTATCCACCGCCAGCGCCGCCTCTTTGGTCGCCTCTGACAAGGTCGGATGCGCATGGCAAATACGCGCGATGTCTTCTGAGGATGCGCCGAACTCCATCGCCATCACACCTTCAGCAATCAACTCAGAGGCCATAGCACCGATGACATGCATGCCGAGCACTTTGTCGGTCTTGGCATCCGCGATGATCTTCACGAAGCCGTCGGTGTTGCCCAGGGCACGAGCGCGACCATTTGCCATGAACGGAAAGCTGCCCGCTTTGTAGGCAACGCCTGCCGCCTTCAATTGCTGTTCGGTCTGACCGACCCAGGCGATTTCGGGTGACGTGTAAATCACCCACGGAATGCAGTTGAAATCGATGTGTGGATGCTGGCCTGCGAGGCGCTCGGCAACGGCCACACCCTCTTCTTCGGCCTTGTGCGCGAGCATCGGGCCGCGCACCACGTCGCCCACCGCCCATACGTTCACGGCACTGGTTTTGCAATCGCCGTCCACCGTGATGAAACCGCGCTCGTCGAGCTTCACGCCCGCCGCGTCAGCGTTCAAACCGTTCGTATTCGGTTCGCGGCCGACAGACACGATGAGTCGGTCAAAGGTGACGTTTTCAGTCTTGCCATCAGCGCTCGTGTATTCCACTGAGACGTTGTTCTTGCCGGTCTTGATCGCGCCAACTTTGACGCCAAGACTGATCTTCAAACCTTGTTTGGTGAACAGTTTCAACGCTTCTTTAGCGACCTGCTCGTCAACTGCGCCGAGGAACGTCGGCAAACCTTCAAGCACCGTTACGTCCGCGCCAAGGCGACGCCACACCGAACCCATTTCGAGGCCAATCACACCGGCACCAATCACGCCGAGTGACTTTGGCGTTTCGCCGATGCGCAGCGCGCCGTCGTTCGAGAGAATCAATTTTTCATCAAACGCCGCACCCGGCAACGCCCGTGCGTTAGAGCCGGTGGCGATGATGATGTGTTTGCCCTGAATGCTGCTCTTTGCCGGTTCAGTCACGTCGATCTGATACACGCCGTCTGTGGCGGCACCCGCAAATGATCCGCGCCCGTGAAAGAACGTGACCTTGTTCTTCTTGAACAGATACAGAATGCCGTCGTTGTTCTGCTTGACGACCGTGTCCTTGCGTGCCAGCATTTTCGCCACGTCCATTTTCACGCCAGACGTCGTGATACCGTGCTCTGCAAAGTGATGTTGCGCATGATCGAAGTGCTCGGACGATTGCAGCAACGCCTTGGACGGAATGCAGCCAACGTTAGTGCAAGTACCACCCGGCGCAGGCTTGCCCGCAGCATTCTTCCAGTCGTCGATACACGCCGTCTTGAAACCGAGTTGCGCAGCGCGAATCGCCGCGACGTAGCCGCCCGGGCCACCACCAATTACTACAACGTCAAATTGATCCATATCCATCTTTCGTAGGGTGGGCACCTTTGTGCGCACGTCGTTCTTCTCACTTCGTTGACTCTGGAAGCCAGCGCTGGTGCGCATTTTGATGCGCACCCTACCTTGCTAATTCAATCGTGAGAGCGCATGTACCCAAATCATGATCGTGCCGACCGCCGCGATTCCGAACATTGTTCTGGAGGCAACTCTTGAATGCCCTCCGTGAATTGCGCAACCGGCCACCACGAGCGCGGACACAATCGAGGCCGGAATCGAATACTTTTGTAAGGCCACAACAACATACAAGCCTGCGAAACTGGCATCCGCGGCGGTTCGGGCCCACAAAATGGCCTGAGCGTGTCCGACGCCGATCACGTTGACCGGCCAAAGCGCCGCGCACAAAACATAACTAATCCAGTGGCTTCTGCTAGCGTCCTGCATTACAAATCCAACAACAACCGAGCCGGATCTTCCAACGCCTCTTTCATAGCCACCAACGCCAACACCGCTTCGCGTCCATCGATGATGCGATGGTCATAGCTCATGGCGAGATAATTCATTGGGCGAATCACGATCTGACCGCCTTCAACCACAGCGCGATCTTTCGTCGCGTGCACGCCGAGAATCGCGCTTTGTGGCGGATTGATAATCGGTGTCGAAAGCATGGAGCCGAAGGTGCCGCCGTTGCTGATGGTGAACGTGCCGCCGGTGAGTTCTTCGATACCGAGCTTACCTTCGCCCGCGCGTTTGCCGTAGTCTGCGATTTTCTTTTCGATCTCGGCGATGCTCATCTGGTCGCAGTCGCGCAGGATCGGCACGACCAAGCCGCGTGGCGAGCCGACAGCGATACCGATGTCGTAGTAGCCGTGATAAACAATGTCGTTGTTGTCGATGGAGGCATTGACCACCGGGTACATCTTGAGCGCGTGAACAGCGGCCTTGACGAAGAAGCTCATGAAGCCGAGCTTGACGCCGTGAACTTTCTCAAACTTGTCTTTGTAGGTGGTGCGCAGATCAATCACCGGCTTCATGTTGACCTCGTTAAACGTGGTCAGGATGGCAGCGGTAGATTGACTTTGCACCAGGCGCTCGGCCACGCGCATGCGCAGGCGGGTCATCGGCACGCGCTGCTCCGGGCGATTGCCCAGTGGCACGTTGACGGGGGGGGCGTAGGTAGGCGCGGACTTGGCCGCGCTCGTTGCGGCTACGGACTGCGTGGCCAAGCTCGCGCCTGCAGTAGCTTTCGCTTCTACGACGGCGATTACGTCTCCCTTGGTGATGCGCTCGCCGCGACCGGTGCCCGTGACGCTAGCCGCATCGACGCCCTGATCAGCCATCATTTTTTTGGCGGCGGGGAGTGCGACGGGCGATGTAGGCGCGGACTTGGCCGCACCGGCGCTCTGCACCGCAACGGGCGGTGCCACGTCCGCGCCAACCAGTGCAGCGCCTGCCTTCGCTTCGGTGTCAATCACACCAAGCACCACGCCCGACGTGACCGTGGCACCCGGCTGAATCCTGATTTCAACCAGCACGCCGTCGCCTTGCGCAGGCGTTTCCAGCACGACTTTGTCGGTCTCGATGTCGCACAGATTCTGATCACGTTTGACGGCATCTCCGGCTTTGACATGCCACGCCGCGAGCGTGCCCTCCGGGGTGCCTTCGGCGAGTTGCGGGACTTTTATTTCGATCAACATTTTCTTGTTACTCCGTGAACGAGCGACGCTTCGATTGCGCGTGCGTTTCCTGTCGTGTTTTGGTTGGTATCAATTTGAGGTGGGTTGAAAACCCACCCTACAGATTGGTCATCATTTGCCCGGTGCCAAGCTTCGAGCTGAAACTGCTCTCAACAAGCTCTTTCTGCTGCGCGTTGTGCTTGGACAGGTAGCCCACCGCCGGTGACGCGCTGACCGCGCGGCCTGCATAGAGCAACACTTGCTCAGGCTTCACATCAGCACGGAAATACGCCATGAGGCGGTACCACGCACCCTGATTTTGTGGCTCTTCCTGACACCAAACGATTTCGTGTGCGTTCGGGAATTTTTTGAGCTGCGCCTTAAAGTCATCATGCGGGAACGGATACTGCTGTTCCAGGCGCATGATGGCGACGTCCTTGATGTCCTGATCGCGACGGTGAGCGAGCAGCTCGTAGTACACCTTGCCCGAACAGACGATCACGCGCTTGACATTCTTGGCCACGATTTTTTCGGTCTCGCCAATCACTGACTGGAAGGTGCCGTTGGCCAGCTCGTCGAGCGTGCTGACGGCCTCCTTATGGCGCAGCAATGACTTCGGCGTCATCACGATTAACGGACGACGCCAATCGCGATGCATCTGACGACGAATCATGTGATAGCACTGCGCCGGTGTTGACGGCACCACGACCTGCATGTTGTGTTCGGCACAGAGCTGCAGAAAGCGCTCTGGGCGTGCGGAGGAGTGCTCCGGTCCCTGACCCTCGTACCCATGTGGAAGCAACAACACCAGCCCACAAATGCGACCCCACTTCACCTCGCCCGAACTGATGAACTGGTCGATTACCACTTGCGCGCCATTAGCAAAGTCACCAAACTGCGCTTCCCACAATACAAGCTGATTTGGTTCCGACGTCGAGTAACCATACTCAAAGCCGAGCACAGCCTCTTCCGACAGAATTGAGTCGATGACGAGGAATTCGCCCTGCTTGTCCTTGATGTGTTGCAACGGTGTGTAGCTACCGCTGTCCCACTTTTCGCGATCCTGATCGTGGAACACCGCGTGACGATGCGAAAAGGTTCCGCGACCGCAATCTTCACCTGACAAACGAATGCCAATACCTTCATTGACGATGGACGCGTAGGCGAGGTTCTCGCCCATACCCCAGTCGACAGGCAGTTTGCCTTCACCCATTGCCTTCCGATCAGCGAGCATTTTCTCAACGCGCGACTGCAGCACGAAACCTTCGGGAACGGTGGTCAGGCGTTTTGCAAGCTCTTTGATCGTTTTCAAGGGCAACGCGGTATCGGCATGGTCGGACCATTTGCGATTCACATACTTCGCCCAATCCTGCTGATACGGCGCAACGAAATTCGCCAAAATCGTCTTATTGGTGTGCGTGCCCTTGTCCATCGCGTCGCGGAACGCGGTGACGTACACGTCGCCCTCGCCGGGCTTGATCGTACCTTCCGCTTCGAGCCTGTCGGCGTAGAGTTTGCGGGTGCCGGGATGTTGATGTATTTTCTTGTACATCAACGGCTGCGTGACCATCGGCTCGTCCTGCTCGTTGTGACCGAGGCGACGAAAGCAGACCACGTCGATGAACACATCCTTGTGAAAGATGGTGCGGTAGTCGAGCGCGATTTCGGTGACCAGCAAACAGGCTTCGGGATCATCTGCGTTGACGTGGAAGATCGGCACCTCGGCCATCTTCGCAATGTCAGTGCAGTACAGTGACGAGCGCACATCACGCGGGTCGCTGGTGGTGAAGCCAATCTGGTTGTTGACCACAATATGCATTGTGCCGCCGGTGCCGTAGTGGCGCGTTTGGGATAACGCCAGCGTCTCTTGAACCACGCCCTGACCGGCAACCGCAGCGTCGCCGTGCAACAGGATGCCCAGCACCTGTTTACCGGACTTATCGCCGCGACGATTTTGCCTCGCGCGCACCGAGCCGACCACCACTGGATTGACAATTTCCAGATGGGAGGGGTTGAAGGCCAGCGTGATATGCATCGGGCCACCGGGCGTGGTGATGTCGCTCGAAAAACCCTTGTGATATTTCACGTCACCGGCGGACAACGTGGTGTCGTATTTGCCTTCAAATTCAGCGAACAGATCGGCGGGCAATTTGCCGAACGTGTTCACCAAAACGCCGAGACGCCCGCGATGCGCCATACCGATTACCGTTTCCTGCACACCTGCGGCACCCGCCTTTTGCAGCATGTGATCGAGTACCGGAATCACAGTGTCGCCGCCCTCACCAGAGAAGCGCTTCTGGCCCATGTATTTGGTGTGCAAGTAGCGCTCCAGGCCCTCGGCTGCGGTGAGGCGCTCAAGAATGTGGCGCTTTTGCTCCACGGTAAAGCTTGGCTTAAGCTGAGTCGACTCGATTCGAAGGCGCAGCCACTCGCGCTCGTCTTCGTTGGCCATGTACATGTATTCAACCGCAACGCTGCGGCAATAGATGGTGCGCAGCGTGCTGATGATGTCTTTGAGCTTGGCGCGACTCTGGCCATTCACAGACAACAGGCCGGTAGAAAACTCAGTCTCCATATCGCTGTCCACAAGTCCGTGGTGCTTGTGATCGAGTTCCTTGATGAACGGCACTTCCTGCCGTTTCAACGGATCGATGTCGGCAATGCGACCGCCAACAAAACGATAGGCGTGGATGAGCTTCATCACGGCCAATTGCTTGTCCATCATCGACGCGTCAATACTCGCCACCGCCGCTTTACGCGACTTGGCCATTGCGGCAAACGCATCAATCACGGGCTGGTGCGCCACGTCATTCGCCCCAGCACGCATGGCGTCAAAGTAATCACGCCACTTGGCATCAACCGACGCTGGATTGGCAAGATAGATTTCGTATTGCTCTTCGATATACGGCATGTTGCCGCCGAAAATCGTGGAGGTTTGTTGCAGTTCGTTCATCATGGTTAGCACCATCCAAGGTGAGGTGGGCACCCCGTGCCCACCGATTTCGTGGCGTTGGTGGGCACCGTGTGCCGCCAACAATAACGACAATTAGCGCTGATGCAGTGGCACCAGATTGCGCGATTTCGAGCCGGTGAACATCTGACGTGGGCGGCCAATTTTCAGATCAGGATCAGCGAGCATTTCGTTGAGTTGGGCAATCCAGCCAACCGTGCGGGCAAGCGAAAAAATGGCGGTAAACAACGCGGTGGGGATGCCGAGTGCGCGCTGCACAATTCCGGAATAAAAGTCCACGTTTGGATACAACTTGCGCGATACGAAATATTCGTCTGACAACGCGATACGTTCCAACTCCATCGCCAGCTTGAACAGCGGATCGTTCTGCAGGCCGAGTTCGCCGAGCACTTCGTAGCAGGTCTCGCGCATCAGCTTGGCACGCGGATCGTAGTTTTTATAGACACGATGCCCAAAGCCCATCAAACGAACGTTCGAGTTCTTGTCTTTCACGGCAGTGATGAATTCGCCGATTTTTTCGACGCCACCGTTCTTCTGCATGTCAAGCAACATCGAAAGCGCGGCTTCGTTGGCACCACCATGTGCTGGGCCCCACAGGCAGGCAACACCCGCAGCGATCGCCGCATACGGGTTGGTCCCCGACGAGCCGCACAGACGAACGGTCGAGGTGGAGGCGTTCTGCTCGTGATCCGCATGCAGGATGAAGATGCGATCGAGGGCGCGCACCAGCACGTCGTTGACCTTGTATTCCTCGCACGGCGTGGCAAACATCATGCGCATGAAGTTGGCGCTGTATGACAAGTCGTTCTGCGGATAGATCATCGGCTGGCCTGCCGAATACTTGTGCGTCATCGCCACCAGCGTCGGCATTTTGGCAATCAGGCGAATCGCGGCGATGTGACGGTGCTCCGGATTGTTGATGTCTAGAGTGTCATGGTAGAAAGCGGACAGAGCGCCTACGAGCCCGGTCATGATCGCCATTGGGTGTGCATCGCGACGAAAACCGCGCAGAAAAAACTGCATCTGTTCGTGCACCATGGTGTGATGGCTCACGTTGTCAACAAACGCTGTTTTCTGTTCGAGATTAGGTAGCTCACCGTTCAATAATAGAAAGCAGGTTTCGAGGTAATCGCAATTGGTGGCGATCTGCTCAATCGGATACCCGCGATACAGCAACTCGCCCTTGTCGCCGTCGATATAGGTGATGGCCGAACGACACGCCGCAGTCGACATGAAGCCCGGATCGTAGGTGAATTTTCCGGTCTTGGCATAGAGCGTTTTGATGTCGATTACATCAGGGCCTACGGTGCCTTTGAGGATGGGAAATTCAACGCTGGGCGAACCATCGCTAAAGGTTAGTGTTGCTGTGGAGGAGGCGGTCATCGGGGTTCTCCGTTTCGAGTTTCGGTGATTAGCAAATCACGGTTAGGACGGTTTTGGGAAATGTCTCAAGTCACGAAGTATTCGCATAGCAAATACTCTTTAGTGCGTCACGCGGGTTTGACGCAGCGTCAAAACCATCTCATCCGCACCGGCCGGAAATGCGTCAGTACGACCGGCAATGATTTCCCACAAATCGTTGTCATCGAGCGCAATCAGCGACAACAACTGCTCATGTTCCTCGGTGGAAAAATTCGCGCCGCGACGCTCAAGAAGTCGCGTGAGAATCAAATCATTCTCCAAAAAACCACGGCGGCAACGCCAGCGCAATTTGGAAAGTTGGAGGTCGGTGATCACGATCTAGGCTGCCCGCTTGACCAGCATCTCTTTGAGCTTGCCAATTGCACGCGTTGGATTCAAGCCTTTCGGGCACACATCCACACAATTCATGATCGTATGGCAGCGAAACAAGCGATATGGATCTTCAAGATTGTCGAGACGCTCGTTGGTGTCGTGGTCGCGACTATCCGCGACGAAGCGGTACGCTGCGAGCAGTCCTGCGGGACCCACAAATTTGTCTGGATTCCACCAGAAGCTCGGGCAACTCGTTGAGCAGCACGCGCACAAAATGCACTCGTACAGGCCGTTCAGTTCATCGCGATCTTCCTGCGATTGCAGGCGCTCTTTTTCGGGCGGAACCGTGTCGTTCACAATGTACGGTTTGATCGAGTGATACTGCTTGAAGAACTGGCTCATATCCACGATCAGGTCGCGCACAACAGGCAGGCCGGGCAGTGGACGTAACGTGATTTTTTGCGGCAGCGTCAACATGTTGGTCAGGCACGCCAGCCCATTTTTGCCGTTAATGTTCATCGCGTCTGAACCGCACACGCCTTCACGACATGAACGACGGTAACTGATGGAATCATCCTGCTTTTTGAGTTTCATCAACACGTCGAGCAGCATGCGCTCGGATCCGTCCAGTTCGACTTCATAAGTCTTCATGTACGGCTTCGCGTCTGTATCGGGATCGTAGCGATAGATTTCGAAAGTGCGTTTGTCCATGGGTACTACTTCTCTCTAGAACGTGCGCTTGACAGGCGGGATGGAATCAACGGTGAGTGGCTTCAAGTTCACCGGTTTGTAGTCGAGACGATTGCCCTCGGAATACCAGAGCGTGTGCTTCATCCACTCTTTGTCATTGCGACCGAGCGGGAATTCCTCGCAATCCCCGTAATCATCAACGGTGTGCGCACCACGGCTTTCTTTGCGCGCCGCAGCCGAGACCATCGTTGCCTTGGCGGCCTCCATCAGGTTGGCAACCTCGAGCGCTTCGATGCGCGCGGTGTTGAACACTTTGGACTTGTCTTTAAGCGCCAAATTCTCGGCACGTTCTGCAATGGCCAACACCTGCACCACGCCCTCGTCCATGGTCTTTTGCGTGCGGAACACTCCTGCATGCAACTGCATGGATTTGCGCAGATCGTTTGCGACATCCTGCGGATATTCGCCGCTCGTTGAGTTGTCAAGCTTGGCGATGCGAGCAAGCGAGTAATCTGCTGCGTTAGCAGGCAACGGCTTGAATGCGCGACTGCCCAGCGCAGTTTCGACGAGGTGATTGCCCGCTGCACGACCAAACACCAGCAGGTCAAGCAACGAATTAGTGCCGAGGCGATTGGCGCCATGCACCGAGACGCAAGAGCACTCACCAATTGCGTAGAGCCCGTTGATCACCGCATTGGGCACACCATCTTTGGGTACGACCACCTGACCGTTAATATTGGTTGGAATGCCGCCCATTTGGTAGTGAATGGTCGGCACAACCGGGATCGGCTCCTTGATCACGTCAACGTTGGCAAAGTTCTTGCCGATCTCATGGACTGAAGGCAAACGCTTCATGATGGTCTCGCCACCGAGATGCGTCAGATCGAGTGCGATGTAATCGCCGTTGGGTCCACAACCGCGACCTTCCTTGATTTCCTGATCCATGCAGCGAGATACGAAGTCGCGCGGCGCAAGATCTTTCAATTTCGGTGCGTAGCGCTCCATGAAACGTTCGCCATCCTTGTTGCGCAGAATGGCTCCTTCGCCCCGGCAGCCTTCAGTCAGCAAAACGCCCGCGTTGTGCACGCCGGTGGGGTGGAACTGCCAGAACTCCATGTCTTCAAGCGGAATGCCCGCGCGAGCGGCCATGCCCAATCCGTCACCGGTGTTGATGAACGCATTGGTTGACGCGGCAAAGATGCGGCCTGCTCCGCCCGTCGCAAACAACACGCACTTTGCGTGAAAAATCGCAACTTCGCCAGTTTCCATTTCGAGTGCAGTCACACCCACAGCGTCGCCGTCAGCATCACGAATGATGTCAAGCGCCATCCATTCAACGAAGAACGTGGTTTTGCTCTTTACATTCTGCTGATACAGCGTATGCAGCATCGCATGCCCGGTGCGGTCCGCCGCAGCGCAAGCACGCGGCACCGGCTTTTCACCGTACTTGGCGCTGTGGCCACCGAACGGGCGCTGATAAATCGTACCGTCGGGATTGCGGTCAAAGGGCATGCCCATGTGTTCGAGGTCGTACACGACCTTCGGTGCTTCGCGACACATGAACTCGATGGCATCCTGGTCGCCGAGCCAGTCGGAGCCTTTCACGGTGTCGTAAAAATGATAGTGCCAGTTGTCCTCGTCCATATTGCCGAGGGAGGCACCGATGCCGCCCTGTGCCGCAACCGTGTGCGAACGCGTCGGAAACACCTTGGAGAGAACAGCAACACGCAAGCCTGCGCGAGCCAATTGCAGTGAGCACCGCATACCGGCACCACCGGCACCAATCACCACTGCATCGTACTTGTGAACTGTGAGACCCATAAACAGCGAGCCCTTATTTCATACCAAAAAGAATGTAG
>JAYURJ010000061.1:0-5491 GCA_043756275.1 Betaproteobacteria bacterium | reverse complement strand
TCCAACTTTTCGCCACCTGCGTCATCATTTGGGGCACGACGTGGCTCGCGATCACGCTTCAGCTCGGCACGGTTGCGCCGGAAATGTCGGTTGGCTACCGTTTTATGACGGCGGCGCTCGTACTGTTTTGTTACTGTCGCTGGCGCGGGCTCAATCTGCGTTTCGGCGCGCGGCAGCACCTCGATTTTTTCCTGTTTGGTGCATCGATGTTCTGCATCAGCTACATCTTCGTTTACTACGCCGAAACCTATATCGTTTCGGGCATGGTCGCGGTCGGATATTCGGCGTCGCCCTTGATCAATATGCTGATGGTGCGCGTGCTGTTCGGCACGCCCATGACATCGCGGGTGGCCATCGGTGGGACGCTTGGCATCGTTGGCATCGCGTGCGTGTTCTCGCATGAGTTGCTCACGATTTCCGCAAGCCGCGATGCCAGTCTTGGTGCCATCCTCACAGCACTCTCGGTCGTGTTTTCATCCATCGGCAGCATGTCAGCGACGCGCATTCAGGCGCGCGGCTATTCGACCTGGAGCAGCATGGCCTGGGGCATGCTCTACGGTGGTGTGTTGTCGCTGCTGATCGGCATTGCGTTGGGCCGGCAACTCAACTTCGATGCGACGCTTAACTACGTGGGCGTGCTCCTGTATCTGGCTATTTTTGGCTCAGTAATTACCTTCGCCTGCTACCTCACCTTGATGGCGCGGATCGGCGCAGCGCGTGCGGCATTTGTCGGCGTGATGACACCGGTCATAGCGCTGGTGGTGTCCTTCTATTTTGAGAAATTCGCGTGGGGATGGCCGACGACCATCGGCATCGCATTGCTGGTACTGGGCAATATCATTATTCTGCGCGGCAAACTCGAGCCCGATACCAAGGCTGCGATCAGAGCTACCTAACCCGGCAGCGGAAACGCACCGTCGTTTTTTTCCATATAGTCGACAAGCGATTTACCGGCTTTTTTGCGCACCATTGCTTTGATCGGCCCGAACCAGCCCAGCATGATGCCAATTGCGCCCAGTGCCTGACTGGACCACGCCCAAAAACTAAAGCTGTCAACGTGCCGAACAATTTTGCCGTCGCGAAATGCAAACACGGCGTCGATTTTATTGTGAACAAAACGGCCAGTTTGTGAGAACGTATATTTAGCTTCCCAGTGCGCACGTCCACCTTCGGCGTCGCCACTCACATTGCCCAAGATAATTTCCAGATCCTTGCCGCGCCCGCACAGCATGGCCCACATCGCGGTCGCCTCTTTGCCACGCAGCATCGGGAACGCCGGATCGCTGAACGCGATGTCCCGGTGGTAACACGCCGCCATGCCTGCCGCATCGCGTTTGGCAAAGGCCGCGTAAAAATCACGGATCAGTTTCTCATTTGGGTGCATGGAGATTCCCCTTGATATCGAGCGAGGTGAAGTGGATGGGCGGATTGATCAAGCCGACGTGTTTTACCTGATGAGCGCAATATCAGCGACGCATGCCTGCGTGAGGTCGGCGAGCTGCTTGGGCGAAATATGAAACATGGTGTTTGGATGTCCCGCTGCCGGCCAGACACGTTCAAACGCGAGCAGATCTTCATCCATGAGTACGATGGGGGCAAACGTATGTGCAAGTGGCGGGACGCCGCCGATTACAAATCCCGTCTGCGCGCGCACAAAGTCTGCGTCTGCTTTCGATAACGTGTGTCCGATCAGCGCGGCGACCTTTTTATCATCCACGCGATTTTTCCCGCTGGTGATCACCAGCACGGCCCGTTCGCCTGCACGAAAGATGATCGACTTGGCGATTTCGCCAATGCTGCACGCCAGTGCATCTGCGGCGGCTTGCGCGGTATGGGTGGCCTCTGGCATGACGATGATGGTGTCGTCGATGCCGTGTCGCAACAGCGCCTCGCGCACGCGGGTGACGCCCGGATGCGCATGAATGCCGCTGGAGACAGCGTGAGAATTATTGAGAGAAATATCCATGCGTTGGATGTTGATTTACGTCAACGAAGCATTCTACTTGACGCTCATCAAGGTGCGTGCTTCACGTGCAGTTCCATACTTTGTCACGTAAAGAATTGGCAAAATCACGAACTGACACCGGAGAACACCATGCTTAGCGATATCGAGATTGCACAGAAGACGACAATGAAAAAAATCCAGGAGGTCGCCGCCAAAATCGGCATTCCTGAAGACGAGCTGGAACCCTATGGCCGCTATAAAGCCAAGGTGTCGCTCGGCTTTGTGGATAGCCTCAAAGCCCGTAAAAACGGCAAACTGATTCTCGTTACCGCCATTTCGCCCACGCCTGCGGGCGAAGGCAAAACCACCACCACCGTGGGGCTGGGCGACGCGCTTAACCATATCGGCAAAAAAGCCATCATCTGCTTGCGTGAGCCCTCGTTGGGCCCCGTATTCGGCATGAAAGGTGGCGCGGCAGGCGGTGGCTTCGCGCAAGTGGTGCCGATGGAGGACATCAATCTCCATTTCACGGGCGATTTTTCCGCCATCGCGCTGGCCAATAATCTGCTCGCGGCCTTGCTCGACAATCACATCAACCACGGCAACGAGCTTGGCTTTGATGTGCGCCGCATCGTCTGGAAGCGTGTGGTGGACATGAATGATCGCGCCCTGCGCGACATCACCGTAGCCCTCGGCGGCCCGGCCAACGGCTATCCGCGTCAGGATGGATTCGATATCGTCGTTGCATCCGAGATCATGGCGATCTTCTGTCTGGCGACTTCGATCAAGGATTTAAAAGAGCGCATCGGCAAAATTGTCGTGGGCTATACCAAAGATCAAAAACCAATCCTCGCCAGGGATTTGAAAGCGCAAGGCGCGATGACCGCGCTGCTCAAAGATGCACTGCTGCCGAATCTGGTGCAGACACTGGAAAACAATCCGGCCTTTATCCACGGCGGCCCGTTTGCCAATATCGCGCACGGCTGCAACTCCGTCATCTCCACGCAAACGGCGCTAAAGCTTGGCGATTACGTCGTGACTGAAGCAGGCTTCGGCGCTGATCTGGGTGCCGAAAAATTCATCGATATCAAATGCCGCAAATCCGGGCTGCGCCCCTCAGCAGTTGTCATCGTCGCCACTATCCGCGCGTTGAAATACCACGGCGGCATGGAAGTGAAGGAAGTATCGAAAGAAAATATTGAAGCGCTCGAAAAAGGCATGGTAAATCTGGAGCGGCACATCAAAAACATCACCGAGCACTACGGGCTGCCATGTGTGGTTGCAATTAATCATCGCACCCACGACACCGAGGCGGAATTAAAGGTGTTGGTGTCGCGTTGTGAAAAAATGGGTGCCAAAGTAGTGGTCGCCAAACACTGGGCCGATGGCGGTAAAGGCGCTGTTGATCTCGCCAATGTTGTCGTGGAGATGTGCGAACAACCGAACAACTTCAAATTTGTCTACGACGAAAACATGCCGTTGTGGGACAAGATGAAAACAATCGCCAGCAAAATTTATGGCGCAGCCGATGTCGCTGCCGATGCAAAGATCCGCAGCCAGATCAAACGCTTGCAGGATGACGGCTACGGTCACTATCCAATCTGCGTGGCAAAAACGCAGTATTCATTTTCCACCGATCCGCAATTGCGTGGCGCACCCATCAATCACGTGGTGACGATCCGCGAAGTGCGTCTGGCTGCGGGCGCAGAATTTATCGTGCTGGTGTGCGGCGATGTGATGACAATGCCGGGTTTGCCGAAAGTGCCGTCGGCGAATGCGATTGACGTGAACGATGAGGGGAAGATCGTCGGGTTGTTTTGATTATGTAGAACGCCTGTTGGCGGGCTTTTCAGGGCGTTTATGCTTGGAGAGGCTCGTCAGTGCTAGTGCTCAGCCATTAGGCGCCCGCTTCTAAAACCCCCGTTCGCACTGAGCTTGTCGAAGTGCAGATGAGCTAAGCGATTGATTCAGTGTAGTGCCCCCAAGCCTTCGACGGGCTCAGAGTGTGCCCCGGCATGCTTGAAGCAGGGGGCGGAACGGCAATAGGTTTCGACAACTTCCCCATTGGCTCGAATCGTGGGCACACTGAGCCTGAATACCTGCATTTTAATTTTCTGTGAACATCGAAATATGACCGATTCTAAAATATCCGGCCCACAAAATCAGCAGGTGTGAGGATGGGATACGTGCCTGCCAGCGCGAGCAGGTCAGCATCACCAGTCACGAGGCAGTCGGCTTTGCTGGCAAGCAGGGTGGCCAGCACCATGTTGTCCTTTGCGTCACGTGGCACATGGGCGGCGGTTTTGCGAATATCGAAAATCTGGGCTTCAAAACGTAACAACATCACGTAGCGGCTGATGGTGTCGTCATTCCAGCCGATGCGCTTGCGAATTTTTGGAAAGCCCAGCACGGTCGATATTTCCGTCAGCATGGGTTCGGAAAGCACCAACGAAAAGTGCCCGGTTCGCCACGCGTTTATTATTCGTCCCGGTGTGTTGTTGGGGAGCATCAACCCTGAAATGAAGACGTTCGTGTCGATGACCGCCCGCACTCAACGCTTCCTTAGCCGTTTGACGGCGGCATCAATTTCCCGTTGCGCAACGCTTTCGTCCACGCTTTTGTAAGCGACTGCCAGTTGGTCGGTTAGCCGGTTGAACTCGCGCTTCAACAAACAGATTTTATCGAACAGCGCGTTATCCACCATTGCTGCAACGGGCTTACCGCCTTTGGTGATGACCACTTGATCGTTTCCGTATTGAATGCCGTTGAGCAGCTCACCCAGGTTCTGGCGGACAGTCATGGCGGTGGCTTCTTTAATCATGGCGATTGCTCCAATTGATGTGATTGGGGCAATTGTAGCAGTTTGTGTTTGGCCGGAGAAGCGCACCGGGAATGGTTCCACTAGCTATCAACTGGGGACATAAGGCAAGAGGCAAAGCCAGTATCGTCTCCAGCACGTTGGGTCAGATTTAACAGCCCAACATCAAACAGCGGAGCAAATTGAATGGATCGACATGATTGGCATTGTTGGGCTGATGAAGAAAGCCCAACGTTCTGGCCCTCTTGTCAGAAATTATCCGTGGTCTCCGGTTGATCCCTCGGTTGTTCCCAATTACGTTCGCGTAACTGATGTAGGATGCGTTCAGGCTGCACGGGCCGCATGTGTTTTTTCACACTTTTGTTAGTACCATCAATTCAAAGGGAACATTGATTGAAACCCGCGCCTGCCAAGGGTTTTAAGGCGTCTGGTTCCGGGTAGTTAGACACCAGCCGGGATGTTAGACAGCGATTTGGTGTCGAAAACTAGTTAGAACTTCTCGTTAACCAGAGGTGCCGCATGAAAGATAGCGATTTCGAGCGTGGATTCGAAAGCGTCGATGTTGACATCACCCAAGAACAGCTTGAGGCTATGTCAGACACCGGCCTTGCGCTTTGGCAGGCGAACAATAAACCCGCCGAGGCGCGCGATCTTTTGGCTAAGTACGAGTGGCAGCGCCGCGCAGCAGCAAGACAGATGGCGGCACGTTTCGCGCTGGATGAACAACT
>JAYURJ010000060.1:0-16733 GCA_043756275.1 Betaproteobacteria bacterium | reverse complement strand
TGGCCAGGATTTTGTCCTACCTGAAAAGCGGCAGCGCGAGCCAGCTGATTTGCTTTACCGCCGACAAAGTTGGTAAACGTAAACGCTGAATTGATACGATGCCCGGCGGGCCGACCATTTGCGATGGGCGCCGAGTTGGTTGATGTGACTTGATCGGGGGCGGTAGCACCGGACAAGCTTGATAGCGCTCCAGCGGCTAATGAAGGCGAGCCCATTTCATCCGATGAAGGCTCGCTGATCACTTGCGCTTCAACGAGCGCCAATTCGATCACGAACGGCCGGGCGAAATACTTTTCACCTGCCTGCTCAATATCAGTTAGCAACCTGTCCTTTGCCCACTGCAACACAAAACGATTCGGCGCGAGAAGCGTAAAGTTGTCGCCATCCTGAAGAAAGGTAAGCGGCTTAATCCACGTAGTGAACTGATGTTGCGAAAGCTCCTTTTTGAAGTTTTCGACGCAGGAAAGCCAAAACGGATGCATGAAAGGTGTGTGCAGTCTGAGATTTGAAGGAAGCGACAAAAGGCCGGTGGTTAGGTGCGCATGAAGACGCGCGGATGATGCCAATGAATATGCGGGGAAAGACACCCAAAAACAGCTTGGCGCGGAGTTTTTGGATGCCTTGATTTTACTCTCTCCCAGTCAACTTATCCACAACCCGGGGGCGGGACGGCATTTATTTGGCGGCACGGTCACACAGCAATTACATAGCAGAATAGATGGCGTAAGGCGCGGTGTCTGGCCGGGCTTTATTCGCTTAACGCCTTGACGCGCAACATAAAAAACCGCGATAATGCCGAGTTCTGCCTACCAAACAAGTGGGTAGTTAAGCCAATATTTTCCAGTAATTAGATTAGTCGAGAGTAATTATGAAACGTACCTACCAGCCATCAGTGGCCCGCCGGAAAAAAACCCACGGCTTTAGAGTTCGCATGAAGACCGTCGGTGGCCGCGGCGTGATCAATGCCCGCCGCGCCAAAGGTCGTGCTCGCATCGCCGTCTAGGCTTGGCGCCAATTGCAACATGCCGCCGGCATTGCTCAGGGCGTGTCGACGTTAGTGCCCCAAATCCCGCCGGCAGTTAGCGGTCGCTTGGTTGCGCACGCGCGCTTTCGTCGCCAACATCGCTTGGTTAAACACGAGGTCGAAGCGTTGCTCGGTCACGGCGCGCGTTTAAGTCGACCGCCGGTTGCCCTGAGGCTTAATGAAAATACGGCTGGTCAGGGGCGCATCGCTATCGCCGTGCCTAAGCGGATCCTCAGGCGTGCGGTTGATCGCAACAAGGTCAAGCGGGTCATTAGAGAGCAGTTTCGCCAACATGGAACACGGAAGTTGCCGGTAGACATCCTGTTTACGCTTCAAAGCCAACTGACAGGATGTGCGGATATTCGCAATACCGATAAACGAGCGCGCGACCAGTTGCGCGATGTGTTGACGCAGCTGTTGGCAGATGTTTCGCGTCGTTTTGGTGTCCCCACGTGATGACGCTACCGATTAGGGACCACGCGACAACGACCGTTAAAGCCACGCCCGCAGCAAGATTTATATTGTTTTTTGTTCGCGGATACCAATATCTACTGAGCCCGTATTTTGGTTCGCAATGCAGGTTTACCCCCACGTGTTCGCACTACGCGGTAGATGCGCTAAACAAATACGGCGCAATGAAGGGTGGTTACCTGACATCGCGGCGTTTGCTCCGCTGCCACCCGTGGCAACCGGGCGGCTATGATCCGGTACCCTGACCCAATCGCCAGCGGCATGCGCCGCTATTTCCCTCCTTTTTTCTTGATGAGTCTATGGATACGCAACGTCTTATTGCGCTGATCGTTTTTACCTTCTCGGGCCTGATGCTCTGGGAGGCCTGGAACAAACACAACCGTCCACCGGTTATTTCGCCGCCAGCCGCGCAAACGCAAGCGGCCAACCAATTGCCGGGCAGCACGCCTGAAAAACCACTGCCCCCTTCCGCGGCTGCTGGCGCGACAGCGCCGCCCACGTCCAGCGTCCCCCAGGCCACCGCCACAGCGGCGGTAGGGAGCACAACACCATTAAACGGTGCGCCAAAAACAGCGAGCCGGGTGCTGGTGAAAACGGATTTGCTATCTGTCGAGTTGGATACACAAGGTGGTGATATTCGCAGCGTGACCCTCCTAAAGCACACAGCTCCCAACGATGCCAAACAAGCGTTCAAACTGCTGCAAGACAAGGTGGGCGCATACTTTGTCGTTCAATCAGGGCTGCTGGGGAACGGCCTGCCAAATCACACGTCTATTTGGACGCCAAGTCGCGACATGTTTGACCTTGCCGACGGTGACAGGGTGGATGTCAGCATGACCAATAACGACACCCCGGGATTCACCGTTACCAAAACATACACCTTCAAGCGCAACAGCTATGTGATCGATGTTCGTTACGACATCAAGAACGATACCGGTGCCCAGATTGTGCCCAAAGCCTATTTCCAGTTTTTGCGCGACGGCAATTCCCCCGAGGGTGAAAGCACCGGTAATAACCCCTTCACAGGTGTCGTGACCTTTACCGGCCCGGCGGTTTATACCGACCTAAAGAAGTTCCAAAAGGTCGCCTTTTCTGACATAGACAAAAACAAACAGGAGTTTGTAAAAGAGTCGTCAGATGGCTGGATCGCCATGGTGCAGCACTACTTTGTCTCGGCATGGTTGCCAGCTACGGGCGTAAAGCGTGAATTCTTTACCAAAAAGGTAACCGATACACTTTACTCAGCCGGGGTCATCATCCCCGTGCAGGCCATTGACGCGTCCGCCGCAGGGGTTGTCTCAATGCCGTTGTATGTCGGCCCACAGGAGCAGGGAAACCTAAGCAAGCTCGCGCCAGGTCTCGATCTGGTCGTCGATTATGGCTGGCTCACTATTCTTGCCAGCCCGATGTTCCTGGTGCTTTCCTTTATCAATAACCTGGTCGGCAATTGGGGTTGGACGATTGTTATATTTACCATCCTGTTGAAATTAGTGTTCTTCCCGCTAAACCAAAAAGCGGGGAAATCGATGGCACACATGAAAACCATGGCGCCAAAAATCGAAGCCATGAAGGCGCGCTTTGGGGACGACAAACTGAAAATGAATCAGGCGATGATGGAGTTGTACAAGACGGAAAAGGTAAATCCACTTGGCGGCTGCTTGCCGATTGTGATTCAAATCCCATTTTTCATCGCGCTTTATTGGGTATTGTTGGGTGCAGTTGAGTTGCGTAACGCGCCGTGGATCGGCTGGATCACAGACCTTTCCACACCCGATCCATTTTATGTGTTGCCGGTCATCATGGGTGCCTCCATGTTTATTCAGACCAAACTCAACCCGGCGCCGCCAGACCCGATACAGGCGAAGGTGATGTTGATCATGCCGTTGGTTTTTTCGGTCATGTTCTTCTTCTTCCCGGCGGGCTTGGTGCTCTATTGGACAATGCAGAATATTCTCGGCATCGGCCAACAGTGGTACATCAATAAAACCTTTACCCCGGAAAAAACCAAGGCAAACGCAAAAAAATAACGCGCCAGTCAGCGAGAACTAAAATGCAAAAGCCGCGGACGCATTCGCGGCTTTTGCCATTTTTGGCGTGCTACATTCGCAGCTAACCACACAACCGTTCCACGTGGAACATCGTATGACGTCGCCTTTTTCTCCTCCCCTCCCGCCCCCGCGCGCCGCCTCAAGGCTAATTGCCGCCATTGCGACCGCGCCCGGTCGGGGCGGTATTGGTGTGGTCAGGGTATCCGGCGAAGGCGTACCAGCGCTGATGTTGGGATTAATCGGACAAACAATCCGGGCTCGATTGGCAACGCTTACCGTATTTCGGGACGAAAAAGGTGACGTTATTGATCAGGGAATCGCGTTGTATTTCCACGCACCGCACTCCTATACCGGTGAAGATGTGTTGGAGCTACAGGGGCATGGCGGGCCGGCCGTTATGCAGCGGTTGTTGCGTCGGTGCTTAGCGCTAGGGTGTCAACTCGCGCGCCCTGGCGAGTTTACCGAGCGGGCTTTCCTAAATGGAAAACTCGATCTTGCACAGGCTGAAAGCGTTGCTGACCTTATTGAAGCCAGCTCGGAGGCAGCAGCCAAATCGGCTGCCCGCACATTGACGGGCGAATTTTCTGCATGTGTTCACGAGCTCACCCGGCGGCTGACGGATTTACGGATGCATGTGGAAGCATGCATTGATTTTCCTGAGGAAGAGATTGACCCCGCAGACCGCACGGTGCAATTTGACAAACTCCAGCAAATACGAGCCTTGCAGGCCGATTTAGCCCTGCGGGCCAAGCAGGGCGCGGTTCTTCGTGATGGCCTCACGGTTGTGCTGATCGGTTGCCCGAATGTTGGCAAATCCAGCCTGCTCAATCGTCTGGCTGGCGAGGATATCGCAATCGTCACGCCGGTTGCGGGCACCACGCGCGATCACGTTCGGGCCACCATTCACCTCGACGGGGTGCCAATCCACTTAATAGATACGGCGGGCCTTCGGGTTACTGATGACGAGGTAGAGAAAATCGGCATCGCGCGCACCTGGACGGCCATTGAACATGCCGGGGCCGCGCTATTTATCACAGAGGCTGGGCGCGGCGCAGGAGCCGAGGAGGCAGAAATCCTCAGGCGGCTGCCAGAAAAACTTCCAATTTTGTCGGTACATAACAAAGTTGACCTGATTGGCGACATCGATGTTTCACGTGGAACAAGCGAAGTTGAATCGCGAAGCCACCGCAACACGTTGCTGGTCTCCGCCCTGACGGGGGCTGGTGTGGATGGACTGCGTGAATGGTTGCTAGCAACTGCGGGCTGGGTGCCCGGCGGCGAAAGTGTGTTTCTGGCCAGAGAGCGGCATCTGCGCGCGCTGGCAGAAGCAACGGCGCACGTGAACGCAGCATCCATGCTCAATCAGCAATACGAAATTTTCGCCGATGAGTTACGGCTGGCGCAAGGCGCGCTCGCAAGCATTACTGGCGAATTTACCGCTGACGACTTATTAGGCGAAATATTCAGTCGGTTTTGCATCGGGAAATAACGGATCGCGATGATATGTTAAAGCGGCTGAAGGGTAGCCATTTTGGGGCCGATGACTTAAAATTCGCGTCCCGCATGTGAACACCAAACCTAAACCCACCACGCCTCAAACCGATGGATTTTCAACACATATTCGATGTAATCGTCGTCGGCGGTGGCCACGCCGGCACTGAAGCCGCGCTTGCCAGCGCGCGCTCAGGGGCCAAAACGCTGCTGCTATCGCACGCCATCGAAACGCTGGGGCAAATGTCCTGCAATCCTTCCATCGGGGGCATCGGCAAAGGTCACCTCGTTAAGGAGATCGATGCGATGGGCGGTGCAATGGCAATTGCCACCGATGAAGCAGGCATTCAATTTCGCACCCTGAATGCAAGCAAAGGCCCGGCGGTGCGCGCCACCCGGGCGCAGGCGGATCGGGTGCTTTACCGGGCGGCGATCCGGACGCGGTTGGAAAATCAGCCAAATCTATCACTTTTTCAGCAGGCGGTAGACGATTTAATTATCGAAGAAAATAATGGAGAGCCATTTGTGGCGGGAGCCATAACACAAGTGGGTATTCGCTTTTATGCGAAGACAGTGGTGCTTACCGCTGGTACATTCCTAGCCGGAAAAATCCATGTTGGGTTGCAAAATTATTCCGCCGGTCGCGCGGGGGACCCGCCGTCGCTAACGCTCGCGGCGCGTTTACGGGATTTAAAACTTCCGGTAGGTCGATTAAAGACCGGCACGCCACCACGGCTCGATGGCCGCAGCATTGATTTTTCCAAGTGTATTGAGCAGGCCGGCGATTACCCTGCCCCGGTGTTTTCGTATCTGGGCAACAAAGAAATGCACCCGCGCCAACTCAGCTGCTGGATCACCCATACAAACGAGCAAACCCACGATGCGATTCGTGCGGGTCTGGATCGCTCGCCTATGTTTACCGGCGTGATTGAAGGTGTTGGTCCGCGGTATTGCCCCTCGATTGAGGACAAGATTCACCGATTTTCCGACAAAGCAAGTCACCAAATATTTCTTGAGCCCGAAGGGCTGTCCACGCACGAAGTCTACCCAAACGGTATTTCGACATCGCTGCCTTTCGATGTGCAGATGAATCTGGTGCGCTCAATTGCCGGGCTTGAGAACGTACACATTGTGCGTCCGGGGTATGCGATCGAATACGATTATTTTGATCCGCGCGGTTTGAATTCAACGCTGGAAACCAAAGCGATTAATGGCCTGTTTTTCGCAGGTCAGATAAACGGCACCACCGGCTATGAAGAGGCTGCCGCGCAGGGTATGCTCGCCGGCATTAACGCCTCACTAAAAAGCAAAGGCCAAGATGGCTGGAGCCCGCGACGGGATGAAGCTTATATCGGGGTGCTGGTGGATGACCTGATCACCCGTGGGGTTGCCGAGCCCTATCGTATGTTTACCAGCCGCGCAGAATATCGTTTGCAATTACGCGAGGACAACGCAGACGTGCGTTTGACTGAAATCGGCCGCAAGCTGGGCTTGGTTGACGATATTCGTTGGGAGACATTTAGCAAAAAGCGCGAAAGCGTGGAGCGTGAAACAGCACGCCTGAAAGCGACCTGGGCGCATCCTGCCAAAGTGGCGGTCGCTGATGCTGTGCGGGTATTTGGGCAGGAAATGGAGCGTGAATATTCATTGTTTGAATTGCTGCGACGCCCGAATATTTCGCACGCAGATTTGATGTCGCTCGGTGTCGGTGTAACACCGACGCTGGAAGTTGCGGTCACCGAACAGGTCGAAATCGCGGCAAAATACCAGGGTTATATAGATCGTCAGCAAATCGAAGTCGAAAATAATCGCGCACAAGAAGAGACGCGCTTACCGCACGACATCGATTATCGTAGTGTGCGGGGCCTCTCCAACGAGGTACAACTGAAGCTGAATCAACACAAACCCGAGACGGTCGGACAAGCCGCACGCATCCAGGGCATCACACCTGCCGCGATTTCTCTGCTGCTGGTTCACGTGAAGCGCGGTTTTGCCGCGTCCAGAATCGCTGCCGAGCAACGGTCTGCTTGAGCGGCATGGAATTTAGAATATGACAGCCGCCACGCTTATCATGCCCCCCATGCTGCACGAATTACTTACTGATGGTCTGGCGCAAATGGGGTTGACGCTAGCCCAGGACACGCAACAAAATTTGTTGCGCTATGTTGCCCTGCTCGATAAATGGAACAAGGTCTACAACCTGACAGCGGTGCGTGAACCAGAGCGTATGGTCGGGTTGCACATTCTCGATAGCCTTTCCATTTTGTCGCAGGTCAGAACCGCTTCGCGTTTGTTGGACGTAGGCACCGGCGGCGGATTGCCGGGAATTCCGCTGGCCATAGCACTAAGGGAAATCGCAGCAGACGCGCAGATAACAATGCTTGATACGATCGCCAAGAAAACTACCTTTGTGCGCCACGCGATTGGCGAGCTTGGCCTTGGCAATGCGGATGTCGTGACAGGTCGGGTCGAGAAGTATCAACCACCACAACGTTTCGATGTCGTTGTTTCACGCGCCTTCGCCGAACTGAAAGATTTTATCGAGGATGCCGGACATTTATGTGTAGATGACGGAAGCATGCTTGCAATGAAAGGCGTGCATCCCTTCGATGAGATCGCGCGCCTGCCTATCGGTTTCGTCGTCTCACAAGTGATCCCGCTCAACGTGCCGCAAGTCGACGGCCAGCGACATCTCGTTGTCATCAAAAAAACAAGTGAAGAATAAGGCGGCGATGAAGGTCTTTGCGGTTGCAAATCAAAAAGGTGGCGTAGGCAAAACATCGGTGGCCGTCAACCTTTCGGCGACGCTGGCGCACTTCGGCCAGCGTGTATTGCTGATCGACCTTGATCCACAAGGCAACGCCACCACCGGGAGCGGCATCGACAAGAATGGGGCAGAGAAAACCGTGTATGGCGTGTTGTTGGGCGAATATGCGGTGGCAGACGCGCGGGTTCGTACAGAAAGCGGTTTTGACGTGCTACCAGCCAATCGCGAGCTTGCTGGTGCGGAAATTGAATTGATCAATATCGAGCGACGAGAGTTCCGCTTAAAGGAAGCAATCGCGCAAGTGGATAACGATTACACCTTTGTCGTGATCGATTGCCCGCCCGCTTTGAATATGCTGACAGTGAACGCGTTGACAGCAGCACACGCGGTGATCATTCCGATGCAATGTGAATACTACGCACTTGAAGGCCTGAGCGACTTGGTCGGCACGCTGCGCAAAGTGAAAGCGAATCTGAATCCTGCAATTGAAATCGAAGCACTGGTGCGCACGATGTACGATCCGCGCTCCTCACTCACGACACAGGTATCGGACGAAATTAAAAACCACTTTGGCGACAAGGTATTCGATACAGTCATCCCGCGAAATATCCGGATCGCAGAAGCGCCGTCATACGGTAAGCCGGTAATCCTGCATGACCCTTCCTCGAAAGGGGCATTGGCACATTTTGCGTTCGCGAGAGAGCTTCTTCGGCGCGAGGGCATTGCGATTAAGGAAGCAGCATGATTAAACCAAAAGGGCTTGGGCGCGGCCTGGATGCACTTCTGGGCGGTGGAAAACCAGACGCGGGCAAGGAAGATGGCGTACTGCGAGAAATTGCCATCGGCAATCTCGCGCCCGGCAAATACCAACCACGAACACACATGGATCGGGAGGCGCTGGAAGGACTGGCGCAATCCATTCAGAACCGTGGCATCGTGCAGCCAATTTTGGTGCGCGAGATTTCAGGCGGTAAGTTTGAAATCGTAGCCGGTGAGCGTCGCTGGCGCGCCGCACAGATCGCGGGCCTCACAACCGTACCGGCGCTGGTACGTGAAATCGCCGACGAACACGCGCTGGGCATTGGCCTGATCGAAAATATCCAGCGCGAGGATCTCAACGCCATCGAGGAGGCTGCGGGCATCAAGCGGCTGATTGAAGAGTTCAAGCTGACACACGAATCCGCCGCACAAGCCGTTGGGCGGTCGCGCACATCGGTCACGAATCTGCTGCGCCTTCTGGAACTCGCCAAGCCGGTGCAGGACATGTTGATGGAGTCCAAACTTGATATGGGCCATGCGCGTGCTTTGCTGGCGCTATCCAAATCCAAACAAGTCGAGCTTGCGCATCAGATTGTCGCCAAAACACTATCGGTTCGCGACGCCGAACGAATGGTCAAATTTGAACTTGCGCCCCCAACGGTCAGTAAAACCACCAAGATTTCCGCGCCAGATACGCGGCATCTGGAGAATGATCTCGCTGAAAAACTCGGTACAAAGGTAGACGTAAAGGCAGACAAACGAGGGCGTGGCACATTAACTGTGCATTTTCATAGCCTCGAACAGTTGGACGGCATTCTGGAAAGAACCCGGCTGAAGTAATTTACGAAGACTTTGTGCGATGCAGCATGACTTCGCCGTGTAACGCGCGGGCTTGCCAAAAAGCCGACTTCAGCTTGACCAGTAAAGCAAAAAGCGGTTAAAATCCGAAGGATTGCTTGCCTCTGGCCGGACAATAAATGTTGCAGTTGCGGGGCTTATAAATGGGGTGGCAAATAAGCAAGCAAATTCGCGTAGTTCTCAAGTATCAGGCAATGGCCACGCTTTCAATAGCGCTGATTATTGGCGGCATGGGAGGCATGCACTGGGGGTTTTCTGCGTTGCTTGGAGGCTTAATCAGCCTGCTTGGTGGTGCAACGTACGGCGCAATGCTTTCTCGTGTAGATAAAGGTTCCGCAGAAAATGCGCTGGTGGGCATGATGCGCGCGGAATCGGCAAAGATTATGGTTATTGTTTTGTTGTTGTGGCTGGTGTTTTCAAGCTACGCCGACGTTTTCGGTGCCGGATTTATTGGTACTTTCATTGTTACGACGCTGATTTTTTCGCTCGCTATTTTTATCCGCCAGAAATAACCGCAAATCGCCATGGCATCCGGAACAGAAACCACCGCAACCTCATATATCACCCACCACCTTACCTATAACAAGGTGCAGGTTGGTAGCCTCGGCACAATCCACGTTGATACGTTGGTGACCTCGGTTGTTTTGGGACTGATTGCTTTCGGCTTTATGTGGTGGGTCGTGCGCGGCGCAACATCCGGTGTGCCCAACAAACGTCAGGCGTTTGTGGAAATGGCGCTCGACTTCATTGCGGACCAAGCCCGCAATACGTTCGCTCATGGTGACGTCAATAAATTTGTCGCACCACTGGCGCTTAGCGTTTTCGTTTTTGTGATCATGATGAACGCCATGTCGTTCATGCCCATCGATATTTTTGCGTGGGTCATGACCAATGTGTTCCACCAGGACGAGTGGCGCGGCGTGCCAACTGCTGACGTCAATACTACCTTTGCCTTGGCGCTGTCGGTCTGGTTCCTGATGCTCTATTTCAGTGTTGCTGTCAAAGGTTTTGGCGGCTGGATGCACGAATTGTTTTGCACACCGTTCGGCCCAAAATTTTGGGCGTGGCCTCTAAACTTGCTGTTCAATATTGTCGAGTACGTTTCAAAGCCGCTTTCACACTCTCTGCGGCTATTCGGCAACATGTATGCTGGCGAAATCATTTTTTTGCTGCTGGGTATGTGGGCGGCGACCGGCGTGGTCGGTACCATCATGGGTGCTGTGCTTGGTGCGGGCTGGTCGATTTTCCACATTCTGATCGTCGGCCTGCAAGCCTATATTTTCATGATGCTCACCATTGTCTACATCAATATGGCGCACGAACATCATTGATCCACACCACGCTTCGCATCACATTTTTAGAATCAAACCATAAACACAGAAAGGACTCAACATGGATAAGCTTCAACTCATCGCCATGGTTCAGGCGTACACCGGAATTGGTATCGGTCTCATCATTGGTCTTGGTGCCGCAGGTGCCTGTATTGGCGTAGGCATCATGTGCTCCAAGTTTCTTGAGGGTGCCGCCCGTCAGCCGGAACTCATCCCCCAGTTGCAAGGCAAAGTATTTTTGCTGCTCGGCCTGATCGACGCATCGTTCATTATCGGTGTTGGTCTGGCAATGCTGTTTGCGTTCGGCAATCCGCTGCTTGCCCAGCTTAAGTAGTTCCTGGTCGATAACTCCCATTAGGAAACTGTCATGGACTTGAACCTGACGATGCTGGCTCAGGCGATTGCCTTCTTTATATTCTTCTGGTTTTCGAAGAAGTATGTTTGGCCACCGTTGATGACCGCCATCGCTGAGCGGCAAAGCAAGATCGCTGAGGGGCTAAATGCCGCCGAAGCGGGCAAGCGCTCATTAGTTGAGGCTGAGGCCAAAACTGAGTCAGCGATGAAAGATGCGCGTGACCGTTCGCAAGCCATGTTCTCGGACGGAGAGCGTCGCGCGAACCAAATCATTGAGCAGGCCAAGCTGACGGCAAAGACCGAGGCAGATCGTATTCTGGCTGCGGCGCAAGAACAGATCCAACTGGAACTCAACAAGGCCAAGAGCGGTTTGCGTGAGCAGGTTGCGCAACTGGCTGTTGCGGGTGCCGAGAAGATTCTCAAGCGCGAAATCAACGCTGCCGCTCACGCGGATATGTTGACTGAGCTGAAGGCGCAACTGTAATGGCTGAGCTGACGACCGTTGCTCGTCCCTATGCCGAGGCCGCGTTTCGCGCGAGCGTTGACGCGAAGGATGTTGCGGGCTACGGCGAAAAGCTTAGGTTTTTTGGTGCTGCCGCTGCCACCCGTGAGGCCTCTTCACTACTGGGTAACCCAAAGGTGTCGGCAAAGGAAAAAGCAGAGCTCTTATTTTCGGTTGCGGGTGGTAATGTCCCTGATGCGCTGAAGAATCTTGCGAACACGTTGATTGAAAATCAGCGCGCGACATTGTTACCGTTTATCAGTGAGCATTTTGAGCGTTTGCAACGCGAACACGACGGTGTTGTTAAGGCGCTCATTACCAGCGCGTTTGCGCTCAGTGATGTTGATAAAGCATCGCTTGTCGACGGGTTGGCCAAGAAGTACGGTAAACGCGTCGAAGCAGAAGTGAAAGTTGATGCGTCCCTGATCGGGGGCGCAAGAGTTCAGGTCGGTGACGATGTCATTCATGCCTCGGTCCGCGACACGCTCGACAAAATGGCAATTGCATTGGCCCAATAAATATCGGGCAGTTAAATTTTTGCCAAAATTTACGAAAAAGCTGGTGCGATGAAAAGCGCCAGTCCACAAAGAATTGAAATTTAAGTATTGGAGTTGACGATGCAAATCAACCCGGCTGAAATCAGTGAACTGATCAAGTCCAAGATTCAAAACCTTCCTGCGGCCGCTGAAAAGCGCTCCGAGGGATCTGTCATCTCGGTGACGGACGGTATCTGCCGCGTGCACGGTCTGGCTGACGTAATGCAGGGCGAGATGTTGGAGTTTCCGAATAACACCTTTGGTCTCGCGTTGAATCTCGAGCGAGACTCCGTCGGCTCGGTGATTCTTGGCGATTACCAGCACATCAAGGAGGGCGACATCGTAAAATGCACGGGCCGCATTCTAGAAGTGCCTGTCGGCCCCGAATTGCTAGGTCGTGTCGTTAATTCACTCGGCGCACCTATTGATGGCAAAGGCCCGATCAATGCCAAGATGACCGACGTTATCGAAAAAGTAGCGCCCGGCGTGATCGCGCGTAAGTCGGTCGATCAACCAGTGCAAACCGGCCTGAAAGCTATTGATGCGATGGTGCCAGTTGGTCGTGGCCAGCGCGAACTGATCATCGGTGATCGTCAGACCGGCAAGACGGCGGTAGCGGTCGACACGATCATCAACCAAAAGGGCAAAGACATTTTCTGCGTCTATGTCGCTATTGGTCAAAAGGCGTCTACTGTTGCGAACGTGGTTCGCAAACTTGAAGAGACCGGCGCGCTGGCATATACCATCGTTGTCGCTTCGACGGCTTCTGAATCTGCGGCGATGCAATACATTTCGGCGTACTCCGGCTGCACGATGGGCGAGTATTTCCGCGATCGTGGTCAGGATGCGTTGATTATTTATGACGATCTTTCAAAACAGGCGGTTGCCTACCGTCAGGTATCACTGCTGTTGCGCCGCCCACCGGGCCGCGAAGCATATCCGGGCGATGTGTTTTATCTGCATTCGCGCTTGCTTGAGCGCGCTGCGCGCGTGAATGCCGACTACGTTGAGAAATTTACCAACGGTGCAGTCAAGGGTAAAACCGGCTCACTGACGGCGCTGCCGATCATCGAAACCCAAGCCGGTGACGTGTCCGCATTCGTGCCGACCAACGTGATCTCGATCACCGACGGCCAGATTTTCCTGGAAACCGACTTGTTCAACGCCGGTATCCGTCCCGCGATCAACGCCGGTATTTCCGTGTCTCGCGTCGGTGGTGCAGCGCAGACCAAGATCATGAAGCGTAAAGACACCGGCGCCGGTGTGCGTTTGGCCCTCGCGCAATATCGTGAGTTGGCTGCTTTTGCGCAGTTCGCATCAGACTTGGACGAAGCGACCCGCAAGCAGCTGGAGCGCGGCAAGATGGTGACCGAGCTGATGAAGCAGCCACAGTATCAGCCGATGCAGGTTTGGGAAATGGCATTGATTTTGTTCGCGGCCAACAACAACTATATGGACGACGTCGAAATCAAGAAGGTTGCTTCGTTTGAAAAGAGCCTGCGCGATTTCATGAGTACGAAATATGCAGCATTGGTCGCGTCTTTCGAGAAGGCCAACAACCTTTCTGCCGATGACGAAAAAGCCTTGCACGCTGCAATCGCTGACTTCAAGAAAACTGGCTCGTACTAAGCTTCGGGATTAACGATGGCAGGTTCAAAAGAAATACGAAGCAAGATCAAGAGCGTAGAAAACACGCGCAAGATCACCAAGGCCATGGAAATGGTGGCCGCATCCAAAATGCGCAAGGCGCAAGAACGGATGCGCGCTGCGCGACCTTATGGCGAGAAGATCCGCAGTGTTGCTGCGAATCTGTCGCACGCCAATCCGGACTACAAGCACTCCTTCCTGCAGAAGCGCGCCGAAATCAAGAACGTCGGCGTCATTTTGGTCACGTCGGACAAAGGGTTATGCGGTGGTCTTAACACCAACGCGATGCGTCTGATGGTCAACAAGATCAAGGAGTGGGAAGCAGCCGGTGCCAAGGTTCAATCAACAGCCATCGGCAACAAGGGCTTCGGTTTCCTCCAGCGCTATGGCATTCCCGTTGTGTCGCACATCATCGGTCTCGGTGACAAGCCGCATTTGGAAAAGATGATTGGCCCGATCAAGATTCAGCTCGATCAGTTTGCTGAAGGCAAAATCGACGCGCTGCATATTTGCTATACACGCTTCATCAATACCATGAAGCAGGAAACCGTATGTGAGCAGTTGCTTCCGCTCACCGGTGAGAAGCTTGGCGCGCCGGACGCATCCTGGGATTACCTGTACGAGCCGGATGCAAAATCGGTGCTCGATGAATTGCTGGTGCGTTATATCGAGGCGGTGGTCTATCAGGCGGTCGCTGAAAATATCGCTTCGGAGCAATCAGCGCGGATGGTTGCCATGAAGTCCGCTTCAGATAATGCCAAGAAAGTCATTGGCGACCTGAAGCTCAGCTACAACAAAGCCCGTCAGGCCGCGATTACGAAAGAGCTTTCCGAAATCGTCGGTGGCGCAGCAGCGGTCTAATTTAGTCAAACAGAATTCGCAATATTGAGTCGGAGTCAAAAATGAGTGTCGGACAAGTCGTTCAGTGTATTGGTGCGGTGGTGGATATCCAGTTTCCGCGCAACGATATGCCCCGCGTATACGAGGCGTTGCTGCTGGAAGATTCCGGCGAAAAATCATTCGCCGAAAAAGGCCTGACGTTCGAAGTCGAGCAACAGCTTGGTGACGGTGTGGTGCGTTGCATTGCCATGGGCTCGTCCGACGGTTTGCGCCGCGGCATGAAGGTCTCAAGCACAGGGGCACCAATTTCAGTGCCAGTTGGTAACGGAACGCTCGGCCGCATTATGGATGTGCTGGGTCGTCCGATCGATGAACGCGGTCCGATTCTGACCGACGAGCGGCGCTCCATCCATCAGGCAGCACCAAAGTTCGACGAACTCTCTCCATCGGTTGAGCTGCTCGAAACGGGTATCAAGGTTATCGATTTGATCTGCCCGTTCGCGAAAGGCGGCAAGGTCGGCCTGTTCGGTGGTGCCGGTGTAGGCAAAACCGTGAACATGCTGGAGCTCATTAACAACATCGCCAAAGAGCACTCGGGTCTTTCCGTGTTTGCGGGCGTCGGTGAGCGCACCCGCGAAGGTAACGACTTCTATCACGAGATGACGGACGCTGGCGTGATCAACAAAGACGACCTCAGCCAATCCAAAGTAGCCATGGTGTTTGGGCAGATGAACGAGCCTCCGGGCAACCGTCTGCGCGTGGCGCTGTCTGGCTTGACGATGGCCGAGCGTTTCCGTGACGAAGGCCGCGACATTCTGTTCTTTGTCGATAACATTTATCGCTACACGCTGGCCGGTACTGAAGTGTCCGCACTGCTGGGCCGTATGCCTTCAGCGGTGGGCTACCAGCCAACGCTGGCCGAAGAGATGGGCGTGCTGCAAGAGCGCATCACCTCCACCAAGACCGGCTCGATCACCTCCATTCAAGCCGTGTACGTGCCAGCCGATGACTTGACCGATCCGTCGCCTGCAACGACGTTTGCCCACTTGGATGCGACGGTCGTGTTGTCACGCGATATCGCTTCACTCGGTATTTACCCCGCTGTGGATCCGCTGGATTCCACCTCGCGCCAGGTCGACCCGAACGTAATCGGCGAAGAGCATTACGCGGTAACCCGGGGCGTGCAGGCAACGCTACAACGCTACAAGGAGTTGCGTGACATCATCGCAATTCTCGGTATGGACGAACTCTCGCCTGAAGACAAACTTGCTGTGTCACGCGC
This sequence comes from Betaproteobacteria bacterium, assembly GCA_043756275.1. Classification (GTDB taxonomy): domain Bacteria; phylum Pseudomonadota; class Gammaproteobacteria; order Burkholderiales; family Usitatibacteraceae; genus UKL13-2. The sequence continues at coordinate 823 of JAYURJ010000060.1, read as the reverse complement.
CCGCAAAATTCAGCGCTTCCTGTCACAGCCGTTCCACGTTGCCGAGGTATTTACTGGTTCGCCGGGCAAATACGTTTCGCTCAAGGAAACCATTCGCGGCTTCAAAATGATCGTTGATGGAGAATGCGACACACTGCCGGAACAAGCTTTCTACATGGTAGGCGGTATTGACGAGGCGTTCGAAAAAGCCAAGACAATGCAGTAACCGACAACACGACAATGGCACACACACTTCAAGTAAACATCGTTTCCGCCGAGCACGCGATTTTTTCGGGCGAGGCAGAAAGGGTTATAGCCCCGGGCGAATCCGGCGAGCTCGGCATCTTGCCGCAGCATGCGCCACTGCTCACCCGCATCAAGCCGGGCACGGTCAAAATCAAGCTAGTAGGTAAAGACGAGGAAGAGGTGATCTACGTTTCGGGTGGGATTTTGGAAGTCCAGCCAAAAGCATTGACCATCCTTGCAGACACCTCAATTCGCGCGCATGACCTCGACGAAGCCAAGGTGATGGCTGCAAAACAAGCCGCAGAGGAAGCGCTTGCTAACCGCGCAAGCGGCCAAGATCGGGCACTTGTGGTTGCTGAGTTGGCCCAATTGGCGGCACAACTACAATCCATACAAAAATTACGCAAAAGATAATAAGTTCGGTTATAATCGCAGTACCGTAACGGTTTAGAGGCGCAACACATAACAGGCAGCGGATTACTCCCCGCTGCCTTTTTTTTCGCCCATTTGGATTTGACCATCCTTTGCCAACGTCGGCGAGCAGTCCTACACGCGTAGTCAAACGAAAAAATCCGGCGCCACAAACAATACTTAGCCA
>JAYURJ010000059.1:0-16775 GCA_043756275.1 Betaproteobacteria bacterium | reverse complement strand
GCGTACATTTTACTGGTGGGTGCTGAGGGGCTCGAACCCCCGACATTCGCCTTGTAAGGGCGACGCTCTACCAGCTGAGCTAAGCACCCGAAAGTCCGCTAGTTTAACGCATCCTTCAGCGCTTTTCCAGCCCGGAATTTCGGGACCTTTGCTGCCTTGATCTTGATCGGCGCGCCGGTGCGGGGATTGCGCCCCGCACGTGCCGCACGTTTACCCACGTAAAAGGTGCCAAAGCCGACCAGGGTCACCATATGGCCGCGCTTGAGGGACAGTCTAACTGCGCCAACCATGCTGTCCAACGCGCGCTGAGCGGCGGCTTTGGAGATATCGGCTGATTTGGCGATTGATTCGATCAATTCGGATTTATTCACGGGGCGTTTCCTTCCTTGGAATGTTTCTTATGCATGCCCCGAGTTGCAGGGCGGACGATCAGATGAAAAATGCCGGTTACAAAAAAATACAGCACTTGTCATGCAGAATTTGCGATGTGTGAAGCAAGTACGTTTTATAGCAAGTAGCGAAAGCGGGTGTCAAGCAAAGTTATGTGTTTCGGTGACAATTCATGCGCAGACGGGCTTACACGCCACGCTAATTGCCCTGCATCAGTGCTTTGTCACCACCGGTGCCACTTCTTTTGTCGCGCCAGCAACCGCAGGCACGTCGACTGCTTCAACCAGCGGAACAGGATTACGCTCAAGTGCGGTCTCAAGTACTTTGTCTATCCAGCGAACCGGGATTATCTTTAGATTCTTGGTGATCTCGTCTGGAATTTCAGCGAGGTCTTTTTCATTCTCTTCCGGGATAAGCACCGTCTTAATCCCGCCACGGGCAGCCGCAAGCAATTTTTCCTTCAATCCACCAATGGGCAGCACTTCGCCTCTCAACGTGATCTCGCCGGTCATGGCTACGTCGCATCTGACCGGGATACCGCTCAATACGGAAACCAGCGCGGTGGTGATCGCAATGCCAGCACTCGGGCCGTCTTTTGGTGTTGCACCTTCAGGAAGATGAATGTGAAGGTCATTTTTCTCATAGAAATCTTCTGCAATGCCGAGCGTTTTTGCGCGTGAGCGAACCACCGAAATAGCCGCTTTAATCGACTCCTGCATGACTTCACCGAGCTTGCCGGTGGTATCGACCTTGCCTTTACCAGGCAAGCGCGCCGCCTCAACGGTAAGCAATTCGCCACCCACTTCTGTCCAGGCCAAGCCAGTCACTTGCCCAATCTGGTTGGATTTCTCGGCGATGCCGTAGGAGTAGCGGCGGACACCGAGATACTTGTCTAAATTTTTCGCCAGCACCTGCACCTTGCCTTCTTTTTTCTTTGTCAGTTGCGCCTTCACGACTTTGCGGCAAATGCGGGCGATCTCGCGATCCATGCCACGTACACCTGCCTCTCGGGTGTAGTAGCGGGCGATATCACGCAGGGCAGGATCGGCAATATACAATTCTTCTTCCTTGACGCCATTGGCTTTCATTTGCTTTGGCAGCAAATATTGCCGGGCGATATGCACTTTCTCGTCTTCTGTATAGCCGGCAAGTCGAATCACTTCCATGCGGTCCAGCAAGGCCGGCGGGATGTTGAATGAATTTGAAGTTGCAACGAACATCACGTCGGACAAGTCAAAATCGACTTCAACGTAGTGATCCTGAAAGGTGTGATTTTGCTCGGGGTCCAACACCTCAAGGAGTGCGCTTGCTGGGTCACCCCGAAAATCCATGCCCATCTTATCGACTTCATCGAGCAGAAATAGTGGATTTCTGACCCCAACTTTAGTCATGTTTTGCAGAATTTTTCCTGGCATAGAGCCGATGTAGGTGCGCCGGTGACCGCGAATTTCTGATTCATCGCGAACACCACCCAACGACATGCGGATAAATTTGCGGTTGGTGGCCTTGGCAATCGACTGTCCAAGCGAGGTTTTACCCACGCCGGGGGGGCCGACCAGACACAATATCGGTGCCTTCAGTTTGGTGACTCTGCTTTGAACCGCAAGATACTCAACAATGCGCTCTTTGACCTTCTCCAGCCCATAGTGATCCGCATCGAGCACTTTTTCGGCATTGAGGAGATCAGAACTTACCTTGGTTTTCTTTTTCCAGGGCAGCCCCACGAGGGTATCAATGTAGTTGCGGACCACCGTTGCTTCGGCCGACATCGGTGACATCAATTTCAATTTTTTTAGTTCGGCATCGGCTTTGGCGCGTGCCTCTTTGGGCATGCTTGCCGCTTTGATTTTCTTTTCCAGCTCATCGATATCGGCACCTTCTTCGGTCTCACCGAGCTCTTTCTGGATCGCCTTTACCTGTTCGTTCAGATAATACTCGCGCTGACTCTTTTCCATCTGGCGCTTGACGCGGCCACGGATGCGCTTTTCCACCTGAAGAATATCAATTTCCGTCTCCAGCAAACCGAGCAATTGCTCAAGCCGGGCGGGAACATCGAAGTTTTCGAGAATTTGCTGCTTTTGTTCCAGTTTCAACGGCAGATGCGCGGCAATCGTGTCTGACAAACGGCTCGCGCTTTCGATGCCTGAAAGGGAGGTTAGTACTTCCGGGGGAATTTTCTTGTTGAGCTTGACGTATTGATCAAATTGGGCAAACAGGCTGCGGCGCATCGCCTCGACCTCATTGTTATCACCTTCTTCTTGCGGGATCGGGGAAACATCCGCCTCGTAGTTTTCTTTTACATTCAATACGTGGTTGATGCGCGCACGATGAACGCCTTCAACCAGCACTTTTACCGTGCCATCGGGCAGCTTAAGCATCTGCAAAATACTCGCAACAGTACCAACGCCGTACAGATCTTCTGGTGTGGGCTCATCGTTTGCAGCCGATTTTTGCGCCACCAGAACAACGTTTTTCCCCTCCTCCATCGCCGCTTCCAACGCTTTGATGGATTTAGGGCGTCCGACAAACAGCGGAATCACCATATGCGGGAACACCACCACATCACGCAGCGGCAATAGCGGCAGAATGGTCGAGTCAATGTCTTTTGGTGAAATACTCATGGCCTCGTCCTTGGAGATACGCGTGAGAAAATTACTGCAATTGTAGTTGGGGACGGCAAGAACATTCTCAAGCGATAGAAACCGGAGATGTATAAGGATGGGGCAAAAACGGACTTATCGATGGCGCGGACTTTACGCATGCCCCTAGTTTTGAGCGCCTGCAACCTTGGGATGATCGGAGTAAATGAGCAAAGGTTTTTGCGCGCTGTTGATTGTGCCCTCGTCCACGACGGCTTTTTCAACGTTACTAAGCGATGGCAACTCGAACATGATATCCAGCAATGCATGCTCAATAATTGAGCGTAAACCGCGAGCGCCGGTTTTTCTTTCAAGCGCACGTTTTGCAATGGCGGCCAACGCAGGTTCGCGAAACTCAAGAACAACCCCCTCCATCGCAAACAATTTTTCATACTGCTTGGTGAGCGCATTCTTGGGTTCCGTGAGAATACGTACCAGCGCCTTCACGTCCAGTTCTTCAAGCGTTGCAACTACGGGCAGGCGGCCTACAAATTCAGGGATCAGGCCATACTTGATCAAATCTTCGGGCTCGCAATCCCTCAGCAACTGATTGCTGGCCTCGCGATCATTGCCGCTACGCACGTCGGCGCCGAAACCGATGCCAACTCTGTCAGTGCGATGCTGAATGACTTTCTCCAAACCGCTGAAGGCACCACCGCAAATGAACAGGATATTGGTCGTGTCGATCTGCACAAACTCCTGATTCGGATGTTTGCGACCACCTTGGGGTGGAACCGAGGCAATCGTGCCTTCGATCAATTTCAACAGCGCCTGCTGAACACCTTCACCACTGACATCACGAGTGATCGATGGATTATCGGACTTGCGGGAAATCTTGTCTATTTCGTCGATGTATACGATGCCACGCTGCGCTTTTTCAACGTCGTAGTCACATTTTTGCAGCAGCTTTTGAATAATATTTTCGACATCCTCACCGACATAACCGGCTTCCGTGAGAGTGGTGGCATCGGCGATCACAAACGGCACGTTAAGCAATCGGGCCAGCGTTTGCGCGAGCAGGGTTTTTCCCGAACCGGTCGGCCCGATCAGGAGGATATTTGATTTCGCCAGTTCGACGTCGCCATCTTTGGCACCACTCTTCAGGCGCTTGTAATGGTTATAAACCGCAACCGAAAGGATCTTCTTTGCCTGTACCTGATCAATCACATATTGATCGAGGATGTCGCATATTTCCTGCGGGGTCGGCAAATCACTTTTCGTCGTCTTCGCGTTAGGATCGCTTTGCGCTTCCTCGCGAATAATATCGTTGCACAGGTCAATGCACTCGTCACAGATAAATACTGACGGACCGGCAATCAGTTTGCGCACCTCATGCTGGCTCTTGCCGCAAAAAGAACAATAAAGCAGTTTTTCGCCAACTTTGTCAGTCATTGCTGTGCCTCGTTAAACCAAACCCACGTTCAAGCAATTTATGTGCTCAAACGTCTCCCCTTTTTACGGCTGGTGTCTGCTCTCCAACACCTTATCGATAATACCGTATTTCAATGCATCCTCCGCAGACAGGAAATTATCGCGGTCGGTGTCGCGCTCAACGACTTCGATGGTCTGGCCGGTGTGCTTGGCCATGATCTCATTCAAGCGCTGCTTCAAAAACAATGTTTCCTTTGCATGAATGGCGATGTCAGAGGCCTGACCACGAAATCCACCGGAAACCTGATGAATCATCACTCTTGAGTTCGGCAGACACAATCGTTTCCCCTTGGTACCGGCGGCAAGAAGAAACGCTCCCATGCTCGCGGCAAATCCGGTGCAGAGTGTCGAGACGTCCGGCTTGATAAATTGCATCGTGTCGTAGACGGCCAATCCGGCGGTCACCGAACCACCGGGGGAGTTGATGTACAGCGAAATATCCTTATCGGCATTTTCGCTTTCAAGAAACAACATTTGCGCAACGATCACGTTTGCTGTCGCATCGTTGACTTCTCCGACCAGAAACACCACCCGCTCTTTAAGCAGACGTGAGTAGATGTCGAATGCGCGTTCGCCACGACCAGACTGCTCAATCACCATCGGAATGTAACCAAGCCCCTGCGTCTGATAATAGTCGCGGGTACCGGGTGCCATACCGGTCAGATCATATGCGTGTGACTGATAGTCGGTGAAGCTTTTCATGTTCTTTTAATCTCCATTATTTCATCGAACGATTTGGTGGTGGTCGATACATCCAGTGACTTTGCGGCCCACTCAACGACGTTGTCTTCTAGCACCATACCTTCCACTTCTGCAAGACGCGACTGATCACTGTAATACCAACCGACCATCTGCTTGGGATCTTCAAAGCTCTCTGCATGCTCCTCGACCATTGCACGTATTTGTTCAGGTTTGGCACGCAATGCGTTTTGTTTCACTACCTCGGACAGAACCAAACCTAGTTTCACGCGCTTTTCTGCACGTTCAAGAAATAATTCCGCAGGCAATTGCAATTCCTTTGTGGTCATGCCGCGCGCCTCAAGGTCTTTCACTGCCTGCTCTTGCAATCTCGATATTTCCATTTCGACCAAGGATCTTGGTAAATCAAGTTCGGATACGGACAACAACGCATCCATCACCTGTTCCTTAGTTTTGGCCTGAATGCGTTTTTTCAACTCTCGTTCCAGATTCGCTTTGATTTCAGCACGCATCTTGTTCACGTCGCCATCGACTACCCCAAGCGATTTCGCGAATTCCGCATCAACAGGCGGCAACTTGGGTGCATTGACGATCTTAACGGCCACCGTGAACTGAACCGTTTTTCCCGCAAGTTCAGGCTGGTAGTCTGCCGGAAAGGTGAGATCGAACGTCTTTACATCAGCGCTTTTCATACCAATCAATGCTGCCTCGAAGTCGGCCAGCATGCGGCCTTCGCCCAAAACAACACCAAAATTCTCGGCCTCGCCACCCTTGAAGGGTGCACCGTCCAGCTTGCCGGCAAAATCGATGACGAGAAAATCGCTTTTCTCGGCAGCACGCTCGGTCTTATCGTAGGCCGCACGCTGCTTTCGCAGTGTTTCTAGCGTCTGATCCACATCGGCATCGACAACATCCGCAGTAACACGCTCAAGTTTTTTTCCTGACAGCGAGCCAACTTTAACGTCGGGATAGACTTCGAACGTTGCGGTGAATTCAAATTTATCCGCAGACTCGCCCGAATTTGCAGGCGCGAAGCGTGGATACCCAGCTACCTGTAGTTGCTGATCCTTTATCGCAGTCGCAAAGCACTGTTGCACTGAATCAGACATCACTTCCTGGCGCACCTGAAAGCCGTATTGATTGACAACAATATTGAACGGCACTTTGCCGGGCCTGAAGCCGGCCATCTTCGCGGTGCGCGCAATTTGTTTAAGCCGCGACGTAATTAGAGACTCCACCTCCACTGCGGGAAGTGACAAAATCAAATTGCGTTCGAGACGACTTGGGAGTGTGGCTTGGGTTTGAGCTTGCATAATTAATTCCTGACAGTCTTTGGATTGCTGAGCGCAGCATGTTTTGGTGATGTCTACAGCGCTCGCGTTCTTGCGCGTTCCCCCATACGGCCACAGACAAAACTACCGGTGCCTGAAGCGCAAAGGGAGGCGCAAAAAAACTGGCCGCGAGGCCGACAGATGGTTTGGTGCGAAAGAAGGGACTCGAACCCCCACGCCGTAAGGCGCTGGAACCTAAATCCAGTGCGTCTACCAATTCCGCCACTTTCGCATAGGTTATTCAGCCACGATTTTACCGCAATCCCAATGGCTTCGCGCGCGCGCCATTGCTTATTTATTGACGCGCAACACACCAAAGGTCTTGTTTTTACAAATATAATTTTCCCATTCCGCCAATCGCACCAAGTTTGGTTTATCCGGTTATCCCTAGTGCCAGTTGAACATTACGAAAATTTTCCCGTCGCGTCATGGTTGTTGCCAAGCCACCTGCGCAAACCGATCGAGACGATTTATGCATTTGCGCGTTCTGCGGATGACTTTGCCGACGAGGGCAACCTGTCCAACGCGGAGCGTATTGCGCTGCTGGATGGCTACGAACGTGAACTCGATCTCATCGACGCAAATATGCCGTCTACAAACGCACTGTTCGTCAGTCTGGCCGATGTGATCACCCATCATCAGTTGCCCGTGCCATTGTTTCGCGATCTGCTTTCCGCTTTCAGACAGGACGTGACGACCACGCGATACGCAAACCATGCTGATCTCATGGACTACTGCCGTCGGTCAGCGAATCCAATTGGCAGACTCCTCTTGCACCTTTATCGGCAGACGGCACCGCAAAATTTAGCGTGGAGCGATGCGATTTGCTCGAGCCTGCAACTCATTAATCATTGGCAAGATGTGGCAATCGACTGGCGCAAAAATGAGACTGGGCGCGTTTATCTGCCGTTGGATGAACTCACGCGTTTTGGATTGAGCGAAAATGATATTGCAACGCAACGGCTGTCCCCGGCCTGGAGCAACATGATGGCCTTCCAATGTGAGCGCGCAAGAAAAATGATTCAGTTTGGTGCGCCACTAGGTCGCGTACTTGCAGGCCGCATGGGGGCGGAATTGCGCGTCATCATCGCAGGTGGAAGCACGATTCTCGACAAAATTGACGCTGTCGACGGCGACGTGTTTAACCATCGGCCAAAACTTTCCAAGTGGGATTGGCTAAAAATTGGGCCACGCGCCCTCGTTTCATGCTGAAACCGCACGATTAATGCGCAGAAGCAACCCATGACACCAGACGAGTATTGCCAAAACAAAGCGGCTCAAAGCGGCTCGAGCTTCTACTACAGCTTTCGCTTTTTGCCGCCAGACCGCCGCCGCGCAATCACGGCGTTGTACGCATTTTGCCGCGAAGTTGATGATGTCGCTGATGAAGTTGCCGATGTCAATATTGCCCGCGCCAAGCTCGGCTGGTGGCGCGCAGAGGTCGCCAATTTATTTCAGGGACACCCGCAGCATCCGGTAACCAAGGCGTTAGCGCCTGCGACAAAGTTTTTTGATGTTGATCAGGACCGTTTGAACGAAATCATTGATGGCATGGAGATGGATCTCACCCGTCATCGTTACAACGACTTCGCATCCCTTAAAGTCTATTGCCACCGCGTTGCGGGTGTCGTCGGCCAGTTATCTGCCGGTATTTTTGGCTATACGAATCCGAAAACGCTCGATTACGCGGAGCATCTTGGCCTCGCGTTTCAGATGACCAATATCATTCGCGATGTCGGCGAAGACGCGCGGCGGGACCGGATTTACCTGCCGCAGGACGAACTGACAAAATTTGGTGTGAGCACCAGCGACATTCTCGCAGCACGTCACACACCTGCTTTTCAACAACTGATGGCATTTCAAGCGGAACGGGCAAAGTCCTTATACGACGCGGCTTTCCAGGCACTTTTGCCTGAAGATCGCCGTCAACAAAGGCCCGGGCTTATTATGTCGGCTATTTATCGCGCCTTACTCTTTGAAATCGAACGCGATGGTTTTCAGGTACTTACACAACGAATTTCACTGACACCGATGCGTAAATTGTGGATCGCCTGGCGCACGTGGGTGGCCACGTAATGTCGGGCGCATTAGCCGCGCGACCGGTCGTTGCCATCGTCGGCGGGGGATATGCGGGAATGGCCGCGGCGCTCACGTTGGCTGAGGCAGGAATCGGCAGCATCGTTTTTGAAGCCGCGAAAACGCTTGGTGGCAGAGCACGGCGTATCGAATATCGTGGCGAAATAATCGACAATGGTCAGCACATTCTTGCCGGTGCGTACACCGAACTGTTGCGTCTAATGCGCCTTGTCGGCGTGCCTGATTCGGCGCTGCGCCGGATACCGCTCAGGTTATCGATTCCGCCGCATTTTCTGTTGAATGTGCCGCGAACGCCATTTTTGCCCGGCCCGTTGAGCTTGGCGTGGGCATTGTTAACGGCAAAAGGCCTCACCTTTGCTGACAGACTGTCAGCCGTGCGGTTTATGCGGCAGTTAAAGCGCACCCATTTTCAGGTAGACACCGCCAAGTCAGTCGCCACATTGCTCGCCGAGCAGAGGCAGTCACAGAACCTGATTGACCATCTGTGGCAACCTCTGACAATTTCTGCGCTAAATACACCTTTAACGCACGCATCAGCGCAGATATTCGCGAACGTACTACGCGATTCACTTGCATCAAGCCGCGAAGCTAGCGATTTGTTGTTGCCCTGTGTAGACCTCACTACCCTATTTCCCGACCCTGCCGCCGCTTGGCTAACAAGCCAAGGCGGCGAAGTCCACACGGGGAGACGCGTAAAAAATATTCTTGCTAATGGCGATAAATACACTGCCGTATCCGATATCGGATCGCAAGATGTCGATAGTGTCATTCTCGCGGTCGGACCACACCAGTTGGAAGGGCTGCTTGCTGATGTCGCTCCACCTGCATTCAGCTATGAGCCAATCGTCACGGTTTATTTCAAATTTAACCGTCCCGTTCGACTGCGCGAACCGATGTCAGGCCAGGTGCACGGACTGGCACAATGGTTCTTTGACCGCCAGACACTGGGTGCTGCGGGCACTCCGCAAGGAAATGACGAATCAGGCTTGATTGCAGCCGTCATATCAGCTTCCGGGCCGCATGAAAGCCTGTCGCAAGAAGAACTTGCTGATCGCGTACTTGCTGAACTGGCCGCATACGTTCCCGATCTTCCAACCCCGGTGTGGCGCAAGGTAGTCACGGAAAAATTTGCCACCTTCGCTTGCACCCCGGACGCGGTGCGCCCCCCAACAGCGACCTCTCATCCCGGCATCTTTCGCGCAGGCGATTACGTCGCGGGAGACTATCCAGCCACGCTTGAGGGAGCAGTCCGCAACGGCATCGCCTCGGCCGTGGCGGCCATCGCTTATTTACGTCGCACATAAACTGACACCAGCAAACCATGAAACTCACACCCGCCGCTCTGTCAATCAACTACCAGCCATCGAAAGACGTCCTCCACGACCGGGTCGCGCTGGTCACCGGTGCAGGACAAGGGTTGGGAAGGGTCGCCGCCTTAGCCTTTGCCCAACACGGAGCAAGTGTTATTTTGCACGGCCGCAATGTGCCGAAACTTGAAGCCGTTTACGACGAAATACTTGCCGCAGGCGGTGCCGAGCCCGCCATCCTGCCATTGGATTACCTGAAGGCCGATCAGGCAGAGCTGGACGCTTTCGCGCAATCGATCCACACCACACTGGGTCGTCTGGACATCATTTTTCACGGTGCGAGCCATTTTGTTTCATGCATGCCGTTGGCGTTGCATGATCTGAATATGTGGCAGCAGCACACCTTTATTAACCTCCTGGTCCCCGCAGCGCTGACCAAGGCTTGCCTGCCGTTGTTGGGTCACGCGCCAGACGCGTCGGTAATATTTTTGACTGAAAGCCATGCTGTGGAACCCAAAGCGTTTTGGGGTGCTTACGCCGCGTCCAAAAGCGCTTTATCCGCTCTGACAGCGATGTGGGCAGACGAAATGGAAGGCCAAACGAGAGTCCGCTTTAACCTTTGCCTGCCCGGCCCCGTCGCCAGTCCGATGCGCGCCAAAAGTCATCCCGGTGAGACCGCAGCAGAATTGCGCCCGGCAGAAATGTTGGCACGATATTTTCTTTATCTGGCGAGCACCGACAGTGCGCCACTTTCCGGCGGTCTGCTTGACTGCGGGGAAAATTCGTCGCGCATCCCGTAATCACGGCAACCGCACCAGCGCGATATGTTCCGAAAGCAGGCTGGATTTCGGTAACATACGGAAAGTAATAATAATTTGCAGCTTATCGCACCCCACGCACACGCTCAGCCGCATCAACAGGATCAAGCCCACCACCGTGAGTAATATGCTCGATCAGGGAAACCGTACATTTATCGGCAGTGTCGTGTTTGTCGACATCGTCGGTTATTCAAAAAAATCTGTCTCCGAGCAGATTGTCCTGAAAGATCGATTCACGTCGCTGCTCGCCGATTCCCTTAAAGACATCGCGCTGGAACAACGCATCATTCTGGACACCGGCGACGGTGCGGCAATGAGCTTTCTGGGCGATCCGGAAGACGCCCTTTTTGTCAGTATGCATATGCGCGATTTCCTGCAACGCACCTATGCCGATCTCGGCTTACCCGAAAATGCCGCGCAGGAAGATATCGACATTGGCCCGCAGGGCGATCTGTCGGTTCGCATCGGCATCAATCTTGGCCCGGTAAAGTTGCTGCGCGATATCAATGGCCACCCCAATATCGTCGGTGACGGCATCAATGTGGCGCAGCGCATCATGAGTTTTGCGCGTCCCGGACAAATTGTCGTGTCGCGTTCCTACTTTGATGTCGTTTCTGTTATTTCAGATGCCTACGCCAAGTTGTTCAAGTACGAAGGCTCCCGCACCGACAAGCATGTGCGTGAGCATGAAATCTATGTCGTCGGCGAATCCGTTGCCGCCTTTGATCTGGCCAGAGCAGGCCTCGCCGACCGCGCTGCATCAACAAATCCAAAGGCAAGACCGCCAAGCCAGCCAGGGGTTGCGACCGGCACGCATTCTATGAGAGCGGTTGCCGGAGAGTCGGGGGAGGATGTCTCGTTACCTTTTCTTCAAGATCGCGAAAAGCTCACCATTGCGGGCAGCGTATTAGCGGCGCTGGTGCTGGCATTGGTGGTTGCCGCCTGGATGAAAAAAACGGCGGAACCCGCAAAAACGGATTTGGCGAAAGTACCGCCAACAGTGCAACTTGCGCCGCCGGCGGTACTCCCGGTGATTCCCGCGCCAGAGCCGGTCAAAACATCCGATTTACCGGCCGCGTCGCCTGCTGGCGTCGCGCCTGTGGTGCCATCGCTTGCGGTGGACGTTACAAAATCTGGTCCCGATGCTGGTAAGAGCGCAAAAACAGCCACGGCAAAGGATACGCCACCAGATGCCGCAAAGGCCGCTGCAAAACTGGCTGACCAAGGCACAGTCCGTCTTCGTATTGATCCATGGGGTGTCGTATTCGTCAACGGTCGGTCAATCGGTATTTCACCGCCGCTCAAAGAAATCAAGCTGGCACCGGGTAAATACAAAATTGAAGTAAAAAACACCACGTTTACACCCTATCTGACCAATATTGAGGTCAAGGCCAAAGAGGACGTTGGCGTAAAGTACAAATTTCAGTAGCCTCAGTTACGATTCGATTCATTAACCAACATTTCATACGAGCAGCCTCAAAAGCCACCAAATGAACCGCCAACCACCGCCAAACTGCCATCCCTCTGCCCGATACTGGATTCGGCTTGCCCTGTCCGTTGTGTCTGTCGCGTTGATCGCAAGCTGCGCGGTGCCGCCGCAAAAAACCGCCGGGCCCACTGCGCAAGAAATCTCCAAGCAACAACGGGCTGAACGCGCTCAGATCAATCTTAATGAGGGCTTGAAAAAATATGATGGTGGCAATAATGACGCGGCCATTAAAGATTTCCTGTTGGCGCTCGACAGTGGGCAACTCGCGCTTGCCGACCAGTTAAAGGCCAGAAAACATATCGCGTTTATTCACTGCCTGAGTGGCCGGGAAGCCAACTGCAAAGAAGAGTTTGAAAAAATAATTGCCATCGACGCAAAATTTGACCTCGCCCCTGCCGAGGCTGGACACCCCACTTGGGGGCCAATATTTCGTCTGGCAAGAACAGAAATTGAACTGCGTCGGGCTGGGCGCGCACTTCCTGCACCGATCGCCAAGCCAATATCGCCCGGCGAAAAGCTGATGCTCGAAGCGATGAAGGCTTACGACGACGCTGATTACAATCAGGCAGTTAAAAACTTTCAGGACGCGCTGAAGGAGCCGCTGGCAGATGCCGATAAGGTTGCCGCGCACAAATTCACGGCCTTCAGCTACTGCCTCACCAATCGGATGACGCTGTGTCGCACCGAGTTCGAAGCCGTATTCAAAATTGACCCCAAATTCGACCTTGCGCCTGCCGAGGCGGGACACCCTTCATGGGGTCCTTCTTTTCGCGCAGTGAAGGCGAAACAAAAGCCTGTACCACCAAAAAAATAATGATCGAAACACTCGGCCGCTACAAAATTCTCAGCATCATCGGGCAAGGCGCGATGGGGGTGGTCTATCGGGCGGTCGACCCCATGATTGATCGGATCGTCGCAATCAAAACGGTAAATCTTAACCTCAGCCGTGATGAGATCGAAGAATTCGAAGCCCGCTTTCGCCAGGAGATCAAAGCTGCCGGTCGCCTCAATCACCCCAATATCGTCACCATCTATGACGTCGGTCGTAACGAAGACATGGCGTACATGGCCATGGAATACCTCGAGGGCAAGGAACTTAAAGACATCCTGCTTGAGAGTGACGGGCCGCCAGTGGTTAGTACGACTGTGGACTGGATTGCGCAAATTGCGCAGGGGCTGGGATTCGCGCATGAGAATGACATCGTCCATCGTGATGTCAAGCCATCCAACATCATGGTCGTGCGTGGCGGATTCGCCAAGATCACCGATTTTGGAATCGCACGCATGCCCTCTTCAGCCGTCAAAACCATGACCGGTCTGATCCTCGGTAGCCCACGTTACATGTCTCCCGAACAGGTCATCGGTCGAACGCTCGACCACCGCACGGACATTTTTTCACTTGGGGTCGTGCTCCACGAGGCACTTGCTGGCGCGCCGCCATTTGACGGCGATAACGTCAACGCGATCATGTATGCGACCGTCAATACACAGCCGCCGCCGCCATCAGCTGCCAATCCTCAGGTGCCGACAATGCTCGACCTCATCATTGCCAAAGCACTCGCAAAAACCGTCGATGAACGTTACCAAACGATGCAGGAATTCGCGAGTGATCTGAATGAGGTCAAGAGGCTGCTGATTTCGCAGCAGCCAAGCGGCAAGATATTGGCAACCGACTCTCCCTCGCCGCAAAAACCAATCTCACTTGAATCGCTGGGTGTAGGCCGTTACCAGAAAAAAAACGAATCCACCGACGAAACCAAGCCGCTCAAGATTGCCAAAGCGTTTGACTCGTTCGATGCCACCATCAAACTGGCGGCGATGACCAATCAAACGTTGGAATTTGACCAATACATTTCAGACACAAGGAAAATGCGCGCCTATAAAGGCGCGATCACCGGTGAACTTGCCGCGCGCCCAAACGAGACGAATACACGAGCCACGCCACTCGATCCGGCCCGCACAGCGCCCTGGACAAACGAATTGCCCTACATCGCCCCGGCACTTTCACGACCGACCAGTGTTGCTTCTGAAACAGCAACGATGAAGCTGCCAGCAGGCCTGCGCAGCTCCATCAACAACACGATGATTCACATCGCCGTGGTGGTGACGCTGGCGATTCTCGCCTTCGGGCTCGCGATCTACCTGCTTGCCAAGTAGGTTTTTTTAACGCCACCGGTTAGCTGGACTTTCAGCGTCGTCGGCGTTGCGCCCAGTCCCACCAGATACCAGTCAATGATCGGCTCAGCAGCTTTTGCGAGCGGGATGAAGTTGGGATTGTTGAAAGCGGCTTCGACGTGGTCAGTGGGGGCCGTACACGAATCGTGATGATGCAATCGCAGCGTCGGGTTCGCGCCGATATGCAATCGGCGCGAAAAGCGTAATATAAAGGCTCCCGGTCATTGACCGACTGACCCCATCATGGAGCATGCCGCCATGCGCGAATACGAACCCCTCCCCGCCCATCCTCTGGCTGGTGCCGTTTTCGTTTCACGGCCCGCGCCGCCAAAATCGGTCACGCACGAATCGCCCGCCATCGATGTCATGACCGATCTGCGCCACATGCACGCGGCCGTGATCGAGCCGCACGTGACGATGGACGCGGCCAATGCCTACATGAAGCAACGCGGGGTGCGTTCATTGCTGGTGCTAAATCAGGATCGTGCCTTGGGCGGTATCATCACCGCAACCGATATTTTGGGCGAGAAACCGCTGCGCTTTAGTGAAGAACGGCGCGTGAAACACAACGACATTCTTGTCTCCGATATCATGACGCCACTTGATCGCCTCGACGCGATTCCCATCGAAGAAGTGAAGCACGCAAAAGTCGGCCATGTCATCAGAAGCCTTCGCGACAGCGGACGTCAACACGCCCTCGTGACCGACAACCAGTTGCTGGGCAAGGTGCAGGTGTGCGGTATTTTTTCGATCTCGCAAATTGAAAAACAACTCGGCGCGCTGATCGAATCAACCAGTGTCGCAAAAAGCTTTGCCGAAATTGAGGCGACATTGCTGGCGAGTTAGTTCGTTTTTTTGTGGGTTCTGAAACCGCATAAAATTGCTAAAGTCCAGCATTGGCGGGCATCGTGGCGTGTTTTATGCCTGAGAGCTTCACCAATGCTGGTGTTTTTAATATTATTCAACACTCAATGCTTCGACTCCTGCGCGTTAGGCGGCACCGGTGCCACATACCCGATCACCATCAACAACACGCCAACGCCGATGAACGAGACGATGCGCGCGACCGTGCCGGTGCTGCCCAGATCGTTGACGAACAATTTCAGCACGACGACACCAAGCAAGGCCGCACCCGCCATCCACAGACCACGCGATGGCATCGAGCGTTTTCCTGCCCACCACATCATCGCCATTGCGGTCGAAGTCCACAGCAACGACAGCGCCGCCTGCGCGATGACTGACCGCAGTAGTGCAGACAATTCAAACGGCACATCCGCCCATTGGTGAACGGTTCGCAGTAGCGCTGCATTGACCCAGAAAAATCCTGCTGCGGCTATCGTCAGCAGGATGGAATAGGTTTGCTCAGTACTTTCGTTCCCCTTCGATTCACGCGACACCCAGATTGCCGCTGCCAATAATGCAAGCTGCGCAAGATCGAGCGGGTTTAATATTGGCAGGTAAGGCAACGGCGCAATTGAACCATTGCTATCGATGTTGGCAAACAGCGTCCACAACAACGCGCACACCAGCAATGGCTTCACCGACCAATTACGAATTGCATTGGCATGCGGACCGAACGGCCACCAATCGCGCTTGATCGCAACTGTGGCCACGGCGATGCCGACCGCAATCGCGAGGCCAATGCCCGCATACTGCCAAGCGTTGGCAAGCCCCAGGTCACTGGCACGCCATGATGCTTCCCACGCCACCAAGAGCCACGCCAGATTGAACAGCGCGACGTGCTGCCACGCTGGTCGCCAGGCGCTGGCATCGCGCTCCTGACGGGCCAGCACGACACCGCCCACAATAAACGTCAGCAGCCAGACAAAAAATTGTGCGTCTGCAAATGGATGCATGCGATGGTCGGACATATAGATCACGCTCACCAGCATGACTGCGGTGAGCAATATCTGGGTGCGACGCAGTGCCGTCCACGTCAGCCGCGCGCCGATCCATTCAAATATGGCCACAACCAAGGCGACGAAAATCAGCGTGGCTGATAATCGATCAGGTGCTGCCGTCCATTGCCGACAGATGCCGCTAATGATGCCTGCAAATAGCCAGCCAGTTCCCCACGCCACCAGCGAGCCCTGCGCACTTGCTTCCAAATTCGATAGCGCATCCTTAAATCTATTCACGAACCATGCGGTCAGCAGCGATGCCGCCGCGATCAACCCGCAGCCGATCACCCAATCATTCCACCAAGGGTCGACGATCTCTTGATCGAGCATGACCCAGCAGAAATATCCCGCCGCGAACACCTGCAGGCACAGCGCGAACGCACGCGAGAGCACACTTTTCTGTCGGCAGCCGATCCAGAATATGGCTGCGCCCTCAAGCGTCCAGAAGGCAAATGTGGGATAGCCCTGAAATGCGAAGTACGGCGCGACAGTGCCAAA
>JAYURJ010000058.1:0-5552 GCA_043756275.1 Betaproteobacteria bacterium | reverse complement strand
CCTTTCGTGTCAGAAGCAAAAGGGTACCGCTGTTCGTCTCCTCACCCCATTTACTGATCGCCCTGAAGTGTCGGGACTCGTACCTGAATCCGCGTTTTCGCTCTGAGAGGTGCGCCAAATGGCGATGTACGAATTCACATAGGAAGATATAAGGGACATTGAGTTTGCGCCGCCAATCATCCCTGCGATCCCCAAGCTCGCCAAAAATAATTCCATGGCTCTGCGTGCACTCCGCCACCGCCGTACCACAACGCGCAGTTTGGATTATTCAACGGGTTGAGAGCCTTCTCGGGCTGGAGCGCCGTATTGAGAAACTTCGCACCGAGCATGAATGTGGGGACGTCTTCGAGGGCCTTGTCGAGGTGAAGCTCAACACCGACGAGACCGCGCAGCCAGATTAGGGCTGGATCGCTGCCAACGTTCCTCCCTAAATTAATGGCGCTCGCGTTTTACAGTAATTTAGCCGTGGTCTGTCGCATATGGTTCCGCCGGTGTTCATTGCCGTCTAACGACCAAAGGGAGTGTTTTTGACCGAAGAGTTAGGCATTCTCACTGTTTGTTTTTTATTGAGAAGTACAACGGCTTATAGACCGGGAAATCCTTTACCGTCTTCAGCTTGGACAGCCCCAACTGAATATCAAAATCTGGCCGCTCAAGCTTGAGCTTCTCGAGGCCAGCCCCATAAATTTTCCAGTCAGGAACGTCGACCGTATTCCCGCCGAGATCGATGACTCGTAGCATCGCGACCTTTGGTGGCCCACGATGATCTTCAAGCGGCAGCGACTTCATGTACTCTGGCGCGCCTTCCGGCATTGGCGAGTCTGGAATGTCCTTCCTCGCCTTGTACTTGCTGAGGAGTGGGGCAATGTTGGCCGATGTTGGGTATTCAGTCGCATCGATTGTGCCTTCCCCAGCCTGTGAAAGGTATCGCTTCCATCGGTTTGGAGTAACGAACCGCGCGTGGAGCATTGCGTGGCAGCGGTGACATATGGGCCGGCAAGATGCCCAGTAGTCTTCGAGCGTCGGGCCGTACTCTTCAGCGTGAAAAGGAACGCAGGTCGGTGGCAAAGGGTTCTTGCAACCAAGGCACTCAGCAGCTGCCGGGAGAACCCCTTTGTCGCGCGCCGGGTAGTAATACTTATCCCGACCATGCCGCACAAGATCCGACCAGCCGTTATATGGAAGTCCCATCTTTTTCCCCTAGAAAAATTGTTGCGTCTTCCTCACTGAGTCCGAGTTCCGCTATCACCTCGCGGAGATACTTGAGCTCCTCTTCCGTTTTCGGCCTGTCATCCTCATGATCGTCGTAAAGCCAACTGTCCGACGAGTGCACGCTTTCCTCGACTTGATATTTGGAGAGGTCCTCACTATTTGATCCGTCGCCGGTCGAAGCGCACAGAGCCTCCCATTTCTGTCGGTATTGATTTTGGTTGCCCATCGATCCTGTGTCATGAGCCAACACTGCCCTCAAGATGTCCGTCCGGAATTCAGGATGAACAAGAACGGGCGATAGCATGTACCACGTATTCAGTTCGAGAAGTGACAGCGCATCCGGCCATGTGTCAACGATTTTCGACCTGGCCGCAGTCAGCGGCTCTTCTTGATGTCCGATAGCCGGATCAATGAAGTTGCGGCTGAATCGCCAGCCATTTTCATAGCGCAGTCCGTACAGGGCGATGCTTCCACCCTCTCCCGCCACCTGAACTATTACTTCATTGTGTTTCATCGTTACCTCCCTTAGAAGACGAGACTCTCGACGATTAACGACATGCTTTCTTTAGGTGGAATCGCTTTGTGTTTTGGAGCGACCAATTTGATCGGAGCAATTGGTTCAACGTATTGGGGTCAGGTTCGCATTAAATTTCGAAATTGATATTTAGTAACTGCAACCATAAACCGCGATTATTTCCATCACCGCAATGCAAATGCTCAGGCCAACACGTCAAGCCCATGCTTTTGAATCACCGAGAGTAACTTAAGCGCCATGCCGCTAGGGCGTTTGGCACCGGTCTCCCATTTCTGCACCGTCGATTCGCTGGTATTCAAGTAGCGGGCAAAGATGGGTTGGCTTACGTGATTCAGCTCTCGAATTTTCTTGATCTGGCGGGGATTAATTTCCACAGGTATCGCCAGGCACGCAACGTCAAAGTCTCGCATGGTGGTTTTATTGATGCCGCCAACATTGTGCAACGCCCGTGCGGACGAATGAATGGCCTCAAACGCGCCGGTTTTGTATTTAATCTTTGTTGTCATCGCATATCTCCACGAAGTGGTTGTTGCTAATCAGTTGTTCAATTTTCTTGTCGCTTAACTCGGCATAAGCCTTTGCCAAGGCACGAAATTGCACAAGCTCAGCAGCCTCAATATTTTCTCGATCATTTTTCGCGAATAAATATTCAAATATCCAAAAGCGCCCTGCCTTGGCAAGAATAATTGCGCGGTGCATATTGTTGTTGATGCGCTTCTTGAATACGCCTCCGCCCAAGTCGCCAGCTTGGCCATGCACGGCTTGCTGAATGTACGCGCACAGCGCGGAGTCTTCGATGCGCGCCTTTTTTGCGGCCTTACTGAACCATACGGTTTTGAATGTTCTTGTCTTGGCTGTTGGCGTTGCTGACATTATTTAATGTAGCACCAGGTGCTGGTGAAGTCAATTGACTTAATGGGTCGAGCTCGTGAGTTAACGGGCTCGCATTTTTGCGTATGGAATTTGCGTCAAAAATGAGCCTCGTGATTGCCCTGTGCGGTGAATCGGTATTGTATGGAGTGATTCAAACGCTTGCGACGTAAGGCACAATTACCACCGACACACAAACCGTCATTTCGACCGCAGGGAGAAATCTGCTGTGCGCCTTTTGGCTGCTACAAAGCAGATTTCTCTCTGCGGTCGAAATGACAAGTTTTGAGAGGTGCGTGTTTATAAAGAACGCCATCCGACGCGCATGCCAGACCGAAAAGCCCCCAGACGCCGCGCCAATGCTTGACTTCTGCTTTTATGCAGGGATTCAGTACGCCGAGCGCTTATAATCCGGCCATGACAAAAACATTCACAATCACCCCCGGGAAACTCACGCTCAACCAGTTGCGTCATGTGCGCGATGAACACGTTCATTTCGAGTTGCCCGCAGCAACTTGGGATGAAATCCACGTCGGGGCCGAGACGGTGGAGCGCATCGTTGCCAAAGGTGCACCGGCGTATGGAATCAACACCGGTTTTGGCAAACTCGCCAATACCCACATCCCTGCAGATCAGCTTGAAGCGTTGCAGCGAAACCTCGTGCTCTCGCATAGCGCAGGCGTGGGTGTGCCGCTGCCGGATGTGGTGGTGCGCCTCATCCTGCTACTCAAGATTGCCAGCCTCGCACGCGCGAGGTCGGGCGTGAGACCGTTGATTGTCGAAGCGTTGTTGCGGCTACTGAATGCGGGCGTCTACCCGATAATTCCCGCGAAGGGCTCGGTGGGTGCCTCGGGTGATCTGGCACCGTTGGCGCATATGTCGGCCTTGCTGCTCGGCATGGGAGAGGCGCATGTGGGCGGTAAGCGATTGCAAGCTTTGGATGCGCTGATTGCGGCAGGCTTGTCACCGATTACGCTGGCACCGAAAGAAGGCTTGGCACTGTTGAACGGCACGCAGGTTTCCACCGCGCTCGCCATTCACGGCTTGTTCCAGATTGAAAACGCTTTTTCTGCTGCGATGGTGGCCGGTGCCATGAGCGTGGATGCGGCGATGGGCAGCGATACTCCATTCGATGCACGCATCCACGAATTGCGTGGGCAGCCCGGGCAGATTCGCACCAGCGAAATTTATCGCGCGCTCTTGGCTGGCAGCCAGATACGCGACTCCCATCTTTTGGGCGACGAAAAAGTGCAGGACCCCTATTCGTTGCGTTGCCAACCGCAGGTGATGGGTGCGTGCCTCGACGTCATGCTTAGTGCTGCGCGCACGCTCGAAATCGAAGCCAACGGCGTGACCGACAATCCGCTGGTGTTTCCTGACACGGGAGACGTTTTGTCTGGTGGCAATTTCCACGCCGAGCCGGTGGCGATGGCAGCCGATCAGCTCGCGATTGCGGTCGCCGAAATCGGTGCGCTTTCCGAGCGGCGGATGGCGCTGCTGGTTGATCCTGGCCTATCAGGATTGCCGCCGTTTCTGGTGAAAGACAGCGGATTGAATTCGGGCTACATGATGGCGCAGGTCACGGCGGCAGCGTTGGCATCCGAGAATAAATCGTTGGCGCATCCGGCCTCGGTGGACTCATTGCCCACGTCGGCCAATCAGGAAGACCATGTGAGTATGGCGACTTTTGCGGCGAGGCGATTGGGCGAGATGGCCGAGAACACGGCGGGCATCGTTGCGATTGAATTGCTCGCGGCCACGCAGGGCATCGATCTGCGGTCGCCGTTGAAAACGTCGCCTGCATTGCAAACTGCCCATGCGCTGGTGCGTGCGAAAGTGCCCCATTACGATCACGACCGTCTGCTCAGCCCCGATATCGAGGCTGCAACTGCGCTGATTCGTCACGGCGCATTCAACGACATGGTCGGTGGTCTGCTGTGTTCATCTGATCAATGACCGTCGGTAATATTTTTGCCAGAGAAGCACTGCTTGCCGATGGCTGGCGAAGCGACGTGCTGATAGAAATCGAAGGCGATCTGATTAAACGGGTCACACCAAATACGGTCGCGAATGGCGCAGAAATTGCCGCAGGCGCTGTCATACCCGGCGTGCCCAATCTGCATTCACATGCTTTCCAGCGCGCCATGGCGGGTCTCACCGAACGCTCCGGGCCGAGTGGCGATAACTTCTGGGCCTGGCGTGAACTGATGTACCGGTTTCTGGAGCGCATCACGCCGGAAGACAATGAAGTTATCGCCACGCAGCTCTATATCGAGATGCTCAAAGCCGGCTATACGAGTGTTGCCGAATTTCATTACCTGCATCACGACGAGCGTGGCAATTCGTATGCCAATCCCACCGAGATGGCTGAGCGCATCATCGCGGCCACCGTGACGGCGGGTATTGGCCTCACGATGCTACCGGTGTTTTATGCGCACGCCACGTTTGGTGGCACGCCGCCCAATCCCGGGCAAAGACGCTTTATTCACGACGTGGATTCGTTCAATGAGCTGCTCAATGGCATTGTCAAACATCAAGCCTCGATACGACGAATCGGCATCGCGCCACACTCGTTGCGTGCAGTCACGCCGCAGGAATTGAACGCCATCGTCGCGCATCTCGATTCGCATGACCGCAGCGCGCCAATTCATATCCATGCCGCCGAGCAATTAAAGGAGGTCGATGATTGCCTGACCTGGAGCCACAAGCGTCCGGTCGCGTGGTTGCTGGCCAACGCAAACATTGATGCTCGCTGGTGTCTGGTGCACGCCACGCACTTGAATGACGATGAAACGTTTCGTCTTGCCGAAAGTGATGCGGTGGCGGGGCTTTGTCCGAGTACCGAGGCAAATCTGGGTGACGGCATTTTCAACGCACCGGATTATTTCTTGCAGGAAGGCAGTTGGGGAATTGGTGGCGACAGCCACGTCGGTGT
>JAYURJ010000057.1:0-5566 GCA_043756275.1 Betaproteobacteria bacterium | reverse complement strand
TTCATTGCGTGACCACATGGACCACCAAAGCACTTCATTGGAGCGGCGTTCGCTTCTCAGACTTCTACCGGCAGATCGTGGTGCCCCTTGCTGGCCCGGCTCCGGATGCGACGTTTGTCGTTCTACGCGGTCAGGACGGCGCACGGACGAGCCTGCCGCTCGAAGACCTGCTGGCCCCGGACGTGCTCCTCGCAGATCGATTGAACGGTCAACCACTGCCTATCGCACATGGCGCACCGCTGCGATTAGTGGCACCAGCCCATTACGGGTACAAGAGCGTCAAGCACGTCAATCGCATTGAGTTCTGGCGCAGCAGCGCGAACTATCGCCCCTACGGCTTACGTTTCATGGTGCACCCGCGAGCCAGAGTCGCCAATGAGGAGCGTGGTCAATGGATTCCGGGTTGGGTATTGCGCTATCTTTATCGTCCGCTGATCGGCCCAACGGCGGCGCGTTTCGAACGGGCCATGCAGCAGCACGTTGAGTCTCATCCGCGGAATGAGAAGTAGCAGCCATACAATTTTCGAGTAAATCATGCCCCAATCCGTACTCCAATTCTGGTTCCAAGAGATTGCACCTCCGCAGTGGTGGAAAGTCGATACGGCGTTCGATCAGCTGATCGTGGAACGATTCTCCGAACTCCACACACGCGCAACGCGCGCGGAGCTGTTCGAGTGGCGCAATGAACCCAGAGGGCGATTGGCTGAAATCATCGTGTTGGATCAGTTTTCCAGAAACATGTACCGAGGCGACAGGCTCGCCTTCTCGGCGGACACGATGGCGTTGGCATTGGCGCAGGAGGCCGTCGCGTCAAAGGCTGACCTCACGCTCTCAGCCGACGAGCGCGTCTTCTTGTACATGCCGTACATGCATAGCGAGTCGAGGGCGATTCACGACGTTGCAGAGCGCCTGTTCAAAGAAAATGGATTGATGAGCAACTACGACTTTGAACTTCGACACAAAGCAATCATCGACCGGTTTGGTCGGTACCCGCATCGCAACGCAATGCTCGGACGCCAATCGACGGAGGAGGAGCTTGTGTTCCTTGCTGAACCGGGGTCTAGCTTCTAGGCCAAACGCGCGTCTATCGATTTTCAATCGCTTAACCTGTGGCTTAGTCAGCATAAAAATTGTAGATCGCCATTTGATGTACTTCACAGGCACAAAGTGCTCTGAAATCCGCGCCAGTGCTAGAGTTTGTTAAATTCGTCATCTCGCACGTCTTCACAAAATATCCCGCACCACGCCATCCCCGCTTCATCCCGCCGCGCCTGATTTCGTCACATCGCGAACGACAATTTCCCGCCGCCTGATATTCTTGCGCCATCGACAACACCGAATTGCGCAGCGCTCATGAAAACCAGCTTCTTCTTTATCGCTCGACTCGTCTTCGCCTGGTGGGTGGCGTTCGTCATCGTCTCGATCATTTGGACATCGATGAATAGCTCGGGAAGAATGCCGTGGCAGTTATTTGTGGGTGGCCTGATTGCGCTGGTATTTATCATCACCACGGCCGCCTCGCATTTGCGCCGCATCCGCCTTATCGTCGGCAATGCTGATGCGAGTTCGCTGGCGAATCGTCAGCGGCGGCAGATTGAAATTCCATTTGAAGCGGACGAAGCGTTCGATATTGTTGACGCCACCATCCGCGAGCTGCCGCGCACTGAAAACATTGAAAGTGCACGCGACAGCTTGCAACTACGCGCCAAGGTGCAGCGCATCGATCCTTACGGCAACACGATCCCGCTGTGGAAAAAAGTCTCCGGCTGGCTGGGCGTGCAGCGCAACCAGATTTTTGTCACGGTCACCCCGCGCGATGGCGTCGGCAGCGTGACGCTGATCTGCGAACCCGAAGGCGGCGCGTGGAGTGACTGGTTTATGGTCGATGACGGCACCAACCTGGAAAACGCCGAGGCCATCACCCGTGCCATTTCGCGCCGCATCGCCGAGCGTCGGCGCAATGAGCAGGCGACCGTCAAGGAGACCGTGACGGAAAAAGAGCTCGCCGTGGCGAAGCTGGGATTGCTGCATGCGCAAGTCGAGCCGCATTTTCTTTACAACACGCTCGGCAGCGCCAAATATCTCATCAAAAGCGATCCGGCGCGTGCCGAAGAAATGCTCGATAACCTGATCCTGTATCTGCGTCATTCTTTGCCGCGCACACAAGATTCGCTGTCAACGCTGGCTGAAGAACTCGAACGCGCACGCGCCTATCTCGACATTCTGCAAATTCGCATGGGCGCGCGGCTGCGCACGCAGGTTGAAGTGCCGGATGAGCTGAAATCAGTGCCCTTCCCGACGATGATGCTGCAAACGCTGGTGGAAAATTCGATCAAGCATGGGCTGGAGCCCAAATCCGGGGGCGGCACCATCTGGATACTCGCGCGCACCACTGAACATGGCGTTGCGGTGACGGTCGCTGATGATGGTCGTGGTCTTGGCACCGAGACTGCGGGCACCGGTATTGGATTGAAAAACGTGCGCGAACGGCTAAAGCTTGCTTACGGAGGTGACGCCTCGTTTAGTATCGTCGCCAATTTTCCCACTGGGATCGCCGCGACGATCACAGTTCCTATAGTTGGTCCAAAGGTAGACGCCAAGGAGACCAATCATGAGTAAGGCCGTCACCTGTGTCATCGCAGAAGACGAACAGATTTTTCGCGACGCGTTGATCGAACTGCTACGTCAGGAATGGCCCGACCTCGATGTGCTGGCGGCAGTTGAGGACGGCGGCGCGGCGCTGGAAGCGATTGGCGACCATCAGCCTGACATTGCCTTCCTCGATATTCGCATGCCGGGCCTGACAGGCCTGGAAGTGGCCGCCGCGATGGGCGAAGTCAGCCCAAAGACGCAGATTGTTTTCGTCACCGCTTACAATCAATACGCAATCGACGCATTCGAGAAAGGTGCGGTTGACTATCTGCTGAAACCCATCGTGCGCGAACGCCTTGTGAGCACAATCGAACGCCTGAAGGCGCGTGCCACCAAAGGCGCAACCGATGCAGAGGCCCTGACCGCGCTGATCAAACAACTCAGTGGAGCGCTTCCTGCAAAATCCACCGAACCGCCACTGGTGTGGCTGACCGCAAGCGCAGGCAAGGAAACGCGCCTGATCATGGTAGATGACGTTGCTTATTTTCAGTCCGACAACAAATATACGGTCGTGATGACTGCGCAAGGTGAATCGCTGGTGCGCATTCCGTTGCGGGAACTGCTCGACAAGCTTGACCCGAATCACTTCAAGCAAATCCATCGCGCCACCATCGTCAACATGAAAGCCATTGCGTCCATCGTTCGCGACGACACCGGACGCGGCACCGTGAAACTGAAGAGCCGACCGGAAACGCTGACGGTGAGTTTGACATTTATGCCATTGTTCAAAAATATGTGAGCAGCAATACCATCCAGTCAAACACCTGACCGACCTCAATTGAAATTTGACAGTTTCTGTTAACCTTGGGCCAGAAGATGCGCATGGCGGAATGCCAGTGATCGCATCAACCACCAACCATATTGGAGGAGTCCCATGGTTTATCAGTCAATACAAATTGTGTTGCGCGTCATCCGCAAGTTGATGTCGATCAGCGCGTTGCTTGTGGTCGCCGTGCTCACCGTACCGGCAATGGCGCAGGATTATCCTGCCAAACCAATCAAGCTCATCATCCCGTATCCGCCGGGTGGTGCCACCGACGTGATCGGGCGCATCGTCGCGCTGAAAATGTCTGATGCGCTCGGCCAGCAACTCATCGTCGATAACCGCGCCGGGGCAACCGGCTCAATCGGTGCCGCCGCCGTGGCGACTGCCCCTGCCGACGGCTACACATTGTTGCTTGGCGCATTGACAAGCCATTCGATCAACGCGGCACTGCAGCCCAATCTTCCATTTGATCTAGCGAAAGACTTCGCGCCGGTAGGCGTAGTCGGTCAGGTGCCGCTGGTATTTGTGGTGAATCCCAAAGTGCCGGTGAACACGCTCAAAGAATTGATCGACTACACGAAAAAAAATCCCGGCGTGAGTTATGCGTCGTCAGGCAATGGTTCGCCACAGCACATGGCGGGCGAATTGTTCAAATCGATGACCAGGCTCGACATGTTGCACGTGCCATACAAAGGTAGCGGCCCGGCGATGAATGACCTGATCGGCGGACAGGTGCAATCGATGATTGAAACCATGCCCGCAGCACTGGCACATATCAAGGCCGGTAGTTTGCGGGCGCTGGCAGTCGCTTTGCCCGCGCGCTCGGCCAATTTGCCCGATGTGCCCACCGCTGCGGAAGCCGGGCTGCCTGATTTCGTCGTGACCTCGATGTTTGGCCTGCTCGCCCCCGCCAAGACGCCGCCCGCCATCGTCGCCAAGCTCACCGCTGCGCTGGAAAAAGTGCTGGCCCTGCCCGACACGCAGGCCCGCATGGCCGCGCAAGGTGTGGTGACTGGCTACCTGAATCCAGTCGATAGCGGAAAACGCATCAAGGCGGAAATCGATAAATGGACCAGGGTCGCCAAAGACGCCAACATCAAACTTGAGTAGCCAGATGACAGATAAGCCGGGCAGCGCCCACAGCAAAGGCTTGAAGAAAGGCCTCACGTCATATGGTGACAGCGGCTTTTCGCTGTTCCTGCGTAAAGCGTTCATCAAGGCGATGGGCTATACCGATGATGCGCTTGACCGGCCCATCATCGGCATCACTAACACCTACAGCGACTTCAATCCCTGCCACGGTAATGTCCCGCAGATCATCGAGGCGGTGAAGCGTGGCGTGATGCAGGAAGGCGGCATGCCGTTCGTGTTCCCGACAATCTCGATTGGCGAATCGTTCGCACACCCGACCAGCATGTATCTGCGCAATTTGATGGCGCTCGATACCGAGGAAATGATGCGCGCACAGCCGGTCGATGCGGTGGTGCTGATCGGTGGTTGCGACAAAACCATTCCTGCGCAGTTGATGGCCGCGGCCTCGCTCGATATTCCGTCGATCATCATTCCCACCGGGCCGATGCTGACTGGCGAACACAAGGGCGAGCGTCTTGGTGCGTGTACCGATTGCCGACGCTTCTGGGCAAAGTATCGCGCTGGCGAAATCGATCAGGCTGAAATTGACGAGGTGAACGCCAAACTTGCCCCAACCACAGGCACCTGCATGGTGATGGGTACGGCCAGTACCATCGCCTGCATGGTCGAGGCTGCCGGGATGAGCCTGCCCGGTGCGGCGGCAATTCCGGCGGTGTATGCCGAACGCTTTCGCCACGCTGAAACAACCGGACGGCGCGTGGTTGCGCTGACAAAAACGCCGTTGCTGCCCAAACAAATTCTCACGCCAAAATCCGTGACCAATGCGCTCATCGTGTTGCACGCCATCGGCGGCTCGACCAATGCGCTGATCCATTTCACGGCCGTGGCCGCACGGCTCGGTATCACCATTGATCTCGACGCGTTCGATCAACTCGGGCGCAGTGTTCCGGTGCTGGTTGACCTCAAACCCAGCGGCGCGCATTACATGGAACACCTGTATGAAGATGGCGGCTTGATGGCGGTGTTGAAGGAACTCAAGCCGATGCTGCATCTGGA
>JAYURJ010000056.1:0-5598 GCA_043756275.1 Betaproteobacteria bacterium | reverse complement strand
TGACTTTAAGGCGAACGCCGCTGGATTCCCGCCTTCGCGGGAATGACGGCTTTTTTTGCGTACCGATAAAATTAATGCACTAATGAAGTGGAAATGGAATTAGACGTCGCCGTAACCCAACTCGGTCGTAGTAATTGCGATCATTGTTGGGTTACGACGCTGTGCGTCTAACCCAACCTACGGAACTAATTGATCTTTAATGACAAAGCCGCTCGTCAAACACTCATCTGCGGATTCATCCGCTCTCCATGCGCCATCTTGTTGAGCGCATTCAGATACGCCTTGGCACTGGCAATAACGATATCCGTATCCGCGCCGATGCCATTCACCACCCGTCCGGCGCGCGACAGTCGTACCGTCACTTCTCCCTGCGAATCGGTACCCTCGGTCACGTTATTGACGGAATAAAGTTGCAGCTCCGCACCACTGTTAACAATGATTTCCAGCGCACGAAACGTGGCATCGACCGGGCCGGCACCTTTGGCTTCACTGACTTTTTCTTTGCCGTGGTCGGCGATCACGATACGCGCATATGGCTTTTCGCCGGTTTCGGTATGCGCGGTCAGGGCCACCAAACTGAACTGTTCGACTTCCGGTGTGACCGCTTCATCAGACACCAGCGCCTGAATGTCTTCATCGAAAATTTCCTGCTTCTTGTCAGCGAGCTCCTTGAATCTTTGGAACGCAGCGTTGAGCGCCACTTCGGAGTCGAGTTCGATACCGAGCGTTTTCAGACGATCACGAAACGCTGATCGGCCCGATAACTTGCCAAGTGACAAACGATTGTTGTGCCAGCCTACATCCTGTGCGCGCATGATTTCATAGGTTTCGCGATGCTTCAGCACGCCATCCTGATGAATGCCCGATTCGTGCGCGAACGCATTCGCGCCAACCACCGCCTTGTTTGGTTGCACCGGATAGCCGGTGATGGTCGACACTAATTTCGATGTCGGCACAATTTGTGTCGCGTCAATGCGCGTCTCTAAATCAAAATAATCTTTGCGCGTGCGCAGCGCCATCACGATTTCCTCCAACGCCGCGTTGCCTGCGCGCTCACCGAGGCCGTTGATGGTGCATTCCACTTGCCGCGCACCGGCTTTTACGGCGGCGAGGGAGTTTGCGACCGCCATGCCTAGATCATTGTGGCAGTGTGTGGACCACACCACTTTGTCGGCGTTTGGCACGCGCTCAATCAATGTGCGGAAACGTTCCGCCCATAATTCCGGCGTGCTGTAGCCGACCGTATCGGGGACGTTGATGGTTTTGGCACCAGCGTTGATGACAGCCTCAAAGACGCGGCAGAGAAAATCCATTTCGCTGCGAACAGCATCTTCAGCTGAGAATTCGACATCGTCGCAAAGCGTTCGCGCAAATTTCACCGCGTCCACTGCGGCAACCAGCACCTGATCGGGCGTCATACGTAATTTGTGCTGCATGTGGATTGGCGACGTCGCGATAAAGGTGTGGATGCGTCCTCGCGCGGCAGGCTTGATCGCGTCGCCCGCTTTTTGAATATCGCCAACCTGCGCGCGCGCCAGCGAACAAACGGTCGAATCCTTGATCGCGCTGGCGACCGCATGGATGGCTTCAAAATCGCCAGGGCTGGCTGCCGCAAAACCGGCTTCGATCACATCGACACGCATTTTTTCCAACTGCTTGCCGATGCGAACCTTTTCGTCCTTGGTCATCGACGCGCCGGGGCTTTGCTCGCCATCGCGCATCGTGGTATCAAAAATGATTAACTGATCCATTGCAAACTCCAAAAATTTTTCATTCAGATGTAAATATCTGAACGAGGAAACACAAATCCGCTCTTGGCAAAGAGCGCAGGAATAAAACGAGAGGGGGAGGGATTATGTGCGCGCGGAGCGCAGCAGCAGGCCAAGCGACAAAATCGCGACTAGCGGTGCTGGGATGGGGGTGACACTGAAAAGTGAACGGGAGTTCATGGCCACAATATAGCGTGCCGCGTGTGGCAGCGCAATAGCCAGAGAATCACTTGAGTTGGCGTGCGGCTTATCATTGCTGGCATCGCACACGCTCAAGCTGTTATGCGCAATACTCGAAATACGCACAAAATATCAGTCTCACGATCACCATTGCGCATCGTGGCAGGTTTGTTGCTTCTCATCAGAAAACATTACGATGGCGGCCACCAACCGATGCACGAACACCGGCAACCATCGCCAACAGGAAGTGACACCATGCGACTCCCCCCAAACCATCCGCAGCGCTATTTGCTCAGCAATGAAATTCATGCGCGGCTGCCGCAAGAACTTGCCTCACCTGAGCGTATCTCGTATATCGCCATTAACTACGATGCCGACGCGTCAAATGCGGCGATCAGCGATCTCGCGCGTCTGTGTGTAATCTGGGGCGTGCAGGTGCCCACCGCTGAAGTGAACCACTTTAATGCCGAGCATTCCAATTTGCGCCTCAAATGGGAGCGACATACCGAGTTTGTGACGTACACGTTTTCACGCAAAGGCGATTTCGAACGCCCGTTTGAGAATCCGGTCATCGCATTGGTCAACGAGGAATGGCTGGCAACACTTTTTGGCGCGCTGGTGGTGGCCATTCACGTGGCGGTACAGCAAAACCATGTCTTCGTCCCCGATTTGCAGGGGGTGGTTCACGAGTTCGGTGACAACTATCTGGTCGGCGCCAAAGTCGCCGGTGGCAACGGCATCGTGCTCACCGATCTCATGATCCATGCCGACGAATTCGGCCGCATGTTGCTGATGGATATCAAACTCGGCAAGCGCCAAGCCGGACGCACCGTGCAGCGGCTGCTGGAAATTGAAACGTACCGGATGATGGCGTTGCTGGGCTTGCCGGTGGCGCGGCGCACGGCAGCCATGTTGGGCGGCTCGGAACGCGAGTTGGCAGAAATCACGTCGCTCATGGCAAAGGACAGCACCCACGATGAACCTGCGTTGTTGGTGCGCTTGACGCGCCTCGCCGCAACGGTGGAAAGCGAAGTGGCGGCGAACAGTTTTCGTTTTGGCGCATCGCGCGCTTACTACGATCTCACCAAGCGCCGCATCGCCGAGCTGCGCGAGGAGCGATTGGACGCGGTGCAGACGATCGAAGAGTTCATGGATCGTCGTCTCGCCCCCGCGATGGCGACCTGCAGTTCGGCCGAAAAACGCCTGCTGGATTTATCCGAACGGGTCGCCCGCGCCAGCGATCTGCTGCGCACGCGTGTCGATATCGAACGTGAACAACAGAATCAGGCGTTGCTTGCATCCATGAACCGCCGCGCAAGGATGCAGCTGCGGCTTCAACAAACGGTGGAGGGCCTCTCCATCGCCGCAATCACATACTACGTCGTTGGGTTGGTCGGCTATGCCGCTAAAGCAATCAGGGAAGCAGGCGTGCCGCTATCGGTGGAATTGGTGACCGGGGCGTCGATACCATTTGTAGCACTTGGAATCTGGTGGGCGGTGCGGCGGGTGCATAAGCGTCTTGGCGCTGAGCCGGACGAAATCATGCTGCCGTAAACCAAGCTGGGGCCATGACGACGGCAATGCGAACTGGAATGCCGTCGGTAGCGCGAATCTGCGTTAAAACAAGCGCGCGTGAATACGTTCTCTGCCGTTCTTTTGCAGCGCTGCGGGGATTTTGAGGCCAGCCGAAAATTTATTCGGACGGTGCCGCAGGCTTTTCGGGGGCAGCGGGAGGCTGCACAGTTGGCTTGTCTCCGCGCAAAATATTCATTGCAGCCATCACATAGCCTGACAGCGCGTACACCACGAACATGCCCCACAGCACGTGTGAAGGCTCGATCGTAACGACGAGATAAACCACGAAAATTACCGGGATCACCCAGAACGGCACACTGCGTCGCAGATTGAAATCCTTGCCGCTGAAGTAACGAATATTGGTCACCATCGTGATACCGGCAAACACCGTCAACCCCCACGCGATCCAGCGCACATCGCCGCCACGAATCTGGTAATCATTCAACACCCAGATCAATCCCGCCACCAGCGCCGCTGCCGCGGGGCTGGGCAGACCCTGAAAGTACTTCTTGTCGACCACGCCGATGTTGGTATTGAAACGCGCCAGTCGCATCGCTGCACAGGCGCAGTAAATAAACGCACCCGCCCACCCCAATTTTCCCATCGGTTGCAACGCCCACGCGTACATCACCAATGCGGGTGCCG
This sequence comes from Betaproteobacteria bacterium, assembly GCA_043756275.1. Lineage (GTDB taxonomy): Bacteria > Pseudomonadota > Gammaproteobacteria > Burkholderiales > Usitatibacteraceae > UKL13-2. Next base: position 1,429 of record JAYURJ010000056.1, on the reverse strand, counting down.
CACCGAATGAAACCATGTCCGACAAACTATCGAGCTGCGCACCAAATTCACTTTGTGTACGTGTCATCCGCGCGACGCGCCCATCGAGTCCGTCGAGAATCATCGCGCAAAAAATCGCGATGCAGGCGATCTCAAATTTGCCATTCATGCCCTGCACTATCGCGTAAAAACCGGCAAACAAAGACGCGCAGGTAAACAGGTTGGGCAAAATATAAATGCCCTTCCTGCGGCGCTCTGGATCGAGAAGGCCTTTGCGGATCTTTGGCACAGGCGCGTTCATCGAATGCCCGCCGTTGGCAGGCCGCGTGATTGGGGGTTGATTTGCATGCCGCTATTCTAACGGAAGGCTGGTGTCGGCAGGACGACCGGTTGGCTTGTCACCCATCGCCTCGCCCATGCGAATCGCGCCCGCTGGCGACCATTGCGGATTGAATTGCAGCTGGCCTTTTGCAAACAACATCACAACAGTAGAACCGAGCAAAAAGCGGCCCATCTCGTCGCCTTTTTTCAGCACCACCGGTTTATCACCGTAAGTCCATTCGCGGATTTTCCCCGTGCGCGGCGGATTCACCACGCCGTGCCAAGTCGTTGCCATGCTGCCGACAATCGTGGCACCGACCAGCGTCAACACAAACGGCCCATTGGCAGACTCAAACACGCAAACCACACGTTCATTGCGTGCAAACAAACCGGGCACACCGCGCGCCGTTGTCGGGTTTACCGAAAACAAGGCACCTGGCACGTAGATCATTCGTGTCAAACGTCCATCGCAGGGCATGTGGATGCGATGGTAATCCTTGGGACTCAAATACAGCGTCGCAAATTGGCCGTCATGAAATTTCGCGGCCAATGTTTGATCGCCACCGACCAACGCTGTCGTCGTGTAGTGATGCCCCTTGGCCTGAAAAATTTGGTCACCTTCAATGGCACCAATCTGGCTGATCGCACCGTCAACCGGGCACACGTAGGCGGCATCGGCAATCGGTCGCGCGCCTTCACGCAACAGGCGCGTGAAAAATTCGTTGAAACTTTGGTAGCTCGCGATATCAGGGTTGGCCGCCTCAGCCATATTGACACCGTATTTCGCGACAAACCAGCGGATCAGCCGGGTCGTCAGATTTCCCGCTTTAGCACTAGCGATCACGCCTGCGAAAGCGGTGAGTGCCTGTTTGGGAATGAAATATTGCGGGAGGACGTTGAGACGATCAGACACGATGGATGTGGATTGCTTGGAAGGACGCCAGTTTAGCCTATGCGACGTGGGCGCATGGTGGGCCGGCGGTCAAAAATAATATAGGTCTAGCCTTGGCGAGGTGTCTGGGGCTTTTTGTGCCTAAGAGGCGCGCTGGTGCTAGGGTTTGCTGAAATCACACACTCCTATCTGGTCGCGAGATCGTCGCAAAGCACTTCCCCCTTTTCAAAGCGAGCA
>JAYURJ010000055.1:0-5624 GCA_043756275.1 Betaproteobacteria bacterium | reverse complement strand
CGAAGGCCGGTATCCAAGTTTTACAAGTAACTGATCCTGCTTGCAAACTTAGGCCCCGGCCCGGCGCAACCCTTGTGGTTGTTCGCCGGGGAGACAATATTGAGGTTTTTAGAAGCTCCCAATTGGTAAACACTAGCGCTGGCGGGCATTTCATGGCAATAATGCCTGAAACGTCGCGCCAGTGCTTGTTATTCACGTCTAATTATCGATCTTGATATTCGAATCCTTGACGACCTTACCCCACTTGGCGATCTCGGATGAAATGAAACCCGCGAACTCCTTGGGTGGTTGACCGCCAGGGGTGGCACCGGCCAAGTCCCATATTTTTTTGATATCGGGGTCAGCGAGTACCTTTAGTGTCTCGGCATACATCTTGTCGAGTATTGGCTGCGGGGTTCCCTTGATGCCCCATAGCGCATACCAGGTGGTCATGGTGAAATCTTTATAGCCGAGCTCGACCATCGTGGGCACATCGGGTAACAGCGCATTCCGCTGCGCGGATGTGACCGCGAGTGGAATCAATTTGCCACCTTTAATTTGTGCGCTTGACGACGCAAGGCCGTCAAAGGCGAGATCTACGACACCACCGACCAGATCGGTCATCATCGGCCCGATTCCCTTGTAGGGCACATGAACCATGTCGACACCGGCGACACGTTTAAACAATTCGCCCGCAAGGTGGTGCGACGCGCCACTGCCGGCTGAACCGTAGTTGAGCTTGCCGGGATTGGCCTTGGCGTATTTCACCAATTCGTCCACCGTTTTGAATGGATGCTTGGGATGGATCACCAATACATTCGGCACCGAGCCGAGCACGGTGACAGGCTCGAAAGCTTGCTCGAGCACATATTTCTTCTTTGTATAAAGCGACTCGGCAATGGTGTGATGAATCGCGCCGATAAAAAATGTGTAACCGTCGGGAGCCGCTGTTGACGCGGTCTGCGCGCCGATGGTGCCACCGGCACCGCCGAGATTTTCAATGAAAAAACTCTGTCCGAGGTTGTTACCCAGCTTGGCCCCGTATGGACGTGCAAAAACATCGGTGCCGCCACCTGCCGGGAAGGGGTTGATCAACTTCACTGGTTTGGTGGGCCAGGCCGGGGCTTGTGCCAGAGCAGAAAATGCCATCGGCAGTGAAACTGCAGCAGCAACGGCTGCCTGAAGAAGTGTGCGACGTTTCATGAATCCTCCAAATGTTGGAAAACCGCTCTGCGACGGCGTGGTGAGTGTAATTAGGTAAAAGACAAAGTTATGCAGCTATTTTAGCTGCGGAACGCTTGCCCGCACACGCGGCAAGATATTGCATTGCAGCAGCGACACCGCCCTTTTGGTGTGGCACACCCGCAACCTCTAATCCCATCTCAACACCCGCGAGAGTGCCCATGAGCGTGAGGTCGTTGAAGTCCCCCAGATGACCGATGCGGAAAACTTTGCCCTGCAATTTTGCCAGCCCCATACCCAGCGACATATCGTAATGCTCAAGGATGGTCGCGCGCAATTTGTCGGCGTCGTGCCCGGCAGGCATCATCACCGCCGTCAGTGCCGGGCTGAACTCGGCCGGGTTGGCGCACAGGATCTCAAGGCCCCAGGCACGCACCGCGCGACGCGTGGCTTCTGCGTGGCGCAGATGACGTGAGAAAACGTTGGCCAGACCTTCTTCCTGCAACATCAACAACGCTTCGCGCAGGCCATAGAGCAAATTGGTGGCTGGCGTGTAAGGGAAAAAGCCGGTTTTGTTGGCCGCGAGCATATCCTCCCAGTCCCAAAACATTCGTGGCATTTTCGATAGTTTATTCGCGGCAAGCGCCTTCGGGCTGATGGCGTTAAAGCTCAAGCCCGGCGGCAGCATCATACCTTTTTGTGAGCCACCGATCGTGACATCGACACCCCATTCATCGTGACGATAATCGACTGATCCCACCGACGATATCGTATCAACCATCAGCAGTGCGGGATGCCCGGCCTTGTCGATGGCGTTGCGAGCGGCATAAATATCGGAGGTCACACCGGTAGAGGTTTCGTTGTGCACGACGCAAACGGCTTTGATTTCATGGCCGGTGTCAGCCGCCAGCCGCGCCCCAATTTCAGCCGCGTTCACGCCGTGTCGCCAATCGCCGGGCAAGAATTGTGGATTCAAGCTGAGTTTTACCGCCATTTTTTTCCATAATGTGGCGAAATGGCCGGTCTCGACCATCAACACCTTATCGCCCGTTGACAAGGTGTTGACGAGGGCTGCTTCCCAAGCGCCAGTGCCTGACGCCGAGTAAATGATGACAGGATGTTTTGTCTGGAAAACGGCTTTGATTCCTTCCAGCACTTCCAGGCCTAATTTCTGGAACGTCGGGCCGCGGTGATCGATAGTCGGCGCATCAATTGCGCGCAAAATGCGATCAGGCACGTTGGTTGGGCCTGGAATTTGCAGGAAGTGGCGACCGGCACGGTAGGAGGATTGCGTCATGTTTGAATGCCTTTCATCAACACACTGGAAGTGTCGATATGTATACACTATGCGTGAAAATCCATCGACTAAAAATGCTTTCGATCAATATCAGATGAGCGCCCAACTTTCAACCGCCCCGATTCATTTCGCCCCCAAAACGAATCTTCCCACGCCGTTGGAAACGCGCTTGCGGCGCGAAGTCGATGGCGAAGTCATGTTCGATGCCGCCGCCCTTGGCCGCTACTCAACCGACGCCTCGATTTACCAAATCATGCCCATCGGTGTGGTGGTCCCGCGAACCATGGATGCGGCGATCAGCACACTACAGATTGCAGCAGAGGAGGGCATTGCGATACTGCCGCGCGGTGCTGGAACTTCGCAATGCGGCCAGACGGTTGGTGCTGCGCTGGTGATCGATAACAGCAAATATTTGAATGCATTGGTCGAATTCGATGCCGCGCAAAGTCGCGCAATTGTAGAGCCGGGCATGGTACTGGATACGTTGAATGCCCAGTTGAAATCTGCCGGGCTGTGGTTTCCAGTCGATGTATCAACGGCGGCGCAAGCAACTATTGGCGGGATGAGTGGAAATAATTCCTGTGGGTCGCGATCCATTGCATACGGCAATATGGTCGATAACGTCTTGGGGATAGATGCGTGGCTGAGCACCAACAATCGCTACCACTTTGGTGTGAATGCGCTGGAAGCCAATAACGGCGCTGGCTTTAACGTCATCCGTGATGCGATGCACGCACTCTACACGCGTGAAGAAGCTGAAATTGCCGACAAATTTTTTCCAATTGCGCGCCGTGTGGCTGGTTACAACTTTGATCGCTTAGCGCCGGCGCGATTCAATCTCGCGCAGTTGCTGGTCGGCTCCGAAGGCACGCTCGGTTACTTCGAGCGCATTCATCTGAAATTAACCGCGTTACCGAAACACAAGACCTTGGGCGTTTGCCATTTCCCGCGTTTTTACGACGGCATGGATGCCGCGCAACATATCGTGAAGCTCGGCCCGTCGGCGGTTGAGCTGGTTGATCGCACGATGCTGAATTTGTCTCGCGGCATTGCCACCTACAAAAAAACGGTGGATGCATTTTTGCAGGGCGAGCCTGATTGCGTGTTGCTGGTTGAATTTTCTGGCGAACACCACACGGAACAAGTCGCAAAACTGAAGCAACTGGGCGAACTCATGGCCGACCTTGGTTTTCCCAATGGTGTGGTGGAAATCCCGGATGTGAATTTACAAAAAGCGGTGTGGGAAGTGCGCAAGGCCGGCCTCAATATCATGATGTCGATGAAAGGTGACGGTAAGCCCGTGAGCTTTATCGAGGACTGTGCAGTGCCGCTGCCACACCTTGCCGAATACACGCGTCGCTTGACCGAAGTATTTCAGCAGCACGGCACTGAGGGTACTTGGTACGCACACGCCTCAGTGGGTTGTCTGCATGTGCGGCCTATTCTCAACATGAAAGCCGATGGCGCATCAAAAATGCGTGCGATTGCGGAGGCCGCATCGCAATTGGTGCACGAATACAAGGGGACCTATTCGGGTGAGCACGGCGATGGTCTGGTGCGCTCGGAGTGGATCGCGCCGTTTCTCGGGCCCAGATTGACGGCTGCGCTGGGGGAAATTAAATCGCTGTTCGACCCAAAAGGATTGATGAACCCCGGCAAAATCGTGAATCCATCAAAACAGGATGATCGCTCACTGTTTCGATTTGCGCCCGGTTACGCCACGCAAAAAATAGATCTGGTGCTTGACTGGAAAGACAGCGGTGGCTTTGCCGGCGCCATCGAAATGTGCAACAACAACGGCACCTGTCGAAAGTTTGACGCGGGCACCATGTGCCCCAGCTACCGGGTAACGGGCGACGAGTTGCATGTCACACGTGGCAGGGCAAATACATTGCGTCTGGCTTTAAGCGGACAACTACGCGGACAACTCGGCAGTGATGCATTAGCTTCGGATGCAGTTAAAGACGCGATGGATCTCTGCGTCGGTTGCAAAGGCTGCAAGCGCGAATGCCCAACCGGTGTTGACATGGCAAAGATGAAGATCGAATTTCTCCATCATTACAAACAGCGGCATCGCTATACGCTGCGGGACAAGCTGGTTGCGTATTTGCCACGCTACGCACCGCTCGCGGCGAATTTTTCATGGCTGCTGAATCTGCGCGACACCCTGCCAGGCGCGGCTTGGGTTTCGGAAAAGATCACGGGCTTTTCAGCGAAACGGACCTTGCCCAGATGGGCGGATGAACGTTTTTCGCGCGGTGCGGACGTTCAAACGAAACTTGGTTCGGCGGGCAAAGATGTCGTTCTCCTCGCCGACACCTTCAATAATTATTTCGAACCTGAAAACCTGCATGCCGCTCGTCAGGTGCTCCAAGCGGCTGGCTACATCGTGCATGCGGCAAGCGCCGTCGACGGCACTCGTCCCCTCTGCTGCGGCAGAACTTTCCTCGCCAGCGGCATGGTCGATAAAGCCAAAGAAGAAGCTCACCGCACGCTGGCCGCACTGAAGCCGTTTGTCGAAAAAAATATTCCCATCATCGGCTTGGAGCCTTCCTGCCTGCTCACGTTGCGCGATGAATTTCTTTCCATGCTTCCTGGGCCCGAGACCGCCGCACTCGCCGCGCGCGCTATGTTGTTTGAAGAATTTTTAGCCGCCGAGCGAAAAGCCGGTCGACTCAATCTGCCTTTGCAGGCGTTGCCGCAGCCTGATCTATTGCTGCACGGCCATTGCCATCAGAAAGCGTTTGCCGCATTCACGCCTGTTCAGGAGGTATTGAGCTGGATTCCCGGTGCGAAGTTAGCGACTGTCGAATCCAGTTGCTGCGGCATGGCGGGTGCGTTTGGGTTGGAAGCTGAGCACATCGAAGTCTCGTTGAAGATGGGAGAACTATCGCTGCTACCCGCCGTGCGCAACGCCGATAAAAACACGACCATCGTGGCAGATGGCACGAGTTGTCGGCATCAGATTGCAGACGGCGCTGGCAGGGAAGCGTTGCACGTTGCGCGGATATTGGCGCGGGCACTGTGTCCTGATAATACGTAGATTGTTATTTGATGGGCAGTTCCGGGCATAAACGCGGATTCAGGTACGAGTCCCGACACTTCAGGGCGATCAGTAAATGGGGTGAGGAGACGAACAGCGATACCCTTTTGCTTCTGACACGAA
>JAYURJ010000054.1:0-5660 GCA_043756275.1 Betaproteobacteria bacterium | reverse complement strand
CGCGTCGCTTGAGGTGTGGCAGGTCAATACATGATGTCTAGCACTGGTGAGGCTTCTGGCGTTATTTCGTCATGGAAGCCGCGCCAGTGCTAGAGTTTTTCTTTTTGGGTGTTTCCTTCGGGGTGGCAAACGGTCGTCAAAAACCACCACGACAAAGTTGGATACGCGCGATTTTGATGGCGTTCGTTCCGAAGTAAAGCGTCGCAGCTATACGATTGCCGCAGACGAGGTCGGCAATTAAAATCCGATTAAGGTCACATCAGAAACATGGTTTTCACCCGCTCTGCAAGCGACCCTGTTCTGGAACGTCGAGCAACTGGAAAGTGCCCGTCAGCCATTGATGTCACTTGAAAGCCCCGCGCCGTCGCGGCGTTCGCGGGCTAGTTGGCGTTTATCAGTTCCCCAAATCTGACGGAACTGTGCGAATTTCTCCTGCCACGTCAGGCCCTCCGAGGCCATCGATTCCATGAAGTTGGCAAGCCGCTTGGAAACAACCACCGTGTAAAGCGCCAAGAACGTCGTCGGCACAAAAACCAGAAAGAAAATAACGATTTTGAACTCGGTTGGCAGGGCGTCATGACTAAAAAGATTCATGCCTAGAAATCCGGTCGCAACCGTCCCGACCATGCCGCACGACGACACCACCGTCAGACGCATGGCGTTGTCGGTCTGCTTCCTCATTCGATCCGCATCCAGATATTCGTTGATGTCGCGCGCCTCTTCACGCACCTCGGCGTAGAGCGCTGCCGAATCGAGCTCGCGACTCCAGTACTTGAAGAAATCACTGGCCTGAACCTGATTGGAAATTTCATGGAACCAGTAGCGGTGATTGAAGCGCAAAAATACTTCCAGCGTCTGGCGCACGTCGCGTTTGAAATTTTTCACGGATTCAAAATCGCGCACATTGAGCCGATCCACCGCACGCGAAAACCGGTTGGATAACGACAACAAGGCAGCCTTATGAAAATTGGCAATCAGCCCGATCTGGTAGAACTGGTGACGAAATTGCCGCAACAATATTTCACTGCCCGTCCCGGCGCGTGTGACAGCGGCAAACGACAACCCGCAAAACAGATAGCGCGTATCCATGCCCTGTGAATTGGCATCGGCCTCCCAATAGCGGTCATAACAATTTTCCCGTTCGAAGCCCGCCAAAAACGGCTCGGCGAATGGCAAGGTGCTGGAGTCGCCCCACTTTGTGGCGAAGCCGATACGCACCATGTCGCCCCGCGAGAGTATGCGTGGATCGTCGAAGGTGAGATACGACATGACTGGAATCCGTTTGTTTTCCAGCTGGGTGTAACGGAGGCTCGCACGCGCTTTCGGATCGGTCGGCGCATAGGCCGGCTGCATCGGTGCCAATAAATATTCCCAGTGTTTGGAAATCGGTGTCTGGCGGGAATTTTGTACCAGCGACAAGTATCTTGACTGATCGCCGTAATCGGACTCCGCGAGCACTGCGCCGCCTTCGCCAAGAAACGTGACCTGTTCAGGGCTGTGTGCGCCGTGCATGGCGGCATCCCACGCAGGCGGGTAGGGCCGACCGAAGCGATCCATGATGTCAACCACGTCGGGCAGTGGCAAGTCATTGCCGGCGACTTCAAAAACGAGCAAGGCTACGTCAATATCGTAGAAAAAATACATCCGCACGCGCAGCACCTCGAGCGTGATGACGTCGTCATCGGGGCGCAGGCGGATTTGTGCCTGCTTGATGTCGTGGCGATGAAACACGTGCAACGACGATTGCCGCCCTGCGCCTTCATCGCCGACACCATAGAGAAAGCGCTGCACGTAGGGCAGAAAATAAACAAACTCTTCGTAGCCGATCACGCAGGTGTCGTCGCTGATTAGCAGTGGATCATCAACATAAGTCCACGGTCCGGGATGGCGTTTCAGTGTTTCCCAGTAGTGCACCACGCCGGCACTTGCGTCACGCTTGAGCGGTCGCAACTGTACCGGCCAGAGCAGGGTGTGATGAAACTCGCGGACAATTTTTTCGGTCATGGACTGACTCTACTTTGGCTGAAACTCGGGGTCCCCAAACTTCCACAGCAGGAACGAGTATATGTCGGCCAGTTCGCCGTTGCGCTGGGACCGCGTCGATCCCACACCGTGACCCGCATCGTAATCCAGGCGCAGTAACACCGGTTCGGCATTCTTGACGTTCGCGGCGGCCGCCTGCAGGCGCGCCGCCATTTTTGTTGAATGCCAGACTTCAACACGTGGGTCATTCACGCCATGCATGAGCAAGACCGCCGGGTAGGCGGTGCCGTCCTTCACCTGATGATAGGAACTCATCATCAGCAGGCCCTTGAATCCATCCGCCGTTTTGACGCTGCCAAATTCTGGAATATTCGGCGGGCCGTTGGGAGTGAACTCTGCACGCATTGCATCGAGCATGCCGACGCTTGGGATGACGGCGGCGAATAACTCGGGCCGCTCGGTGAGGGCGCGACCGACCGCGATGCCGCCAGCACTTCCACCTTCAATGGCGAGTTTATCCTTGCGGGTGAATTTGCGCTCAACAATATATTCTGCGCAAGCAATCAGGTCGCGCCACGTATTTGGCTTGGTCAGTTTCTGTCCAGCCGTATGCCACGGATCACCGAATTCACCACCGCCACGCACATGGCAGGTGGCAAGGATGCCGCCACGTTCCAGCCATGCCATCGTGCGCGGGCTAAACGCAGGCGAGTACGTGATGCCGTATGCGCCGTAAGCGCGCAGCAGCGTTGGGTTGCTGGCATTGAGCCGCGTACCTTTCTTGTAAATCAGCGTCACCGGCACCTTGACACCGTCTCCGGCAGTGACCATCAGGCGCACCTCATCTATGGCAGAAAAATCGACCCTCGGTTTTGGGTGCAGCGGTAAGGCAATCAGATTCGCCGTGCGCTCCTCGATATTCACATAGCGCGGTGCCTCAGTCCAACCTTCAAGACGCAGAATGGCCCCCGGCCTTTTCGGGCTGGTGACGATCTCTCGAATCGCGAGATCAAATGGCAGGCGCACAAATTCGAGCTTCCCGCCGCTAAACACGGAATTGCTGAAATTGAGTCGCTGCAAACGATCCACGCCATCGAATAGTTCGCGGATATAGAGCGCATCCTGCGCCACTGCGAGCTCACGAATCACCGTGTCGCCGGGGGCGACGATGGTAGTGGCGGTGGCGATATCGGGCCGCGCCACCGAGGTGCGCACCACCTTGTTGCGCGGCGCGTTTTTGGCCGTCAGCAGATACATCGCACCATCATGCACGGCGTAACTGGTGACCAAATCCTTCGGGTCCGCCACTTTGCGCCATGTCAACGGCTGCGAATAGTTCGATGCCGGGCCCGATACCGGCGCGACGTAAAGGCTGATTTCGTTCAAGTCACCGTGGCGAATCGTGCCCACCAGAAAGCGGCCATCGTCTGTCATCTTTACGCCGGGAATATCGATGTCGGCGAATTCAAGCTTGGCGTCGCTCTTCACGCCGCTGCCAAAGATCGCCTCATCTTTATCGATACCACGTCCAAGCACATGCCGAAAAACGCGGCTGAACAGATATCGATTCTTTTTCTCGGCAGCGCTTAGTGTTGGCGCAGGCAATCGATTGTAGAAAAATGCACGGCTGTCATCGGCCCATGTACTTTCTTCTGCAAAGCCGACGCGATCAATGACCACGCCCAGATCACGCGCCGCACCGACCTCGATGACGCGCAGCGACGTATCTTCCGAGCCACCCGCTGCAATGCCGACCAATACGTGTTTGCCATCTGGTGCTGCGCTGAAATAATCAAGCGCGAAGCGCTGACCCGGTGTGTTGAGCGCCTGCGCATCGAAAAGCACGCGCTCGGCCCCGTTGAATCCATCGCGGACGAAGAGCTTGCGCATACTGTCGCCGGGTGACAACTTGTAGTAAAAAATACGCGTTGATGCGCCGCTACCGGCAATTTTTACATTCGTGATCGATACGCCAGCTTCTGAAAGTGCGGCGATACGATTGAGCATCGCCGCTCTGCCGGGGATCGCGTCGAGCGCGCTGCGGGCGATGGCAGCTTGCGCTTTCATGTACGCGATGACTTCCGCATTTTTAACGTCTTCCAGATAGCGATATGGATCAACCACAGTCTGACCAAAAAATGTTTCGCTCACATTGCGCACCGGAGCCAATGTCGGGCCGGCCTTGCCGGGCGGTGCGGGGGCCGCCACTGCGGGTGCGGCGACAGGCTTGGGTGCTTCGGCCAACGGTGGCGTTGCACAGGAAACTAGCGTGCAGGCGATGACGATTGCGCCGCTGATCGAAATTGCGCGACGACATTGACGCAGTGGCGACAACAAATTTGGCAGGGCGTTAGCGTTCAATTTTGGACTCCAAATGTGGTGGACATAAACACTGGCCTGCGCTGCAGTGTTACCTGTACCGCTACCAATAACTCTCAACAATGATATGCCCGGGTTCCAGTTTGCGGTTCATGCGAAATCCACGGCCCTTGAGCTGCGCGCGCATGGTTTCGACCATTTCCGGATTGCCACAAAGCATGAATCTTGCGCGTGCATCGGTGAGCTTGACACCAGCAGCCGCTTCGAGTTCGCCGGATTGCAAGAGCGTATTGATGCGGCCATGCAACGCGCCGTGCATGGTGTCGCGCGTGAGCGTTTTGACGAAATGAAATTTTGCCAACCCTTCGCGCGCGCGATCGGCGGCGAGCTGCTCCAATTCTTCGGCATAGCCCAGATCCTGACGTTCGCGAACCGATAGCACCAAGATAATATTTTCGAAGCGCTTCCACACGGCATCATCGCGCAGCATCGAAATGTACGGGGCCAAGCCGGTGCCGGTCGCAATCAACCACAAATCCTGTTCGCGTCCGGGCTGCCTGAAGCGGTCGACGGTCAAAAAGCCCTGCGGCATTTGTTCGACCAGCATCGTGTCGCCGATATTGAGGGTGCCGACGCGGCGGGAGAATTCTCCGCTCGGCACCACCAGCAAAAAAAATTCCAGAAACGGCTCATGCGGTGCGGACACGATCGAATAGGCGCGCCATAACGATTCACCATTTTCTTTGACCAAACCGATACGGGCGAACTGGCCCGGCGTGAATACATAGCCCGGATCGCGACGTACCCGGAACGACATCAATGCGGGATTCCAGCGATGCAGCCAGACAATAGGCTCGACGGTGCTTTTTGCTGGTGTGGAAGCGGGGGGAACGAAAGGTGAAGCAGGTTGCGCTGTGGGCAGCGCCGAGGGCGGCGCAGGGGTTGGAGCGTTCGACATGATGCGCCTTGGGTTAGCGCGTGGGCGCATGATTTCGATAGTCTAGCAAATTAGGTGTTAGTGTTGCTGTGCGCAAATATCAGTAATGACATTGTTGAACCGTGTGGCCAGCATGAGAATAATTTCAGGGATTTTCTAGAAATCCAACTCCCGTTCGCCCCCGGCTTCAAGCCTGCCGAAGGGTTGCGCACACTACGCTGAATCAATGTCTTCGCTCAGCTGCACTTCGACAGGCTCAGTGCGAGCGGGGCTTTTATACGTTCCATTCGCGTAGAACGCCATTCTACGCGGGCACTCAGGCATTTACGCGGATTCAGGTACGAGTCCCGACACTTCAGGGCGATCAGTAAATGGGGTGAGGAGACGAACAGCGATACCCTTTTGCTTCTGACACGAAAGG
>JAYURJ010000053.1:0-17279 GCA_043756275.1 Betaproteobacteria bacterium | reverse complement strand
TTGCGGTCGTCAATCTATCGCTCAGCCAGCCGGTGGTGTTTGAGCCCTATGACCGCAATCGCATTCTGGGTAGCTTTATCCTGATCGACAAGTTCACCTTCGAGACCGTCGGCGCAGGCATGATCGAGTTTGCGCTACGCAGGGCCTCGAACATTCACTGGCAGGCGTTGGAGATCAATCAGCAGGTGCGCGCCATCATGAAACAGCAAACAGCGCGTTGTATCTGGTTTACCGGCCTATCCGGCGCTGGAAAATCCACTATCGCCAACCTGCTTGAAAAGCGCCTTCATGCCGAAGGTAAACACACCTATATTCTCGACGGCGACAATGTGCGCCACGGCCTCAATCGCGACCTGGGATTTACCGAGGTTGACCGTGTTGAGAACATTCGGCGCATTGCAGAGGTTGCGAAGCTGATGGTTGACGCCGGTTTGATAGTGCTGGTGTCATTCATTTCGCCTTACCGTTCAGAGCGAAGGCTCGCCCGGTCACTCTTTGCCGACGGCGAATTCATGGAAGTGTATGTCGACGCGCCGATCAAGGAATGTGAAAAACGCGATTCAAAAGGACTCTACGCAAAAGCCCGTCGCGGCGAACTGAAAAATTTCACTGGAATCGACAGCGAATATCAGCCGCCCGAAGCACCCGAAATTCACCTCCACACCGCGACAACTGATGCCGAAGCCTGTAGCCAAGTGATCGTGCAAAAGCTGGCTTAGCTCCGTTAATTCTGGATGAAGCGAAGGGTAATCCGGCGAATTATTATTCGCTCCAGTGACCTCCGCATTTATACTGCAACATAATCCATTCACTGCTTAATTTTGCACGGTCCTACCAACCTCCGCGCGGACGGATCAGCGTGCGACCGACGTTTCCTGACAATGATTAAATCACCTACTTAACATCTGGAGAGAGCAATGACCAAAAATCCGGCTTCAAAAATTGGAATTCTATTGCTGGTCGCCGCGACGTTGGGACTAGCTTCAGCAGCTCGCGCGCAGGCAACACGAACATGGGTCTCGGGTGTTGGCGATGATGCTAATCCCTGTAGCCGCACTGCGCCCTGCAAAACGTTTGCCGGTGCTATCAGCAAGACGGCTGCCGGGGGCGAAATCGATGCCTTGGACGATGGTGGCTTTGGCGCTGTCACGATTACGAAGTCAATCACCATCAACGGAGGGGGTCATATAGCTGGCATTCTTGTTGCCGGTAGTGGAGTCAATGCAGTCATCATCAATGCAGCCGCTACCGACGTAGTCATCTTGCGGGGTCTGGCGTTTACAGGGCTCTCAGGTGCGCTGAACGCCATCAGATATTTGGCCGCCAAGTACGTGGTGGTCGAAAACAGCACGATAGATGGATTTGCCAATGGCATCAACATGCTTACAACGGTAGTTGATGGGCGTATGGACATCCGTAATGTTCGGATTACTAACGGCACGATCACAGCGGGCACCTACGGCATTCATGTTGGCCCACCCAATTCCGTCGTAACCATCAATAACGCCGTGGTTAGGGGTTTTACATTTGGCCTCACCACACGCGCTGGCGAGACCTATGTACGGGGCTCGGACTTCGTGTACAACGAGTTTGGTTACTCCAATCAAGGCGGCAATCTTTTTTCATTCGGTGACAACATGGTCAGTGCCAACAGCACCAATGGGTTTGCCAGCGGCACCATTGGGCGCTTCTAAGCCGCACCAAGGTCGACGGTCCGTGCATCGGGGCTAAAAGTTTACGTTAAGTCAATACCACGCGAAAGTCGCATTTGACTTGACTGTGGACGGCATCAACATACCTGTCCGCGAAACGCTTACTTATTGCGCCGATAACTTAATCCACAGAATACAAATGCCCAGCAACCTGCTGTCATGCTGGGCATTCGAAACAAGAGGAGGGCTGAGAGTCCTACAAACGGCAATTTCCAAAGTCTGAAACCGATCACGGAGCGAATTACGCGGGATTGCTCCGATAAACATTGGCCCCTCGCTGTTGATCGATCTAAAAACTTTAACTGGATGGCCGTTTAGTGTCACACGAAAGCTGTCCAGCACATCTAAAGATAGCGCCCCTAAGGTTTGGATCGTAATGACTGAGGCGAAGGAGCAAGTAATTTCAAATTCCAGCGTCGAAACAGTTTCGGGACCTGTCCAGCGGCAGTACGCGTCTTTGTATTTCTCTCTGGAATGCCATTGCGATCCGCGAAGCGGTTGATCAAATTGATAAGTCCAATTATTGCTCCTATCTGCTTCACTATTCACAACCTCCTTCGTGGAAGTTGCAGTAGGGAGGGATTGTATGGCGTAGAGGTCTACACGTTGCTCTAAGGTATTGGCCCTTGGAAATTTTTCGCTTAGGTCCGCCGCCATGGACAAGAACCGTTCCTCGAATATGCCGAGCGCAAATGAATACAACTCCTCATCCAGCCTGTTCAAATCGCTGATGATTTGATACTGGCCAGCCAAAACGTCACTGTTTTTCAGTTTGTCCGTCGATACATTACTATCTTGAATCCCAAGCGGGAACTTAATGCCGAAGGTATGGCAAAACAGCAACAGGGAGTCGTTGAATCTTTCCTGAATTCCAAAGAACCGCATTTTTTTTAGACGCACTTTCGCGAGATCAAGCAAAAAAGCATCCGTAATTTCAGGTTGTGCGACATCCCAAAATACCAGCTTTCGAAGTGCGTACCAGTCCGAAGTGAGTGATCGGGTTTGAACATTCCAAAGGATGTCCGGGGTTTCAGGCCAACTGAGAAAGGCCTCTAGATCCTCAGGTTGTCGATGTCCATTTTTTCGCCAATAGTTGACCTCAGGATTCCTCTGGGAATGGGAAAATTGAGACAAGGATCGATTAACTGGATCACGAAGAAAAGTGGCTACTGCCCTGTTAAGACCAAGATTCGAAACGAGTCCATAGTCAAAGTGCCCTCTGACCAGCGGGAATTTTTCGATGTCAGTGAGGCTGAATGTCACCAGCTCGCTTAGTAAGAGCGGCGGAAAGATATCCGCTTGCGGGTAGAGGTTGTCCAAGACATTGATGAACGTACCCCCTGCAGTTTTAGGGATATGCAAGAAGTACAACGACTCCATCGGCTCACCTCCTTATTAGACCAATTCCGCTCTTAATCGACTGAAGGGTGCCCAGCGGAAAGCCGCTTTAGTGGACACTGAAATCAACGCGTCGTGGAGGCCCCAGCCGTCTGACCAGAATTCCCGAATTGATAAGTCAGCGGGATGCTTAAGTAAGCCTCATGGGTGTTCTGCCGTCAAGTTTTTTGCAGAACGCCCATTACCGTGCAGCGATGAATTTTCTACGTTGGATTTTTTCGATCCAAACGCGTGACAGCGCCGTAATGGATTGCTTCTTGTAAAATGCATATAGGTGATTTTGAAAGTACAATTTAAAATACATTGCTGCTCGACTGGCTAAGCCCGGTTTTCTTTGTTTGGCTCATTCGCCTCCGGTAATCCAATAACGTACGAGTTTTATATTTCCCAATTGTTACTCCTCTGAAGCAATAATGATTTTTTGTAAAAGTCCATCCTGATCATTTGCTTTATTTTTGATGCGCGTGAAAACTCTGTGAGGGTTTGTGAAAAATAGTAGGTACGACGAGATCGATTTAACCGACTTTGCTGCTCTCGTTCGCGGGAAAATGAGCACGAATACGATAGCCAGCATGCCGATGGCTGCTCATCGTCCGCTTCCTCAATCGGTTCGACTAGACCCGCCTTCTAGCAAACTGGCTGTCGATTTGGAAGCGCAAATTCAGCAAGCCTTTGCGGAGTTGAAGAAGGCGATAGAGCAGTTTTCATCCTCGTCTACAGTTGCGGAGTTTGTTCCGCGAAAAGATCGGTCTTACTCAGTAAATGAATTACTGAAATATGAAGACCGGTCATTCATCAAGGTCGCGTATGTTGCTACTTTGGGTAGGCCGCCGGACACCGAAGGGGAAGCGTCGTATTTGGCTCATTTAAGAAATGGCATGCCAAAATACCAAATACTTGTACACGTTGCTGCATCTGACGAAGGCAAACGCTATGGAGCGAAGTTGCGTGGATTGGCTAGTATTGTCAGCCTGAAAAGTTGGTGCCAAGTACCAGTCATTGGGCGGCTGATTAGTCTATTCAATCCCGCATTAGGCCTAAATACGCTTGAGTGTAAGATTTCTATGATCGAAGGTAGATTTGTGGGGGCCAAGGAAAATTTTTTGCAAGCATCAATAAATTTTTCAGATGCCATTTCAAGTGTATTTGTCCAGCAAGTGATTTGTCGCAAGCAATTGCAGGTTGAATTGAATGCTTTGATCGCGCGTGTTGAGGAAGTTGAAACGTTCTCAAAACTGTCCAGCGGCAACAATCCGCAATTCATCGGCCAGTCTGGTGATGATTTCTGTAGGACGCCGAGAGCCGACCTGGATCTTGGAATATGCCTGAAGTCCCATTTACAGCGGTGGCGCGCTGAATCAACTGCAGGCAGTTGATTAACGATGATGGGTCGTCGTTTCTCAACATTGATTTTTGCCAGCCTCAGTCAGAGCGATCAAGACTGATGAAAATGTCGTTTTTTGGCTTACTGAATTGGCTTGCGGGCCAATTGTCAAAGAATCGCGCTTTGAACTTGCGCCGTCGCATTGCAAAGCCGATATTGATCGAGTTGCAGTCTCAATATGAAGATTTGCGCGCTCAGCAGCTACAACTAGCAAATTCTATCCAAAGCATTAATGCGGGTGTGCTCAGTGCACTTGAGCATGCGAAGCAAGAGCAACTCGCGACCGGAGTTCTGTTGTGGAACCAGCTACAAGCTGCGCAGGAGCAACGGTCCCGGCATGCCGATGAGATGCAGGCGGCGGGTGCTGTGATTTTCGAAAAAATGCAGGCGACGCAAATTTTTTTATTTAACAATTTGCATGATCTGAAGGCTAGTTTTGACGAATTGAGCACGTCGCAATCCGTTAGTGAACAAAACCAACGGCTTGCGACTGAGGTGGTTCGTCAATCAAACGAAGTCAATTTAGAGCAATATGAGAAGTTAAACAAATTTTTGAGGGATGAGTTTTTCAATTTAGCGCATGGTCAAAAAGCCATAGATGTCACGCAACAAGCACAGGCCAGTAACATTAGGTCATTGATTGCAGATTTCACGCTCGGCCAAGCTGGCCTGATGTCCGTTTTGGAGCTGCAGCAAAAAAGTACGTTGCAGCGCGACAAAATTTTTGGTGCCGAGCTTCGTCAAACGCAAGTGCTGGGCCAGCAAACTCAGGCTATCCTGCGCGCCGGCCATGATGCCATTTCTGCACAGGTGGGTATCGAGGCTAAAAAGTTGCAGGCCGTTCTGCTGATGCAGGGTCGGATGCAAGAGCAGTTGAGTACGGCTGAAGAAGATGGCAAAAAGCTAAAAAACCTTGTGCAGGAAACGCGGGCTGCGCTTCGACTGGGACAGGATGCGTTGTTTGCGAAGTTTCAGGCTGAGACGGCGAAACTTGAGGTGGCTACCGGCGTTGCGCACGAACGGCTTGGAGTGCGCTTTCAGCAACAGAAGGAAGATGGTGTCAAGGTCAACGCTACGTTGCTGGCCAGGCAAGATTTTCTTGCAACGCAGTATCGCGGTGAGGTGGAAAAAATTCAGGTGGCGTTGCAATTGGCGCAGGAGAATTTGCTGAATCGTTTGCAAGAGCAGGCTGGCATAGCTGCTGATGCTGGAGAAAATCTGAGAAAGCTGGAGGACATGCAGGTTGCGCTCAGAACAGCGCAGGACGCATTGGCGGCGCGGTTTAAGGGTGAGGCTGAAAAACTCCACGTGGCAGTGAGCGCCACCCAAGACAGCATCAATGTTCAGTTACGAGTGCAGGCGGAGCAAAACACCAAGACCGAGATTTCACTCTTGGCCAGCCAAGCGCAAGTTGAAATTACCTTGCGAGAAAGTTTGCAAACAATTTTGGGACGGTACACTGATTCGAATTCTATTCAAACCACCACTTCGGATAACATTGCGGCACTGCGAGGTCAAATTGATACGATCCTGCAATATAGTTATGCATCTGCGCGTCGTGTCGCTGTACCGTGTGGTCCTAATGAAGTGCTGTTGAAAACCGCCGTGGGGTATCTGCTCTGTGCTTCAAACGATCACGCTCTACTAGCGTGTCTCGTAGACACCGGCGAATTAGAGCAAGGTACCCGAAAGCTTATCGAAAAAATCCTGAAACCCGGCGATGTTTTTATTGACGTTGGAGCAAACGTCGGAATTCATACACTTGCGGCGGCGCGGGCAATGCACGGTCGCGGCAAAATTATCGCGTATGAGCCATTCGCGAGTACGACCCGGCTGCTTGAAAAGTCAATATGGCTAAATGGCTATTCGCAAATTGTAGAGGTCCGGCAGGTTGCGGTGTCAAACAAAACCGGCAAACGCAAGCTCTTTCTGGGGGTAACAAGCGGCCACCACTCGCTATTTAAACTCGATGAATTGGTAGCTGCGCCGTCAAATCCGGTCGAAGTGCATCTGGAGACGCTTGACCAGCTCATTCCGAATACCCCGAATGTAAATTTGATAAAAATTGATGCTGAGGGGGCAGAGATCGATGTACTCAACGGGGCGAGATTGCTCATTGCAAAGTGTCCGGAAATCGCACTTATTGTTGAGTTCGGTCCCTCGCACCTGCGGAGAACAAAACAAATCGCCAAGACGTGGTTCGCTGAATTCAAAGCTGCTGGATTGGTATATCGTGCAATAGACGAATATTCGGGCATGCTTGAAGAGCGAACGGTTAAGCAGTTAGAGGAGGTTGAATCGGCAAATCTGTTATTTGCGCGGCCTAAGGCAAAAGTGTGGGCCGTTGCCGGTGCGCCATCAATATGAGCCGCAGCGTTGTAGTAATCGGTGCCTCTGGTCATGCAAAAGTTGTAATTGAGTTACTGCGCGCGAGCGGCAGGACTATCGCGTATTGCGTCGGAACGGATTCGAACATTGTGTCTTGTTTGGGTGTCCCCGTTTTAGTCGGGGATCAACACGTGTTGCGGTTGCATGCGGAAGGATTCGAAGACGCTTTCGTCGCAATCGGCTCAAATCAGTTGCGGTCGCGCATTGCAGACTTCGTTCAGCAGGCCGGGTTCACGCTGGTGAATGCGATCAGTCCAAACGCGACAGTTTCACCATCGTCGAGGCTTGGAGTGGGGGTTGCAATAATGGCGGGCGTAGTCATTAACGCCGATAGCGAAATAGCCGACTTGGCTATTATTAATACAGGGGCCACGGTCGATCATGATTGCAGAATTGGCCGCGCTGCTCACATAGCGCCACAATGTGCACTTGCTGGTAACGTAACGGTTGGGCAATATTCCTTCTTGGGAATCGGCACAAAAGTCATTCCGGGGATGACGATTGGTGCAAAGGTAACAATTGGTGCTGGTGGTGTCGTTATTAGAAATATTTCAGATGAAGTAGTAGCCTTTGGCGTGCCTGCAATGCCGAAGAATTTTTAATCAGATATGGAAAAAGCCGGAACTATGAATCGCATCTCGGTCGCACAACCCAAGTTAGCGGGAAACGAAAAAAAATACGTCATGGATTGCCTGGACACGAGTTGGATATCGTCGAACGGGAAGTACATTTCCGCCTTCGAGGAGGGTTTTGCCAGGTTTTGTGGTGTACGAAACGCGATAGCCACAAATAATGGCACGACGGCGCTGCATTTGGCCCTTGTTGCCCTGGGCCTTGAAGCTGGCGACGAGGTCATCATTCCGACGGTAACCTACATCGCGACTGCAAATGCGATTCGGTACTGCGGCGGTGTACCTGTGCTCGTAGATGTTTGTGCGGAAACAATGAATATTGATCCTTCGCAAATTGAAAAAAAAATTACGGCCCGCACAAAAGGGATCATGCCGGTTCATCTCTACGGTCATCCGGCCGAGCTGGGACCAATTCTTGAAATTGCGCAGCGCCATGGTTTGTTCGTACTCGAAGACGCTGCGGAAGCACACGGTGCCCAGTACGAGGGAAAGAGTGTCGGATCGTTTGGAAATTGCGCGACTTTCAGCTTTTTCGGAAACAAGATCGTCACCACTGGCGAAGGCGGAATGATCACGACGGATGATGACAACCTGGCCGCAAAGCTGAGGCTTTATCGCGGACAGGGGATGGATTTGAATCGCCGCTATTGGTTTCCGGTGATTGGCTACAACTATCGAATGACAAACATTCAGGCTGCAATAGGTGTGGCGCAAATGGAGACGGTTGAAACGGCGATCGCCGAGCGCGCAGCACTGGCATCATGGTACGACCGCGCGCTTGCGCCCCTGATTGGCAAAATCGTGCTACCAACGCAAGCGCCTTGGGCAAAGCAGGTATTTTGGATGTACAACATATTTCTTCGCGATGGTGGCGAAAAACAACGCGATGCCGTCATGCGGCATCTGGACTTGGCCGGCATCGAAACCCGGCCAGTTTTTTACCCGATGCATGTCATGCCCCCGTACAAAGAGGATGCCAGGTATCCGGTTGCAGATACTTGGGCGCAACGCGGAATAAACCTGCCAACGCATCAGTTTCTGACTGAGGCAGATGTGAATCGTATCGCGGCTGCACTAGCTGAAGCGATAGCGTAACGATGCGAATCGCACTCTGTTCGTCTTTCGTTCCGTTTATCGATGGTGGCGCGAGAAATATTGTCGACTGGCTTGAGTTGGAGTTGAGAAAAATTGGGCATGAGACTGAGCGGATTTATCTTCCCCAAGTTGACGTCCCTGAATTACATTTCCAGCAGATGATGGCGTATCGATGGATAGATCTGGCTGCAACGGCAGACAGGTTGATTTGTTTTCGTCCGCCGTCCCATGTGATTCCGCATCCGCACAAAATTCTTTGGTTCATACACCATTCAAGGCTGTTTTATGACCTATGGGACAGTCAGTACAGAAATTTTCCCGACGATAGTACACATCGAAACCTTCGGCAGGCGCTTCATATTGCAGACACAGCAGCGCTTCGGGAGGCAAAGATAGTCTTCACAAATTCTCAAGTCGTTTCAGATCGACTGCAAAAATATAACCAGATCGGCAGTGAGGTACTCTACCCACCAATCTTGAATCCAGAACGGTTCAAGTGCGAGACGGCGAACGACGAAATTGTTTATATCTCTCGAATAGAACATCACAAGCGTCAGCACCTTTTGCTGGAGGCCTTGGCGCATACGAAGACACCTGTCAAAGTCAGAATCTGCGGCTCAAGTATGAGCGCTGGCTACGCTGCTGAATTGAATTCAAGGATTCGCGAGGGCAAACTCGACGGGCGGGCAAGTTTTGACCATCGCTGGATCAGTGAAGCGGAAAAAATTGCCCTTCTGTCAAACTGCCTGGCGGCTGCGTACTTGCCATTGGATGAGGACTCCTATGGCTATCCGAGTTTGGAGGCGAGCCACTCTTCGAAGCCGATACTCACCACAACGGATTCGGGTGGGGTCGTAGAACTCGTGGTGGATAAGGTAAACGGATTCGTTGTTGAGCCTGATCCCCGTGCGCTAGCGGCGGCGATGGACCAGCTTTACGTCGGCAGAAATGCAACCAGGAGAATGGGGCTTAACGCCCTGGCACGTATCAAGGAGCTAAACATCTCATGGGCGCACGTTCTTGATCGGGTTTTGTCATGAAGGTATTGATTGTCAATAACATGGCGCCGTTCGTATGGGGTGGAGCGGAGGAACTGGCTGTCCATCTGCAAAAAAATCTTGTTATTGCCGGCCATCAAGCCGAGATTCTGCGAATCCCATTTCAATGGGAACCCGCAGCAAAAATTCCGTCTCAAATGCTGATGGTGCGCGCATTCGAGCTGTGGAATGTAGACCGCGTCATTGCGCTCAAATTTCCTGCGTACCTGATTCGACACCCCAACAAGACACTTTGGCTGCTACATCAATATCGGCAGGCATATGACCTTTTTGATGCGGGACAAACAAACATCCCGCAGGGCGAATCGGGTCAGGCGCTGCGTAATTTGATCAAGAATGCGGACGAGGAGGCCTTTCGCGAAAGTCGGCAAATCTTTACCAATTCCGAAGTTACCCGACAGCGACTACGAAAATACAATTCAGAATTCGACGCTGAGGTTTTATTGCCGCCGCTAAATGATCCTGAGTTGTTTACAGGTGGAAAATCGGAGGGATACATATTTTCAGGTGGGCGAATCAACGGAATGAAACGACAACACTTGCTTGTTGAAGCGATGCAGTTCGTAACGAAAAACGTCAAGCTGGTTATCGCAGGGCCGCCTGACACCGTACACGACGCGAACAGGCTTCGGCAATTGGTGGAGGCTAAAGGCCTTTCGGACCGGATCAAACTGGACTTGCGCTTCCTTGATCGCTCGGAAATCGGGCGATATGTAAATGGTGCGAGCGCTTGCGCGTATCTCCCGTTCGACGAGGACTCACTTGGTTACGTCGCAATGGAAGCGGCTATGGCGGCGAAACCAGTAATAACCGCGTCGGACAGTGGCGGCGTACTTGGCCTTGTCCGGCACGATGAAACTGGCATGGTTAGTGCACCAGATCCTCAGGCATTGGCGATGGCGATTACCGCGATTAGCGCAAATGCCGCTAAAGCCGTAGAGCTGGGAGCTGCGGCCAAGTCGCTCTGGACATCAATGCGCATAACCTGGCCGAATACGGTCGAGAGGCTGATGGGATGAGATTTCTGATATTTTCTCCAGTGGTACGTACCTCAGCAATTGGGCGCATGGCAGCTTTGGTCGTACGCCAGCTTAGCGAACAAGGGCACGAAGTGTCAGTTGTTCGCACTGAAACATCAGGCCATTTTGGCGCGGATGCACACGACTTTGGCGTAATCCCAATCGATTGGGGCCAGCAGAGTGAAATTACAGCTCGCGCCAAGGAGTGCGATGCAGTGGTTTATCAGATTGGCGACAACTTTGATTTTCATCGTGGATGTCTGGAATGGTTGCCTGTTTTGCCGGGTGTCGTCTGCCTGCACGATTATTTTCTGGGACACTTGTTTTGGGGATGGGCAGATCTACATGGTCGCGAGAGAGCCCAACGTGTGCTGTCGACGTGGTACGGATCAGATATTGCAATGGATTTTTTTAACACACCTTCTTCGACAAAATTCATCGAGTCCTCGCGAATAGCCGCACCGATGACAGAATGGATATCGGCGATGGCATCTGGCGTAATTACGCATTCTGGTTGGGATATTGCGCGCGTGCTCAAATCGTGCAGCGGACCAGTTGAAATTGTGCCTTTGCCGTACGATAAACCTTCCAATTTCACTACATACGCGCAGCCGATAGAGGCAAATCCTGTCGATGGCACAGCACTAAACGTGCTTACGATCGGCCATGTCAACGCAAATAAACGGGCGGAAAGCGTTATTTGTGCAATAGGCAGTAGCGCTTTTCTCCGAGCTCGCCTCTGCTACCGTATCGTTGGAAAAATTGAACCGTTGATGGCAACTCACCTGCACCAGTTGGCACGAGACAAAAATGTAAGCATCGTGATTACCGGCGAGGTCGATCAAGCCACTCTGGCGAAGGAAATTTTCAGCGCCGATGTCATGTGCTGCCTTCGTTTACCTGTGTTGGAAGCGGCTTCCGCATCGACCATCGAGGCGATGCTAATGGGGAAGGCGACGCTGGTAATGAATGACGGTTTTTACCGAGAGTTACCGGATTCGTGTGTATTCAAAATCTCCCCTGAGTCAGAAGAAGAGGACATACGCGAAACGCTTACAAAACTCGCGACTCAACCGAGTCTCAGAGTTGAGATCGGAAACAATGCTGCAATTTATGCAGAAAAAACCTTCTCGGCAAAGCGTTACGCAATTCGCCTCGCTGAGATTTGCACCAGTGTCGCGATTATGTCCCCCGCAGTAAAGGCGACATTTTATTTTGCAAGCTTGATTGAAAGCTGGGGCGGGACGCGCGATGAGGAAATAATCAAGCAAATTATTTCGCCCCTACACGGATTTGTGGATGTTGCCCGGTAGTTTTTGCGTTGGCTTGATCGATCCCGAATTCATACGCAACGCCACAAATTGACATCTAAAATGAGAATCCGACAATGAACGAAAATCGAACGACTGCCATCATTACAGGCATTACCGGCCAGGACGGAGCGTATCTTGCTGAGCTTCTGCTTTCCAAAGGGTACGTGGTTTATGGCACGTACCGGCGAACAAGTTCGGTGAATTTTTGGCGCATCGAAGAAGTCGGTATTTCGAATCATCCTGATTTGAAATTGGTTGAATATGATTTGACCGATCTTGGGTCGAGCATAAGACTCATTGAGAGTACTGGTGCTAGTGAGGTGTACAACCTTGCCGCGCAGAGTTTTGTGGGTGTTTCGTTCGATCAACCGATAACGACTGGTCAGATCACCGGGGTGGGGGCGGTGAACATGTTGGAAGCAATTCGTACCGTGAATCGAGCAATTCGTTTTTATCAGGCGAGCACGTCTGAGATGTTCGGTAAGGTACAGGCCATTCCACAGATAGAAAGTACCCCATTTTACCCGCGAAGCCCTTACGGCATTGCAAAGCTTTACGCACACTGGATGACCGTGAACTACAGAGAGAGTTACGGAATATTCGCCGCAAGTGGAATTTTATTCAACCACGAATCTCCATTGCGGGGACGCGAATTTGTCACACGGAAGATTACTGACTCCATGGCCAAGATGCGTATGGGCAAGCTAGGGTCGCTTGAACTTGGAAATCTTGATGCCAAGCGCGACTGGGGCTACGCGCGTGAATACGTCGATGGAATGTGGCGGATGTTGCAGGTGGCGATTCCTGATAGCTACGTTTTGGCCACGAATCGGACAGAAACGGTACGTGATTTTTGCTCGATGGCCGGCAGGGCCGCGGGATTCGATATTGATTGGGTCGGATCTGGTGAGGCCGAAATAGGAGTTGACCGGAAATCCGGCAAAACAGTTGTACAAGTTAACCCGCGATTTTATAGACCTGCCGAAGTCGAGCTGTTGATCGGTAATGCCGATAAAGCGGCCAGAGAACTGAAATGGACACCAAAGACGACATTGGAACAGCTATGTCAGATGATGGTTGAGGCAGATATCCGCAGAAATGAGACTGGCACTTCTTTCTAGATGGCGAACGCGCTCATTACAGGCATCAACGGGTTTACGGGGGGCTATCTTGCGACGCAATTAAAGTCCGCAGGGTATAACGTCGCGGGGACAGGTTTGGGCGAATCCCACTCGCACGGTTTCAAATATTATCGTTGCGATCTTTGTGATAAGCCGACACTAACTGAAATTATTGAGGCCGTTCAACCCACGGTTATCGTTCATCTGGCAGGAATCGCCTACACAGCTTACGATAACGTTGAGGCTCTTTACCGTACTAATTTGCTGGGCACGCGCACCCTTCTGGATGTAGTGGCAAATTGTCAAACTCAGCCTCGTTCTATTGTTTTGGCGAGCAGCGCAAACGTTTACGGAAGTGCTGAAAGCCAAGTCATCGATGAGAAAATGCCGCCGGCGCCCGCAAATGACTATGCTGTTAGCAAGTTGGCAATGGAGTACGTTGCGCACTTATGGGCGGACAGGTTGCCAATAACTATCGTTCGTCCGTTCAATTACACCGGTGTCGGCCAGTCCGAACAGTTTTTACTTCCTAAAATTGTTGCTCATTTTCGGCGTCGCGCGCCCGTGATCGAGTTGGGCAACCTGGATGTCATTCGTGACTTTTCAGATGTTCGAACGGTCGTCCAATGTTATGTGAGGTTGCTGGAACCGCACGCCGCCGTGGTGCATGGCCAAACTTTCAATATTTGTTCCGGTATCGGACATAGTGTGTCGGATGTGCTGGAATACATGCGGGAAATCACCGGACATGCACCTGAAATACGCGTCAATCCCTTACTCGTGCGAAGTAATGACCTCAAGCGTTTGATTGGGTCAAAGGCAAAGTTGGAAAGTGCCATTGGACCGGTAGCCGTAATTGGTTTGCAGCAGACCATGCGCTGGATGTATGAATCGCAAAATGGGCCTCTTTAGTCCACGGCACGAGTTCAATTACGGGAACGCTCGAAAACTGGTCGCCATGAGTTCGCGCATACGCATTCCTGTGGCTAGCCGGAGGGCATACGTGTGACTTTAAGACCGGCAGAACAGATTTTCTTCGTTGATATTTCAGAGTTGGTGCAAGGTGACTCCCAAACGGGAATTCAACGTGTAGTGCGAAGCATCGTTAGTTCGCTTTTGGCGAATGGTGTAGTCGGTTTTCGCGTTGAATTTATTTATGCCGTTAAAGGGAAACCGTACCGGTACGCGCGCAGATACCTTCAGAGGCTGCTGGGAACTTCTGGTACAACGACAGTAGAAGATTGCATTGACCCGCAAGCGGGTGATGTTTTTTTGGGACTAGATTTCCAGGACACGATCGTGCCATCTCAAGCCAATTTTCTGCAAGAGATTCGAGCAAGAGGGGTGAAAGTCTATTTCGTTGTTTATGACCTCCTCCCGATCCAATTGAGTAGTTATTTCGCGACGACTGCAATTGAAAACCATACCGCTTGGTTGAATACGATTACCCAAGCGGACGGTGCAATTTGCATATCACAATCAGTTTCGATTGAGCTTGCGGAATGGCTCCAGTCAAACCTGCCGATATTGCGAAAGCCTTTCGACATCGGCTGGTTTCATCTGGGAGCGAATGTTGAAGCGTCGCAGCCAAGCCGTGGGCTTGCAGCCGATGCCGCCGATACGTTGCGATCTTTGGTTACGCGTCCGACTTTTCTTCTCGTTGGAACAATCGAACCTCGAAAAGGTCAGGCGCAGGTCTTCTATGCTTTTCGGAAATTATGGGCCAGTGGGTTAGATGTCAATCTCGTCATGGTGGGTAAACAGGGCTGGTTAGTAGAAGACTTGGTCGCTGAATTGAACGTTAGTCCCGAACTCGGGAGGCGGCTGTTTTGGCTCAACGCCATCAGCGATGAATTTCTTGCCAAGGTCTACGCGGCTTCAACGTGTTTGATTGCCGCTAGTGAAGGTGAGGGGTTTGGTCTTCCGCTCGTAGAAGCCGCGCAACACAAGTTGCCAATCATTGCGCGTGACATACCTGTTTTCCGCGAAGTTGCCGGCACACATGCTTTTTATTTTGCCGGACTTCAAGCTTCGGCACTCGCTGATGCAGTGGTTGAGTGGCTCGCTCTCTACAAGTCTGGCCGGTATCCACGGTCTGACGACATGCCGACACTAACCTGGTCGCAGAGTACTGCGCAACTCGTTGATATTGTGTTGAACAACAAGTGGTCTGCCCACTGGACTTCGAGTGGCAGTTTTTTCTGCGCGGGCTCTGATCGGCGACTCAAAACTCAGGTCGGGATAAAGCGGAAGCAGTCAATAGAAACGACCGGAATTGCAGGATTGCTTTTCTATGGACCCTATATCGCTTTGCCTGCTGGGGGGTATCAGATCAGGATTTATGGCGAGGTAAAAAATCTTGACGCAAACACTTTCCAAGTAGAGGCGACAGCTCAATTTGGCAACAAAATACTATCGTCGCACGTTCTTGAAGCTTTGCGAAAAAGTGGATTGATTGCTGCGATTGACATTAGCTTACCAACTGCAATTACCGAGTTTGAGGTTCGATTAATGGTCTCACGGGAGTCCGACATGCTTGTCGACAAACTAGAGATTTCAATGCAAACGCCAGTTGCTATTGGTGCACGTGAAGTATATTTGCCACAGACCCAAGAGCAGTCGAAGGGGGATAATTTCTTGCGCATATCTAAATCAGAAAAAATGCAGAATATTGACTTGCAGGAGTTGCTGACAGAGGAAGGCGAAGAATTCATAGAAGCCGCCTTCATGGCCCTCTTGAAGCGTCGTCCTGACGCAAATGGCGGGCGAACCTACCTGCGCGCGATGCGTAACGGCACCAGCAAGTTACAAATTCTCTACGAAATTGCCAATTCATCCGAATGCAGAATTGCCGGCGGCGATATTCCAGGCCTTGCTGAGGCTTGCACGCGCGAGGGCATCACAGAAACAGGCGATAAGCCTCCCATCGAGCCACCTCCACAGGCATCGCAAATCAAGCGAGCAGAACAGTTGCTCGTATTTGGTGATGCCGACAAATTCATTGAGATCGCCTATTGGGTGTTGCTAAAGCGGCCGCCGGATGCAGCAGGCATCGCCAATTGCCAGGCAAGGCTTCAGGATGGCGCAAGCAAGGCGCAGATTCTGCACGAGCTCTTTACGTCGCCTGAGTCCCGGGAGATCGGCGTTGAGCTTCCGGGATTGCGCGATGCATTCGCGCGGGAAGGTCTGCATGTGGTCGATGACCAAATATCTGCGCCGCCCGAACAACTGCCGACGGCTGCGAAAACCCTTGAGGAATTGCTCGGCCACCAGGGTGGTCGTTTCGTCGAGTGCGCATACCTGACGCTGCTTGCACGCGCACCTGATAGCCAGGGATTTCAGCATCGTCTGGCGCAGTTGCTTGACGGCTGCGCAAAGATCCAGATTCTGAGCGAGATGTCGGCATCAAATGAAGCGATGACGGCAGCCGTTAATTTGCCCGGCTTGTCGGCAGCGATTGCGCGATATAGATTTTCCCAAACGCCAATTATTGGACGGCTGGCAAAACTCTTCGTGCGTGTCGAAGGCAATTCACCAGCAGAGCGCCGTGGTCGAGCTGCCGAACAAAGGCTAATTACACTTGAGGCCGAACTTGATGAGCGGCTCGCGCAGCTTGAGAAAAGCGGCATTCGTGCGGCAGGGATAGAGCAACAGTCGCATGCTGCGCGTGAAGATGTAGATGCGCGAATTGCGAGCCTCGAAAGGAGCGTGGCGGGCTTGCGGCAATTGGTCGATCAGTCTGCGCGTAAGCATCCGATCTCGGCAGCGCTGTCTGTAGACGCGGCATCGACGCAGTCATCGAGTCGTCTGGCGCTGGACTTGCGTGCGGAAGAAGTTGCGAGGGATCTTCGTCGGCGGCAATAAATTTCCCGATGCGTCTTATTGAAACCCGTAGATCGCCATTTGGTGCGGTCTTTGTGGCGAAAATGCATGGAAAGGCGCGCCAGTGCTAGCTGTTGATATTTGGGAACTTCTAAAAACTCTGTCGTACCGGCGAACAACCACAAGGGTTGCGCCGGGCCGGGGCCTAATTCCATTTCTATTTCATTAGTGCATTAATTTTATGGGTAAGCAGAAAAAGCCGTCATTCCCGCGAAGGCGGGAATCCAGCGTCGTTCGCCGCAAAGTCGCTGGATCCCCGCCTTCGCGGGGACGACGA
>JAYURJ010000052.1:0-5690 GCA_043756275.1 Betaproteobacteria bacterium | reverse complement strand
TGCTGTTCGACCAAACAGTTAAACGCCGCCGCCGCGCCCGCGACCAGCGCGATGCCCAGCGTGCTGGTGAGCATGAGCGGCACATCCCACGCAATGCCCACCGGATAGGCCAGCATCATGCCGATGATCGCGGTAAAGACGATCAGCGAATTGACGCGCGGTTTCGTCAGTTCAAGAAACTGCGCCAGAATATTTGGCTGAGGATGAGTCGCAATCTGTTGGGACATTTCAGGAATCAGTATCGACGATCAAAAAGACGCAGGTTGATCAACAGCAAAAGGGTAAACAACAGGGCGGCAACGCCGTTATGTGCAACTGCGACGGGGAGCGGCAGACTAAACCACACATTTGAGATCCCCAGCAACACTTGTATTGTGAGCATCACAAACAGCATTTTCGCTGCCTTTTTGCCAGACTCTATTTTCAACAACGCGAACGCGAAGCCGCCGACCACCAATACCGCAAACACTGCGCCCAAACGATGCGCCCAATGGATGGCGCGCAAAGCCTCCAGCGTTAGTAACTCACCATCCGGACCCATCCCTAAGGGCCTGAGAATATGAAAGGCATTCGCAAAATCCATCGCTGGAACTAGCTTGCCATCACACATCGGAAAATCGGCACATGCCAAAGCGGCGTAGTTGGTACTTACCCACCCCCCGAGCGCAATTTGGCCAAGCAAAGTTGCCAATGCCAGTAGCGCAAATATTCGCAACCCCTTTGGCGCAATTATACCTTTTGCCCAGCCCGGACGGCCTGATTGGCCAACCGCTTGCCGCCAATGCAGCCAGGCCAATAGCGAGAGTATCGTGATGCCGCCCAACAAGTGCGCAGTAACGATGGCTGGCTTCAGTAGCATGGTCACCGTCCATGCACCGAGTGCCGCCTGAAATATAACCGCGCCGCCTAACAGTGTGGCCAATAATGGTGACTGGGTCCATGCGCGTCGATTACGCCAAGCAGCGAACATAATGGCCGCGATCAGCGCGCCCACAATCATCGCAAGGTACCGATGCGCCATTTCCTTCCACGCCTTTGCCATCGAGACAGGCCCGCCGGGCTGATTCGCTTCGGCGGCGCGGATATCTTCAACTGAATGATGCGGCATCAGATTGCCGTAACAACCCGGCCAATCGGGACATCCCAAGCCTGCATCAGATAGCCTGACAAAGGCACCAAGGATCACCAATATGAAGGTCATTGCCAAGGTCAGCCCGACGAGCGTCTGAAAACGGTCGTTATCGCGCTTTATCCAAATGAATGCAGCCAATATGATGGCAAGCGTGATACCGCCGATCAACCCTTGTTCAATAATATTCATTCGCATATGGGCTAACTTCTCTATTCAATTTGCAGCACTCAACCGATCTGGGAGGCCTTAAGCACTCGTCGCAAGTCTTTGGCAATCAGCTTCACATCTGCATCTGCACCATAGCGCATAAAAATATTGCCCAAGGGATCAACCGCATATAAATACGCCCGGCCATTGCTTGGGTCTTGTGTCGGCATTGGCAGCTTGGATAACCAAGGCATGGTTTTCGCGTTGATCCACGCAGTGCCCTGATAGCGTTTGATCAATTCATCTGACGGCGTGACATCGTCGTCGACCAGTACTACGCGCGCGACGCGATCCATCTCTCGACCGACAATCACGCGCGACTGACGCATCGCAAAAAGTTTCTGCTCGCACGTTACATCGCATGCACCGCCGTCGCGGGTAATGATTAACCACTTTCCTCGCAAACCCTGCTCACGCGCGCCTTGGGGGGCATCGGTACCATCACGAATGGCCATCGGCAATTGCGGCAAATTGATCACCGGGGAAATGAGTTCTCCGTAATTAGTGGTCTTGGTCGGTGGGAACCAGTAGAACGCTGCAAACGACGCCAATGTTGGCAGTGCAAACAAGGCCATCATTAGCAAGAGTTTAGTGCGGGGACTCATTGTTTTTTCCCTTGGCTGTTTGTTAACGCCTGCGGCAGGACACGTTCAAGCTTGACGTTCAGCGCCACCCACAGCACCGCAACGGTCGCAGCCAACGAATACCATGTCAGCATATATTCGATATGTTTTTCTACTCTCGCATCGGGGCGCGCGGCAACCGGCTTTAGTGGCGTGTTGGCAATTTTTGCCAGCAACACCAGCGGCAACACATCAAGTTTACTTGCCGCACGATAGCGCTCAATTGTAAGGTTTTGCCACACATTGCCCTGAACGATCGCTGGCGAAAGCTCAAGGAATCGCGTGCTCGGAAGCATCAATACGCCTTCGACTTCAACCGATCCCGTAGGCATCGGAATTGCGGGTGGCGCTGGATAGACTGCGTCGCGCGCGACCCATCCGCGATTGACCAGTACATAACGATCCGTACCCGCTATTTTGAGTGGCGTGATCACGTGAAAACCAACGGCCTCATTGTCGAACTTGTTATCGAGAAAAATTTGTCCCCCCGCCACCCACTCGCCGCGTGTGATGGCGCGCGCGTATCTGAATGCGACGGGATCAGCCATTGCAGCGCCCAACATAACGGGCAACGCAGCAGCACGACCTGCAAACTCGGTCTGCATTGCTTGTTTTTCGGCGGCACGTCCTTGCTGCCAATACCCAAGGTATAAGGTGACCGAAAGTGCGCAAAGGGCTGCCAGTGTTGGCATCAACGAAGGCTCAAATCGAATTGAAGACAGGCGAAACGGCATCAGGAGAGTCGCTCAGGAGGGGGCACTAAAGATGGTGCGTTACAATAACTGTTGGACATGTTGCATCGTGAATGATTCGAGACGGGCACCGGGGCAATGAAAATATTGGTCGTGATTCTGCTATTTTTGGTCATCGTCAGCCTTTTCGGCGCGCTGTTCTTTATGTACCGGGATAAGGGAGACTCGAGACGCATGGTGACTGCCCTGACGTTTAGAATCGCGCTCTCGGTTGCGATTTTCCTGATCCTGATCGGTAGTTATTACTTCGGGCTAATACCAAAGTGATAGACATTCCGAATGCGTTTGGCGGCAACAAGTTCATCTCGCCACACAAAAAAGCCGCACAATGTGCGGCTTTTTTTCCGCCGGATTTCAATATCTATGCGAGCCAGTAAACGAATATAAACAGCCCCAGCCAGACGACATCAACGAAGTGCCAGTACCACGCCACCGCTTCAAACGCGAAGTGGTGTTCCGGTGTGAAATGGCCCTTGATGCAGCGGACAAGAATCACGGTCAGCATGATCGCGCCAAGCGTTACATGGAAGCCGTGGAACCCGGTAAGCATGTAAAACGTGGAACCAAAAACGCCTGACGACAGCTTCAAATTCAGCGCTGAGTAAGCGTGGGCGTATTCGTATGCTTGCACGCCCAAAAATATTGCCCCGAGCAACACCGTCAGGAATAAGCCGAGAATCAATTGTTTCCGATTGTTGGCGATCATTGCATGATGCGCCCATGTCACCGTTACACCCGAGCTGAGCAATAACGCGGTGTTGATGGCCGGAAGCCCCCATGCGCTCATTGGTGAGAATTGGAATGCCGGGTTAGGATCCAGGTACGGCCCCATCGTTGGCCACTTGGCCTCGTAACCCTGCCAAAGCAGCGCATTATCGAAATCACCTAGCCACGGCACTGAAAATATCCGGGCATAAAACAAAGCGCCGAAGAAAGCCGAGAAAAACATCACTTCGGAAAAAATGAACCAGCTCATGCTCCAGCGATATGAGGTGTCCATTTGCTTGTTGTACAAGCCGGATTCACTTTCGTGGATGACGATCCCGAACCACCCAAACAGCATGTACAGCAGGATACCGAAGCCGAGTGCGAGCGAGGTATAGCCCCACGGCTGAATTTCGTTCATCCACAGCGCCAGACCCAGCATGAAGAAAAACAGCGCGATAGAGCCCACCACGGGCCACTTAGACGGTGGGGCAAAATAATAGCCGCCAGTTGTTGCACTCATGCTAAAACTCCCTTAACACTCTGAATGACTGCATTTTATTTGGCAGTGAGCATTCTGACCAAGAAAAACAAACTCACCACAAATACCAAAACACAAAAAATACCAACCGCAATAATGTGTTGCACCTTTAATTTTTGCTGGTCGTGCTCGTAGCCTTTACTGCTTCGTATACCAAGTAATCCCCACAATACGGCTTTGAATGTGTTCCACATTACGACCTATTGCCTTCTTCCGTCACGTTGAAAAATGTATACGACAACGCGATGGCAGCAAGATCCTTTGGCAGTTTCGGATCAACGAAAAAGGTAACCGGCATATTGCGCGTTTCGCCAGCCAACAAAGTCTGGTTGCTGAAACAAAAACACTCAAGCTTATTAAAATAAAGCCCCGCCTCCAGAGGCGCAAAGCTCGGCACTGCGCGCCCGGTTGTCGCGTAAGGCAATGTATTGGTTACGCGGTAATTTATCGTGGCCATCGCGCCGGGATGGATTTCAACGAGCTTCTCGACCGGCTCAAATTGCCATGCAAAACTCTTGTTTAGATTCGCCACAAACTCAACTTTTACGACACGACTCGCATCGACCTGAGTGCTTTCCACAATCGTTCGCGTTGCCGTGATGCCAAGGACATTGCAGATCTGCCGGTACAGTGGAACCATCGAAGCGCAAAATACAAGCATCACTGGCACGACCATCAGCAGCTTCCAAAATGTCACGCGATTATTCTCGCGTACTTCGGCTTGAGCTGTGGAGTCGGCTGTATGGCTCAACTGATTACCTTGGCGAACTTCAGAATTGAATAAGTGAACACCGCAGCTACCCACACCAGTAAGAGAGCCAGCGTAATCGTCTTGCCACGGCTTTGACTTGCGTGCAGCTGGTCAGTGAGTTTATCGTTCATGTGGCAAGCGCGCCTACTTCAGCACCGGCGGCGTTTCAAAAGTGTGATACGGGACGGGGCTTGGCAGATGCGTCCACTCGAGCGAGTCTGCACCCTCCCATTGCCGATCTTTGGCTTTCTCGCCAGAACGAATCGTGACGATAACGTTGTAGAGGAAGATAAGTTGGCTAAAGCCCAGTACAAACGCGCCAATCGTGGAGATCGCATTCCATTCAGCATACTGAAGTGCGTAATCCGGAATTCGGCGCGGCATGCCAGCGAGTCCCAGAAAGTGCTGCGGAAAGAACGTGACATTGAATGCAATGGCAGATATCCAGAAATGCCATTTCCCTAACGTCTCGTTATACATTTTTCCGGTGAATTTTGGCAGATAAAAATACACCGCTGCCGTCAGGCCCCAGATAGCACCGGGAAACAATACATAGTGAAAATGCGCGACCACGTAATAGGTGTTGTGCAACGTGATGTCGACCGCAACAATCGCGAGCACCAAACCTGAGAATCCGCCCAGCGTAAACATGCACAGGAAGCCGATACAAAACAGCATCGGCGTTTCAAATGTGAGCGAGCCACGCCACATCGTCGCGATCCAGTTGAAAATTTTCACGCCGGTCGGTACCGCGATCAACATCGTGGCATACATGAAAAACAACTGTCCGGCCGCGGGCATGCCAACCGTAAACATGTGGTGCCCCCAGACGATGAACGACAAAATCGCGATGGAACCAGTTGCGTACACCATCGAGGCGTAGCCAAACAGTGGCTTTCTCGCAAACGCAGGAATGATCGATGAGACGATACCAAACGCTGGCAAGATCAGGATGTACACCTCTGGATGACCGAAGAAC
>JAYURJ010000051.1:0-5780 GCA_043756275.1 Betaproteobacteria bacterium | reverse complement strand
TGTCGCCACGACGCCGCTTCCTCGTGCTACCGAGGCGTACGGACAACTCCTCGGACGGGACTTCAACCCGCTAGATTTACTGCTGTTACTGCGAACAGTCAGCCCATTCCAGAAGAAAATCTTCCCATTGCGTTGCGCTGAAAAGCTTAATGCGATCAATTGCAGGAATCGGTGGCCCTGACAGCAACGCGTCCGCCGGAACGCCCGCCGGACTGAGCGGCGAAGGAAGCGGGACTGTCTTTGCCATAGTCATTTCCTCTCTACTGCAAATCGATCTATGCTTGGCTCACAAAAACTCTTCACCCGTTGCGCTATCAAGCCAAGCTCAAGACTGGAATCCGACGCGACACAAATCTCATTCGACAACATCGTCCGCGAACTAACCCCATGCTGATTGTAAGCGCCAAAGGCATGGACGCACCATCGCGGACATAGCCTTGACCGCAAGTTAATTGACATATGAACCTGAACACCAGCACTTTCCGGCGATATGCATTCGTTTTCTGGACAATCTACATACTATTCAACCGCAAAAGTAATTGGGCGTGCGCCGATAGGCCGAATTCTGTTATGACACACGCCGTCTACAGCCGACAAACATCAGCCAATTTCGCAAGCCCCCTGTCAAACGTACCGAGAGGCAAATGGCCGGCTTTGCGCGCAATCTCCAGCAGCATGCAATCCGAAAATCCAAGCGAAGGATGCGCCTGAAAACTCTCCAGCGCCGAGGCAACGACATCAGCGTCTTGAAGCGTCAGGCTATTGTGGTTGAGTAACAACTCAATTGCTTTTGCGATCTGTGCCGCTGTTCGTTCATAGACCGCATCGAGAACCCAGAGCGTTTCGACCAGTACGAGGTGCGACACCCAGGCGCCGTTTTCAACGAACGCTTCAGCGGCGGTTACTTGCTTCGCATCGTCGCGCACCAACAGTCGTACCAGCAGGTTGGTGTCAACTGCGCGCATGTTTTTTGCGCACGTACTTTCGAATTCCTTCCTTCACGCCGATAGAAGGCTTTGACCGCCCTTCAGTGAATAGCGCTTCATGAATGTCCGTTGACGTGTTCCGCCCGGCGCGACGAACGACAACCTGATCGTTACTCTCATCCCATTCGAGGATCGAGCCAGGGCCGACGCCAAGTTTCTTGCGCACTTCGGCGGGGACGGAAATCTGCCCTTGCGTGGTAATTTTCGATTGAGCGATTGACATGCGATTACATTACCATGGTAATGGATATACGTCAAGCGGCGAAAGTACGAGTACAAGGCTGGCGTTTCATTGCGGCAATTTGATGCCGCAAAACATATTCGCAGAAAAGTGGAAGCGCACCAATAAGCCGCATTCCATTACGGCACATGCGTGCCATGATGCTCATTCTTCTAAGCAGCGATCAACACCTCAGCCGGAATCCCAAAATCACTATGCAGTTTACGAATCATGGCTAACGACAAAGGACGCTTGCGGCTGAGCACTTCATAAGCGCGATTGACTCGCCCGAAAACCGGCGTGAGGTCGTGAACTGTCAAGCCTCGTTGCTCCATCATGAATTTGATGGATTCGACCGGGTCTGGTGGCAGCATCGGAAAGTGTTTGGCTTCATAGGCCTGAATCAGGGTGACGAGTACGTCGAGCCTGTCACCCTGCGGCGTGCCTGCCTTGGCATTCATCAAGCCTTCGACTGATTTGAGCGCTTCGCTGTAGTCGCGCTTTGATCGAACCGGTTTTATATCCATAATTTTTCCGTCATATTGTTTGCGCATCGATTTGGTCGTATTGCTTGTGCGTTCCGATGAACCGCACAGGCACCACGCGAAACGGATAGTTGATCCAGACAACCAGACGGTACTTGTTGCCAGCCAGATTGAAAACCACGCGACCGTCTCGCAGAATACTCGCCGTTCGCAAGTCGGCCTTTACCTCTGCGGGGTGCTTCCAGTCTGCTACAGAAGCGTGTCGAAACCACGTACGCGCGGGTTCGACAACATCTCGGTAGGCGGGATTTGATTGCCCAAACTCTCTGAGTGTTTTATAGGCGATTACGCGCATAGCGCAGTATAGTCCCTAGTCCCGTATTGGGACTATGTTCAACGGAAATTTGGGGAAGTGGAAGCGCACCGATAAGCCGGATTCTGTTACGGCACTTGCGTGCTATGACGGTCATTCCTCTGGGACGTACGCCGCACGCGGCGAATAGCCCCTGCGCGCAAACCCGACGCAGTGGCAAGTGCAGACGCAGCGCCTGCACGGCTGAGTTTCCATCGCGGGAAAAAACGTAGAGCGCCATCTGGGGCGGGTTTCAGGGCATTTTCACGTTGGTTGGCGCGCCGGTACTGGTGATTTCTGCTTCAGGCGTGCGACTCACCGCTACATGACAGCCAATTGAGGATCAATGCTTTGCTCGCCACTTCTGGCCGCTCAGATGGCGATAGCTTCGATAACACTGAAATCGTAGGCCGCGGGCATTAGCGTCGTCGCCATAAAACCTGCCTCAGCCAGTAGTGCCGTAAATTCCGCCGCACGCCGCTCACGGCCCCCCAATCCTACCAACATGTTGAGATCCGCCCGAACGACAGCTTGGTCGGCAACCGCGTTTTGCACATGCGCGGGCATAATGCGCTCGACCAGCACCAGCTTTGCACCCACTGCCATTGCGCGCCGGCAACAGCCGAGAATCACACTGCACCGCTCGTCGTCCCAGTTATGAAGCACGCTTTTAAGTAGATAAATGTCGGCGTCTTCGGGAACACGATTGAAGAAATCCCCGCTAATTAACGAGACCCGTTGCGCAACGCCGGCATCGGCAGCCAATTTCGCTGCGCCGTCCATGGCGTGGGGCAAGTCAAACACGATTCCGGTTACTTCTGTATTCGCCGACAGGATTGCAGTCAGCAACACACCGTAACCGCCGCCGACATCCACTACTGTTTTCGCTGCCGAAAAATCGTAGGCACGCACGACGGCACCCGCAATCAACCCGCTAATGCCGACCATGGCCCGGTTGAATACCAGCGCCGCCTGCGGATCATTTTCGATGTGTGCATAGCCCAACTGCCCCGCGACCAGCTCACGCGCGGTTTTGCCCGTTCGAACGCTATGTAGGAGATTGCCCCAAACTGGCCATTGATATTTCCCCCACCAGATGGCCCAGGCGTTCACTGTTTGGGTCACATCTGTGCGCAGTAATTCACCAGTCGGCGTCAGGGCGAAGGTTCCGTCGCGGGTCTCGAGACAAATTCCCACAGTCGTTAGCGCGCGCATCAGGCGACGCAGCGAGGGGCCGTGACATCCGGTTTTCCGGGCGAGATATTCGTTCGTTCGTGGACCGTCGGCGAGAAAATCAGCTATGTGGAGTTCGGCAGTGACACAAACGATCTGCGACTTCCAGCTCGCCCCGATCATTTCCAGTAGCGCTGTCGCTTCGTCTGCACTCGCGTCGGCCCGTCGCGGTGTATGTATCATGCTGGTCTCCAGTTGAAGTGCATTTCATTCTTGTGAAATATTGTTCTCGCGCACGAAGCGACGCCAGGTAATAGTGTCCTCATTCACAATGATTGCGAGTGCCTCTGGCGTGGAGGATTCGCCATGTACCGCCTGGCCTTCAAACTGAGCGCGCAGTTTTTCGTCGCGCAATGCCAATGCCACTTCTCTTACGAGTCGGTCAACCACATTTTTCGGCGTTTTCGGGGGCGCAAAAATGGCCTGCCAGGTTGGGCTCGTCACGTTCCGCACGCCAGCCTCAGATAGGGTAGGTACGTCCGGCATCGCTGGACTACGCGTCGGAAGCAGCGCTGCCAGCATACGCAATTTGCCCGCCTTGACATGCGGCAGCCCGGCCGCAAACGGACCAATATTGAGCTGCACGCGACCGGCAATAAGATCTGGCATGGCAGCAGCCCCGCCCTTGTACGGGACGTGTACGAGATCTATGCCCGCTGATTTCAATAGTTGCGCTGTAACCATGTATTCGCCGAGAGACCCCGTGGCATAGCTGAGCTTGCCCGGTTTCGCCCGCGCGTAGGCAATAAATTCACCGACTGTTTTGGCAGGTACGTCCGCGCTGACGTAGACCGCATAGGTCAGACGACAAGTAATCGAAACCGGCACGAACTCGTTCAAAGATTGATACGGCGCAGACTTCTGCAGAAGCGGAATCGCGACCATCGACGCGCTAGCCCAGAGCAGCGTGTAGCCGTCTGCAGGCGCACTCTGTACAACCTGTGCGGCAATGCTGCCGTTAGCCCCCGGACGGTTCTCGATGAGGATCGGCTGTCCCAGCGATTTCGCCATCGCCTGACCGAGTGTTCGCGCGGCTGCATCAGAGGCACCGCCAGCTGAAAACGGAACGATCAGCCGAATCGGTCTGTCAGGGTACTGCGCTATTGCAAGGGTTGGCGCAACTGCAAGGACGAATGGCAGCAACATTTTTGACAGCATCGACGGGTGACAGGTTTTCATGAATATCTCCCAAAAAATTGATGAAGACACAATAGTCCCAACCCTGCTTCGATGGAATACCACTTTCAGCAAACTTGCCTTTAACTTTTGGTTTAAGCACAATTGTGATGTCTGGCAACGAAAGACAACCATGGATAAACTTCGCGCCCTTGAGTATTTTGTGGCCGCCGCAGAGGAGCACAGCTTCTCGGGTGCCGCCAAACGACTTGACGTAAGCATTCCAGCCATTTCAAAACTCATTTCGTCGCTCGAAAGCCATCTCGATACAAAGCTGTTTCAGCGCACTTCGCATGGACTCACGCTCACGGCCGACGGCGAGAATTATCTTGAAACCTGCCAGCCGCTAGTGGAACAATTTGCCGCAGCAGATGACGCGGTAAAAGGCGGTATTGCGCGCCCGCGCGGCACGCTCGTCGTCGGTGCCATGCCCCAACTTGCGATGCATTGCATACTGCCTGCGCTGCCAAAATTTCATGCGCGCTATCCAGACATACAGATCGATCTTAGGGTAGTAAATAGAATCAACGACGCTGATTCAAGTGCTGTCGACGTTTTTCTTTTGTTCGGTTGGCCGTCGCACGCGGAGCTGGTGCATCGTCGTATCGCTCAGACGCGGCAGCTGACCTGCGCCGCTCCCGCGTATTGGGCCGCGCATGGCATGCCGCAGCATCCGCAAGATCTGGCCGGCCATATTTGCTTTTCGTTCCGCAACCCGGAGGGTACGGTGATCGATCTCTGGCGATACGAACGAAATGGCGAAACTGAAGAGGTGGCGGTAAGTGGCTGGCTGATCAGCAATCACCGCGATGTCAATCTAGAAGCGGTGTTGGCGGGTGAAGGTGTCGCCCGGATTTCCGACATATCTGCGCAAGCGCATTTTTCAAGTGGGCGGTTGGTGCCTGTACTGCTTGAGTGGGAAATGAAAGATGCGCCTCCCATCAATCTGTTTTATCGGCCCAATCAGCGCCGCAACTCTCGCGCACGCGTATTTATTGAATTTGTCACCACACTGTTTCGGGACATGGAAGCAGAGCGGGAAGGAGGTATCAGTTCGCAACTCACCGAAAGGCCGGATTGGTACGGGCGGCGCTTTGGGCATGTTTCTTCGGCTTTACGCAACCGCAAATAAAGCGGACTCGTGACCCCAACCGAAATTGCCCCTTATCGCAAAGGCTGCTGAAAATGGAAGCGCACCGATAAGCCGGATTCTGTTACGGCACTTGCGTGCTATGACGGTCATTCCTCTGGGACGCACGTTACCGTACGCCTCAAGCACCCTACCCGCAGGCTCCGCGGGACACACGTCAACGCCTGCCTATTTGGGT
>JAYURJ010000050.1:0-17726 GCA_043756275.1 Betaproteobacteria bacterium | reverse complement strand
GCTCGATTTTGTCGAGGAAGGCATCCTGACCGAACAGCTTGAAAAATTTGCGTTTCCAGCGGTTGTCAAACGTGCCGCCAATATCCTTGATCGATTTCACCGGATAGTTTTGCAGGATTAATTCCAGCGTCTGGCTGTTGTAAAGGTTGATCAGAAACGCCATCTGCTGCGCCTTGGTCCACGCGTTGAATTCGGATTCCTTCACGCTGGCGAGCGCATCCAGATAGACCTTCAGCTGCGGCTGCTCTTTTTTCAGATCGGCGTATTTCACCTTGGTCGATTTTCCGCCATCGACCACCACGACATGCTTTTTAAGCAACGCGGTGAATGCGGCGTGGGAGTGATCGAATGTTTGCGCTGAAGCATGAGCGGCAAAGAGCATTGCCGCGAAGGCGATAACAAATTTTTTCATGGTAAGTCTACCTCCAGAGAATCGTCATCCCCGCGCAGGCGGGGACCCAGTGTCGTTGCTTTTCCGCCAGCAAGAGTCGCTGGATCCCCGCCTGCGCGGGGACGACGGAAGATCAGTGATGTGCTACTTCCTTCGGATACGCCGGCGTGTTGTCTGGTGAGACAACGAGCGAGATTACTTTTCCGAGGACAGTGCCCACGCTTCCTTCGCCGCGCGTCCAATCGTTCATCGCCTTGGCCACCGCCAGTTTCCCAACCGTCGCCGTCGAGCGTTTGTAAATGCCGGCCGCGTATTTATTGGCCTCGCCCAATGTTGGATAGGTGTGAATGGTGTTGAGGATGCCTTCCAGACCGAAGCCGTGTTTCATCCCGGCGACAAATTCAACCAGCAAGTCACCGGCATGTTCGCCGACGATGGTGGCACCCAAAATCTTGTCCGATCCTTTGGGCGTAATCACTTTCACAAACCCATGCGCCTCGCCATCGGCAATGGCGCGATCCAGATCATCGATGCCGTAAACGTGCACGTCGTGCGCAATTTTTTTCTCGATGGCTTCCTGCTCGTTGATGCCCACGCGCGCCACTTCCGGATCGGTGAATGTTGCCCACGGCACCACTGAATAATCAACCTTGAATTTTTTGAACTTGCCAAACAGCGCGTTCACCGAGGCGTACCACGCCATGTGCGCCGCCGTGTGGGTGAACTGGTAGGGACCTGCAACATCGCCGCAGGCAAAAATATTCGGGTAAATCGTTTCCAGATATTCGTTGGTCTCGACGACTTTTTTCGCAGGTATTCCCAACTCTTCCAGTCCGTA
Organism: Betaproteobacteria bacterium; assembly: GCA_043756275.1. Lineage (GTDB taxonomy): Bacteria > Pseudomonadota > Gammaproteobacteria > Burkholderiales > Usitatibacteraceae > UKL13-2. Next base: position 16,497 of record JAYURJ010000050.1, on the reverse strand, counting down.
ACCGGTGGTGTTGGCGATGCGTCCAACGGCGCACAGAATTTCATCGAATGCGATGCGTTTCTCCTGACCGTCGTTCTCGACGATCAGGAATTTCTCGCCATTCTCAACCACGACCTGCTTGGCTTTATGGTTGACGAGCACATCAACGCCCTCGGCTTCAAACTTGGCTTTGACCATTGCCGAGACTTCGACATCTTCGCGGATCATGATGCGCGGCAGCATTTCCACCTGCGTGACTTTCGCCCCAAAACGCGCAAAACATTGCGTGAGTTCCGAGCCGATCGGCCCACCACCGAGCACCACCAACCGTTTGGGCAGTTTGCGAATATTCCAGACATTATCCGACGTGAGCGGCTTGCATTCGGCGAGACCCGGAATCGGTGGCACGAATGGGCGTGCGCCTGCGGCGATCACAATATTTTTTGTTGTCAGTTTTTGTTTGGTACCGTTGTCCAGCGTGATCTCCACTTCCCACGGCGACAAAATTTTTGCACTGCCCTTCACGCAATCAACGCCCAAACTGGAATAGCGTGCGACCGAATCATGCGGCTCGATATCATTGATAATTTTTTGTACGCGCTCCATCACTTCTGCGAAATCCCATTGCGCTGTCGCCGAGGTGATGCCGAACTCTTTGGCGCGGGAGATGTGGTTGAGCAATTTCGCCGAACGGATCAGCGCCTTGGACGGCACGCAGCCGGTATTGAGGCAGTCGCCGCCCATCTGATGGCGCTCCACCAGCGTGACTTTCGCTTTCACCGCTGCGGCGATATAGCTCGTCACCAAGCCAGCCGAGCCACCGCCGATGACGACGACGTTGCGGTCAAAATGCGCAGGCTTTTTATCGGCCCACCTGGCGTAGACTTTGCGCGACTTGATGCCTTCAATGATTTTTTTGGCGATGATCGGCAGGATGCCGATGAGCACAAACGCGCCGATCAGGCCCGGTGACAAAATACCCTTCAGCGAGGTGATTTCCGAAAGTTTTTGCCCCGCAAATACAAACACGATCGTCCCCGCCAACATGCCGATCTGTGAGACCCAGAAAAACGTCAACGCTTTCATGGTGGTCAAGCCCATCACGACGTTGATCACGAAAAACGGAAATGCCGGCACCAGCCGCAGCGTGAACAGATAAAACGCACCTTCTTTTTCGACGCCCGCGTTGAACGCTTTTAATTTGTCGCCGAATTTCGCCTGAATCGAATCGCGCAGCAAAAATCTCGCGACCAGAAACGCCAGTGTCGCGCCGATGCTAGACGCGAACGAGACGATGACGACACCCCAGATGAGGCCGAAGATGGCGCCGGCCACGAGCGTCATGATGGCAGCGCCCGGCAACGATAACGCGGTGACGGCAACGTAGACTGCAAAAAATATCAAGCCGGTTTGCACTGGATTTGCCTGATAGTAGCTGGCGATCACGGCTTGCTGCGACTTGATGTAATCGAGATTAAAAAATCTGCCGAGGTCGAAGATAAAAAACGCCGCGACCAGCGCCACGACACATATCAATAACAGTAGTTTGCTTTTATTCATAGTGCTCCCTGAAGTCAATGCAATTACGAAACCCGACGTTATCTGGATGCGCGTTTTGGTTTGATGGGTTTGATGGGCGTTAGCGGCATCATCTCGCTGCCGCTATCGAGAAATTGTGCGTGCAGATCGACCGTCTGGCGTACTCCTACGTCCTCAAAGTGGCGCTCAAGCCAGACCGTGGCGGCTTCGCGGCCACGGTCGCGCAGCGTTTGCAGGAAAGACCAATCAGTACAAAGTTTGGAGGCGGCCGACAAATCGGACAAGGCATCATCGGCACGCAGCGAGTGAATAAACACGTATTTCAATTGATCGCGGTATTCGTCTTTCAGCCAGCCGTCACCAATTAATTTTTGCACAAACGCCACCGCGCGCAGCTCTTTGATCAGGGCCGAATTAAAGCTGATCTCGTTCACGCGGTCCTCAATTTCATGCGGCGTGGTGGGTGTGCCGGCCCGCACGATCGGGTTGATATGCACGATCAACACATCGCTGGCGATGGTGCGATAGAACATGGGAAATAGCGCGGGGTTACCCATATAGCCGCCATCCCAATAAGTGTGTCCGCCGATCTCGACGGCCTGATACATGAACGGCAAACAGGCTGAGGCCATTACGACATCGGCAGTAATTTCCGGGTTTTGAAATATCCGCACGTTGCCGCTTTGCACATTGGTGGCGGAGAGAAACAGCTTTTGTTCTTCATGCCGATTGAGCGCGTTGAAATCGACCTGCTCGTTAAGAATATCTTTGAGCGGATTGAAATTCGTGGGGTTGAGCTGATACGGTGAAAATGTATTGGTCATGGCCTTGAAGGCCTGAAAACTCAGGCTGTCATCGGTGTTCCAGTGGTTTCCCTTTAGTCGATCCCAGGGCGATACCCTTACCAGCGAATAACGCTCACCTGCAGTTGCAACGGCGTGCCAAAAACTTTCCAGCGCCGCCCGCGCGCCATCGGGGCCGCCCTTGATGAGCCCGCTCACCAGCACCACCGCGTTCATTGAGCCGGCACTGGTGCCGGAGATGCCCTCGAACGACAGGCGACCATCCTCCAGCAGGCGATCAAGCACACCCCAGGCGAATGCGCCGTGGGCGCCGCCGCCTTGCAGGGCGAGATTGATGGATTTGAGCTTGGACGCTGGCTTGAACGAACGGCTGGCGGACGGCTTGGATTTGCGTGGCATACGAGCCTTCAGAGTGGGCAAAGAACGGTAAAGCCGGGGGGATCCAAAGGTAACCCGACAATGTGACAACGGCAAGTTAATTCGCCGCTTGCTGGCACCGTGCTAGGCGCAAATCAACGATGCCTGAATCAATCCGAGTGCGTGCGGTGCGGCATAAGCCGGGCCGTCGACGATGCGTTTGAAATACGATTGATGCGCAGCCGAGCCTTCGGGCCAGTTATCGAGAAAAGATTGTTGAAACTTTGCCGCATCGTAGTGCACCGGGATCGCATCCACGTGCACGCCGTCGATCACACCGCCATACTGCGAAAGACCCTCGAGCGCGGGGTAGATCGAGAGCCGCGAAATCAACCCGTACTGCGTATGCGAAAAATTCGGCATCCCCGCCGCGCCGTTGTTGATCACAAAACAGGTGCGGTCAGCATCGGCAAAACGTCGAAAAGTCGGCAGGCAGGTGTGGCTGGAGGCAAAACCGGCGAGATTGGCATCGCGGCAAATTTGCGTAAGCCAGGCAATATTTTCCGCGTCGTGCAGGCCGTCGTGAGCAAACCGCCAGCCAGAGAGCGATTGTGCATCGCCATGCACCACGCCAACGCGCGTGTCGCCGACCGACACCACCGCATACATCGGTAAGGCCGTCAACGATTGAATGAGATCAGGAAAGTCGCGCGCGGTGCCCTGCAGGCGCGCCATGATGGCGTTGGAGCGTTCGACATCCGCATCGTCCACGTAGTCGGGGTAGGCGCATCCGCAACCTTCGTGGCCGTTGAGTTCGGTTTCTACATTGCCCCGCAAAGCCACATGCCGCAGCACTTCGCGATTGATCGTTGAGAAACTATCCCCGTCAACGTTGAACCAATTGAAATCGCCATTGAACACAAGCGTTGGCGCGACTGGCTCGGCGGCGGCGAGTTGCGAAATCGCATCGAGTGCCGGTACGTTGCCGTAGAGTCCGCCGATGAGGTAAATCGTGTCGGCACTGACATCGGCTGCGCGCGCGAACGACGCTGGCGCGTAGCGATAATGAAGGGGGCAGGATCGACCGGCTGTCATGGTGGGCAATTTTGATACTTAAATCGTAAACACTAGGGGTTTGTTGAAATTCGCATCACTTTCATTGCGGCTTCGATGTGGTTACGGTTTTCTTTGCGCGGTTTTATTTTTGTCCTGATTTTGCGGTCATTTTTGTGGTGTTTTTTGGCGTTTGCTGCCTCACTGTCGTGCATTTGCCGCGTTTTCGTCCCGCTGGGCGCACCTATCCTGTCAGGTTCGCAAAGCGGATCAAGTTGCCGCCCGTGAGGGCAAACTGATACTGCGCCTTCATCTTCGCCAATCCACGCACCATCGCGCGGCCCATGATCGACCAGACCTTTGGCCACGCGTGGATCCGCTCAGCTTGCTGCCGCTTGGTTTGACTGATCGCGTAACCGGCATGTCGCGTGGTGCGGCTATCGATGGCACTGCCGCCGTTGCGTTGTGTTTGCGCCACATGCGGGGTCACGTTGCGAACCCGGCATTGCGCAATGAAATCGGCCGTGTCGTAGAGTTTGTCCGCCCCCAACGTTCGCCGCCGTCCAGTCGCCGTGGCATCGATCATCGCCAGCGCCGCACAGCGTTCGGCGGTGCCGGTCGCTTCGGTCAGGAGCGCGTCGACCGCGAAGCCCGACCGGTTCTCGGTCAACGCATGTCCCAGATAGCTCAGATGCGCTTCACCACCTTGGTGCTTCTTGAACAAACGCGCGTCCGGATCGGTGGTAGAGGCATGCGTGTCGTTGCTACGCTTCTCGCCATGAAAGTAGTTGCCGTCGCCGCCCCGGTCATCGTTGCTGTCCTTGCGCACGAACGAGGCCTGCGAAGCCCAGGCGCGGATCAGCGTGCCATCGACCGAGAAGTGCTCGTCGGATAACAGGTTCTCGCGCCGGGCGCAGTCGAGCACTTCGTCGAACAAGACTTCCGGCGTGCCGCCGACTATGAGCCGGTTGCGGTTCTTGGTGAAGGTGGAGTGGTCCCAAGGCGCATCATGTAACGGCAGCCCAACGAACCAGCGATAGAGCAGGTTGTAGCGCAGTTGCTCGATGATCTGCCGTTCGCTGCGAATACCGAACAACACTTGCAGCATCAGTGCGCGCAGCAGTTTCTCCGGCGGTATCGATTCGCGACCGACAGCGCTGTAGAGCGTATCAAAGTGGGTGTCCATGCGCGACAGGCAGCCATTGAAGACTTCGCGCACCCGACGCAGCGGATGATCAACCGGTACGAACTGATCCAATCCACCCGCCGTAAACAACTGTTCTTGCATCACATCCGCTCCGCGCATCGCCGTTCTCCCGCTCTTGTTGTCACCGAAAATATAGACAGCAATACTGTGAGAAAATTCAGAGAATTTCAACAAACCCCTAGCATTGGCGGGCATTTCACGGATAAAATGCCTGAATATGCCCGTGGATGCTGGTGTTTGGTTACTCCGCTGCCACCAGCGCTGATTCTGTCACGACATCGGCCTCCAGCGCGCCGCCGCAAGACGAACCCTGACCGGCAGTGCAGCCGTAGCAGTGGTCTTTGACGACGATTTGGCAGCCGGATAAATCCACCGAGAGCAAATCGCGCAGATGGGTTTTTAACCGTCCTGAATGTTGCAGCGGCAACCCGAGCATTTGGTTGAAATCGCAGTCGTAAACAAAGCCCTGATAATCGATCGAGAGCAACGAGCGGCACATGACGCTATCGAGGTTATGCGCCTGAAAAGACGACACCAGCAAATCCATGTAGCCCTCAAACTGCCCTTTCGACACCAGCGTGGAACCAAAACGCTGGATCGGCATATTGGTGATTGTAAACAGGTGATTGAACACGACACCGAAGTTTTCATGCAGCAAGCGATGGTAGTCGGCTTCGAGTTTTTCCTGCGCCGGTGGCAGTGACGGCCCCTGCGGATTAAAGACAAGGTTCAGTATCAATCCACTGCCAGCCACGCCGTAGCCCAGCGCATTGAGTTTCTTGAGGCCCTCAATGGATTTTTCAAACACGCCTTCGCCGCGTTGCTTATCGACGTTTTCCTGCGAATAACAAGGCAACGATGCGCTCACTTCGACCTGATTCTCGGCTAAAAACGTGTCGAGATCCTCAAAACCCGGCTCACCCAGAATGGTGAGATTGCAGCGGTCAATGACGCGCACGCCTTGCGCCCGCGCCGCGCGCACCAGGAAACGAAAATGATCGTTTAATTCCGGCGCGCCGCCCGTCAAATCAAGCACTTTCACATCGGATGCACGCATAAACGCGATCACGTCATCGATGGTCTCTTTCGACATCATCTCTTTGCGGTCAGGGCTGGCATTGACGTGGCAATGAAAACACGCCTGATTGCATTTGTAGCCCAGATTGACCTGCAACGACTCCAGCGTCTTGCGACGCAGATGCGGGAAGCCGCGCGATTTCATCAAATGTAGCGTCTGGTGCATAGACAATTTCCTGACTGATGTGGAAATGATAGTCGAATTTCGGGTAGTTACGGCACTGCACCATTTTTAGATGCGATTGGAGGTGATAAGAGGTTAACCGGGCTATTTATGTTGGTCGTAAAAAGCTCAATTCCTTACGCTTAAAGACCTGCGACGATTCGATGCATCCATTTTTTTCGTGTACGCGTACCTTGGGAACGCGCATCAAAACATCTTGCACAAACAGCGCGTCACTTAGCCTCTTGGCCTTGTTTCCAACACGACCTTCACTAAACGCGCCTTAGCAGGAGCAATCGATGGCATCCATTCTGACCGGCGCACAGATTAAAGCCTGGAAACCGTATCAACTGATCGAGGACGGACTCACGCCGCTTGCGCGCACCCGACAGCGCATGGCCGATGCCAATCAATGGGCGCCGTGGCAAATGATTGGCCGGCGCATGGCTATTGGCTGCGTGGCGCTGGAAATTACCCAGCGTTGTAATCTCGATTGCTCGTACTGCTATTTATCCGAATCCTCCGAGGCGCTCAAGGATATTCCTATCGAGGAAGTGTTTCGGCGCATCGATATGATCCATGCCCACTACGGCCCCGGCACCGACGTGCAGGTAACTGGCGGCGATCCTACGCTGCGGAAGTTCGATGAGTTGATCGCGATTGTGGGCTACATCAAACAAAAGGGCATGCGTTCATCGATGTTCACCAACGGCATCAGGGCCAGTCGTGAAATGCTTGGGCAACTGTGTGCCGCAGGATTGGAAGATGTCGCGTTTCACGTCGACATGACGCAGGGACGTCAGGGCTACGCATCTGAACTCGCCCTCAACGCCGTGCGCGAAGAATATATCGAGCGGGCGCGTGGCCTGCCGCTGGCGGTCATCTTCAATACCACGGTCGTTCCAGATAATTTCCACGACATTCCTGCACTGGTGAAGTTTTTTGTGCGTCATGCCGATGTCGTCAGATTTGCCTCTTTTCAAGTCGGTGCTGACATGGGCCGCGGCACCGAACGTGCGCGCGTCACCGTCAATCCGACCACCGTTATGGAGGCAATCCGCACCGGCACCGATGCCAACCTGCAATTCAACGCCGCCAGCGCCGGACACGCCCAATGCAATGGCTATGCCTATGGCCTCATCGTCAACGACCGAGTGCATGATTTCTTCAACGACCCTGAATTCGTCCGTGAGGTACTCGCCACCAGCTCGCATCTGGCGGTGAATCGCGCCGACCAACGCGCGCTGTGGAAAACGGCTATAAAATTTTTCCTCGCCAATCCCGCAATCTTTTGGGGTGTGGTGCGACGGTTCGTGGCACTGGCCTGGCGGGAACGTCGCGATGTTATGGTGGCCCGCGGCAGGGTGGGCAAGATTTCATTTTTCGTGCACAACTTTATGGATTCAAGCGCGCTCGATAAAGAGCGCTGCGAATCATGCTCATTCATGGTGATGACGCCCGAAGGCCCACTGTCGATGTGCGTACACAATGCCAAGCGCGATGATTATCTGCTGGTCGCAGCAGCCGTGAAGCGGGAACAGAAGATGCAGTATTTCAATCCCGCTACCGGGCAATTTGAAGGCCGGTTGCCGACGGGGATCGCGGTCACGCTAACACGCAAGAACGCGCGGGGCCGCGCCAGGGATGCGGTTGTGAAGAACACAGCGCAGCTTGAGGGTTTGTCCGAGGCCGCCGAATGATCGGTCGTCAAATGTTGCTCAAGGAAACTTCATGAAAACGCTAGTCTCGTTGCTGGCAACATTGCTGCTCGCTGGCTGTGCGTCGGTGTCTCGTCCGGTTTACTCACCCACCGCTGACATCGCGCCGCCTTACGATGCCTGGGCGCGCGTGCTGGAAAAATACGTCGATGATCAGGGGCGAATAAATTTCGCGGGCGTGGCAAAAGATCGCGCGGATCTGGACCGCTTTGTGGCCTATGTTTACGATGTCGGCCCGAACAATCAACCGCAGCGTTTTCCCACACCCGATCACGTGCTGGCATTCCACATCAACGCCTACAACGCGCTCGCGATGCACAAAGTCATTGAGGTGGGAATCCCCGATACGCTGGCGGGCGTGAAGAAAATCGGGTTCTTTTATCTGGGCAAGGTTCAGGTGGGTGGCGCGCCGATCTCGTTGTACGACTACGAGAACAAAGTGATTCGCGCATTGAACGAGCCGCGAATCCACGTTGCACTCAATTGCATGTCAATCGGTTGCCCGCGTCTGCCGCGTGAGCCGTTCCTGCCGGAAAAATTGAACCAACAGCTTGATCGGGAGGCACGGCTATTTTTTAGCGAAGCCCGAAACGTTGAAGTAAACGTAAGCAGAAACGTGCTGAGACTTTCCGAAATTCTCGATTTCTACACGGCTGATTTCCTTGCCAGGGCATCTTCATTGGCGGCTTATGTCAATCGTTATCGAGTCTCACCGGTGCCGGAAAACGTTGCGGTTGAGTTTATTGCCTATGACTGGACAATCAATCGGCAGCCGCGCCCATGAATACCAGACCACTTGACTGGAGAAGCAGATGAACATTAAACACAACTGTGATCTCAATGCATTGAAGAGCAATGTTTACCGATCAAGCCGATGGCATTACGCATGTGTCGTCTTGTCGATGGCACTCAGTGGCTGCGTCACCTCGCCGCAACTCCCGGAGGCAAAAATCGGCGGCAAAAATCAGGTTGGCTTTGTGCAGTTGCCCCTCATCGGCGGCTGGCACGATGGGCAACGTGTTCACTACATTACGACGGATGCGTCGGATATGGCCGCAGCAACAAAAATGTCCGCAAACTTTTCCCCAAGGCTCACCAACGCTTTGCCTGAATTGCCTCAGACACCTGGTCAGCGCAACGCGCTGGAGCGGATTTACGCGTTCACCAATTTCGACCAGGGCAATGTGCTGCCCTCCGCCCCCGTGCCCGTGGGAAGTGCCAGCACTGACAAAGCCTACAGTCCCTTATGGCGCATGTTCAAAGTAACTTGGGAGGCGGGCAGCACGCCGAAGACGTTACGCTCTGAGGAGGAAGTACTTGGCGCAATCGAACGCGGCTGGGTAACGATGGTGCCGACAGATATTGTGGTGAATTGTCCAGTGGTGAGTTCCGCGCGCGGTGGCTTGCTGCCGGGTGCGACGTTGATTGGTGTTGTGGAGTGATGGATGCCACCATCGTTCAGGCTTTATCTAAGCAGTAACCGCTTTCACCGCCTTCACCAAAGCATCAGCCGTAATGCCAAAGTGCTGGTACAGCACCGGCGCAGGCGCAGATTCGCCAAAGGTATCGATCCCGATCACCGCGCCTTCGAGCCCGACATATTTGCGCCAGGTGTCGGTCACACCGGCCTCAATGGCAATGCGTGGCACGCCTTTCGGCAAAACGCTGTCGCGATAGGCTGGCTGCTGTTTATCGAATACAAATGTCGATGGCATCGATACCACGCGCACATGCACGCCCTCGGCGGCGAGTTTTTTTTGCGCGTCCATCGCCAGCCCAACTTCGGTGCCCGTACCGATAATGACCGCAGCCAATGCGCCCGCCTCTTTGGACAACACGTAGCCACCCTTGGCGACGTTGGCCAGGGTGGCGCTATCACGCAGTTGGAATGGGCTGTTCTGGCGCGAGAAGATGAGCGACGTTGGGCCGTCCTTGCGTGCCAGCGCATGCTGCCACGCAGCTGCCGCCTCGACCGTATCGCAGGGCCGCCACAAATCCATGTTCGGAATTAACCGCAGCGAGGCCACATGTTCAACCGATTGATGCGTCGGGCCGTCTTCGCCGAGCCCGATGGAGTCATGCGTGAACACTGCGATATTGCGCAGCTTCATGAGTGCGGCCATCCGCAGTGCATTGCGCGAGTAGTCACTAAATGTCAGGAACGTGCCGTGATAGGCAATAAAGCCGCCGTGTAGCGCGATGCCGTTGGCGATTGCGGTCATGCCGAATTCGCGCACGCCGTAGTTGATGTAGTTTCCGCCGTTTGTTGCGGAGAGCGCCTTGGTGCCGCTCCAATTGGTGAGGTTGGAGCCAGTCAAATCAGCCGATCCACCGAGCATTTCCGGTAACTGCGCTGCAAATTTCTCGATGGCCAACTGGGACGCTTTGCGCGTCGCGACGGTTTCGCCTTTTTCGTTCGCGTGGGTGATCGCGTTGCTTGCGATGTCGGCAAAATTTGCTGGCAGCTCGCCTGCCATGCGGCGCTTGAATTCTGCAGCAAGTTCGGGAAATTGCTGCTGATACGCGGTAAAGGTGGCATCCCATTTAACTTCTTGTGCCGCCCCTTTATGTGTGGCATCCCAGCACTCGTAAATGTGTTGCGGGATCTCGAACGGCGGATACGACCAGCCAATCGCTGCGCGGGTGGCGGCGATTTCTTTGTCGCCAAGCGCTGCGCCGTGAACCTTGTCGGTGCCCGCCATATTTGGAGAACCCTTGCCGATCACGGTTTTGCAGCAGATCAGAGTGGGTTTGCTGGTGTCGGTTTTCGCTTCCGTTATCGCCGCTTCAATTTCGGCGGTGTTGTGGCCATCCACATTCGGAATCACGTGCCAGCCGTAAGCGGCAAAGCGCATCGGTGTGTTGTCCCTGAACCAGCCTTCCACTTTGCCGTCGATCGAAATGCCGTTGTCGTCGTAAAAAGCGATCAGCTTGCCCAAACCCTGCGTACCCGCGAGCGAGCAGACCTCATGCGAAATGCCCTCCATCATGCAGCCGTCACCTAGGAACACGTAGGTGAAGTGATCGACGATATTGATGCCATCGCGATTGAACGTCCGCGCCATTTCGCGTTCAGCCAGTGCCATGCCGACTGCATTGGCCAATCCCTGACCAAGCGGACCAGTGGTGGTTTCAACGCCCGGGGTAATGCCGACTTCCGGGTGGCCTGGCGTTTTTGAATGCAATTGACGGAAATTTTTAATTTCCTCCATCGATAAGTCGTAACCGGTCAGATGTAACAGCGCATAAATGAGCATCGAACCATGACCGTTGGAGAGCACGAATCGATCACGATCAGCCCAATGCGGATTCTTGGGATTGTGCTTCAGGTGATTTCGCCACAACGTTTCCGCAATATCGGCCATGCCCATCGGCGCGCCGGGATGCCCGGAGTTTGCCTTTTGGACGGCGTCCATGGCGAGAGCGCGGATGGCGTTGGCGAGTTCGGGTCGGTTTGGCGAGGTCATAGGGGCGTGGGGAAGGTCAGATTTGGAGTTTTGTCGAGGGTCGACGGCGGAATGGAGATTATAATTTATCGCTTCAAACTTCCGTAGAAATTCGTGCCGGATCCACAACGTAAGGAGATGTGCGACATGACGGGCCTCCATATCATCGCCGATCTCTACGATTGCCCGAGGGGCCAATATCTGATCTCGGCTGCTGCATTGCGCCAGCTATGCGTATCCGCATGTGAGGCGGCGGGACTATCGATTCTCGGGGAACATTTTGTGCAGTTCGACAGTTTTGACCAAATTCAAGCTGGCGGTGCGACGGGTGCGGTGGTGCTCGCCGAATCGCACCTTGCGATCCACACCTGGCCGGAACGCGATGGCGCGACGCTCGATATTTACGTTTGCAACGTCACTGGCGACAACAGTGGCCGCGCCGAGCATCTTTACGCTGCGTTGATGGCAGCGCTAAAACCGGCTGAGGTATTGGTAAAGCGCGTCTGGCGGGGCAGAGAATTGCCGATCAAAGTTGCGGCGTAACTGGATTTATTATGCGTCTGGATGAACGTTTGAACGCAACGTCAGGGGTCTATTTTGAAGGTACGCTGATCGAAACCCTGCAAACGCGCTATCAGCTGATCGAAGTGTTCGACACTACATCGCTGGGCAAGCTCATGCGCATTGACGGCGCGAACATGACGAGCGAGCGGGACGAATTTTTTTATCACGAGAATTTGGTGCATCCAGCCGCCATTGCACACGCAGCACCGCACAATGTACTCATCATTGGTGGCGGCGACGGCGGTTCGAGCGAAGAAGTAATGAAGCATCCCTCGGTCGAACGTGTGGTGCTGGTCGAACTGGATCAGAGTGTTATCGACATTGCGAAAAAATATTTCTCAGCCGTCCATCGCGATGTTTTCAAGAATCCGAAACTTGAGGTGCGAATCGGTGATGGTGAAGCTTTTGTCAATTCGACATCTGACCGATTCGACTTGATCTATCTCGATCTCACCGATCCAATTGGCCCGTCAGAAGCGCTTTACACACAAGATTTTTTTCTCGCCTGCAAACGTGCGCTGTCTGCGGGGGGCGCAGTGGTGCTGCATACCGGCTCACCATTCTCGCACCCTGATCGGGTGGCAGGCACGCTGGCTAACTTGCGCGCAGTGTTTCAGCGGGTGGCACCGTACTTTGTGCATGTCCCCAGTTACGGGGCCGTATGGGGATTCGCTGTTGCGTCCGATGCGATTGATTTGCACGCTATTTCAATCGCAGAGATCGATCATCGCTTGCGACAGCGGGTCATTGCAGACCGGCAGTATTACAACGGCGAAACGCACGTTGCGATGCTGGCCGTGCCTGAATATATCAAAGCGCTGATCGGTTAAGATAATGTTTCATTACATTCGTGTGGCCGATGGGAGAGCAGAAATGTTGAAACGGGTCAGGCGCTCTAGTGGGCGCGTCACGCTGGTGTTGATCGGGGCTGCGGCATTGACGGCGACACTTGCCAGTTGTTCAAAGGAGGAAGTCCGTCGCGATGTTTATGCAAGCAAGCAGGATTGCCTGACCGACTGGGGCAACACCCCCACCGATTGCGAGCCTGCATATGATCGCCCCACCGGTAACGGCGCGACAACGCATTACTATGGCCGCCCTTACTCTTACAGCGGATCATCCATGTCGCCATCGCGCAGCGGCAAGACGATCGGCTCATCGACAACTTCTCGCGGCGGATTTGGCTCCAGCGGTCATTCGGCTTCGGGCTAATGTAGCGAACTGGCGACGCCGTGACACTGACGCGACTTGATCATCTGGTGCCCGAAGACATTCCCGGCCCGACTTTTTTATTTTGCGAGCCATGAAACGACTCGACATGGTGCCGCGCCCTGATTGGCCGAAGAAAATGGAGGACCTGGGTTTTGGGTTTCATTCCATCGACGGTATTTATTGGGACGAACGCAACTGCTATAGGTTTACATCGGCCGAAGTCGATACGCTCGAAGACGCCACCGCCGAACTGCACGAAATGTGCATCGCAGCAGCAGGCCACGTGATCGACAAAGGCGACTATGCGCACTTCGCGATTCCGGCAGAATTCATTCCGATGATAGAGCGCTCATGGAATGACGATGAGGCGACGTTATTTGGGCGCTTCGATCTTTCGTGGTCCGGTGATGGCGCGCCGAAGATGCTGGAATACAACGCCGATACACCGACTTCGCTTATTGAAGCGAGCGTGGCGCAGTGGTATTGGTTGCAGGAGGCAGTGTTGCCGAATATGCCGGGTGCTGACCAGTTCAATTCGCTGCATGAAAAGCTGATCGAGCGCTGGAAAGAAATCGGCGAAGAGTTACCGGGCAAGGTGGTACATTTCGCATGCGTGGCCGATGCAGAAGAGGATGTCGGCAACCTCGAATATCTTCGCGATGTGGCCATTCAGGCGGGCATTGATGCGCGCTTTATCGATGTTGGCGCCATCGGCTGGGACGCGGTTGCGAAGTGTTTTAGCGATGAGCAAAACAATGAAATCAAATCGCTCTTCAAGCTCTATCCATGGGAATGGATGGTGCGCGAAGCGTTCGGCACCAATTTGATTGCCAGTCACATGCGTGTGATCGAGCCCGCGTGGAAAATGCTGCTGTCCAACAAAGCAATACTCCCGGTGTTGTGGCAGCTCTATCCGGATCACCCGAATCTGCTCGCGTCGTATTACGAGCCGCAAAAATTCACCACCGATTTCGTGAAAAAACCGATGCTGTCGCGTGAAGGTGCCAATGTCACCATCACGACCAAGACCGGCGAAATCGCCATTCCCGGTGACTACGGTGCTGAAGGATTTATCTATCAGGCCTATCATCCGTTGCCCGTTTATGACGGCAGCCACACCGTGATCGGCACCTGGATCATCGGTGACGAACCGGCCGGCATGGGGATTCGTGAAGATGAATCGCCTGTCACCAAAAACACCAGCCGCTTTTTACCGCATTATTTTATTTGACGTTTTACAAGAGGAAATCGACATGAGCAAATTTGAAATCCTGGCATCGTTCGGTGGCTTCGACGACTTTCTGCTCTACTTAGCCATCTCGGGCGTACTGCTGGCGATCTTCGTGGCCATTTACGTGCGCATCACGCCGTATCACGAAGTCGCGCTAATCCGCGAAGGCAATATGGCCGCCTCGTTCAGCCTTTCCGGCACGCTCATCGGCATGGTGATCCCATTGGCAAACGCGGTCGAATACAGTGTGAACCCGGTGGACATGGCGATCTGGGGCTTTATCGCGCTGGCCATTCAGCTCATCGTGTTCATGATCGCGCGTATTGCGCTGCCGACAATTGCGATTGATATTCCCGCAGGCAAACAAGCGGCAGGATTTTTTCTCGGCGCGATTTCGATTGCAGCGGGGATATTGAATGCGGCTTGCATGACGTATTGAAAAACGTCAATATCTAGCATTGGCGCGGCTTTCAGGCGAAAAAGGCCTGAAAGTGCCCGTCAATAGGCGATTTTTACAGCCTACGAGATAAACGGCGGACCGCCATCTGCACGCAAGGGCATCCCCTCGATTGGCAATACCAACGTGGATGACATTTTTCCGTTAAAGGATCAACCGAATGAAAACAAATCTGCAACTATTGCTCGGCGCATTGGTGCTGGTGGCCTCGGCAACGGCCCTCGCGCAGCAAGCCGTTGCGCCGAAACCGAAGGTGTACGCCTTGATTTCTGCCGTGGGCGACCAGTTCTCCTATGTGACACAAAAGCAATCGGTGGGCTCCAATATTCTGGACAATTACAAACGCGTTGTGACGAAGATACCCAACAACGCGCTCAATGTATCGATCCTCAAGGGCCTTGATCGCGCCATCGCCCAGCGCGATCCGGGCAGCGTGCGGATTCTTGCCACCCTCAACGCGCTGGAAATGGAGGGCGTGCCACCGGTTGAGCGCGAAAAAGTGGCGATGGGGAAGTTGCTCGCAGCCCTTGAGAAAATGCCGCAGCGCGCAGAGTGGGACACAATCATTGTGGTCACGCCGAAATTCCTGTTTTCAGAGCGTCAGGGCATGGGCAGCAAGCTTGAAGGCATTGGCATTTATGTGCAGCCGCTGGAAAGCAACACATTGGACGTCGACGGTGGCGGCGAACTACTCGGCTCCGATGGCGAAGTCACCATCACGCCCGATGGCAAGCCCGGCAAACGATCCAGCGTCTATCTCGCGCCTTACAACTACACGCAGACGTGGGTGTTCGATGCGAAAACCCTGAAGGTGTTGGAAACGAGTGCGCGCTACGAATTCCAGCGCGTTTATGATCCGGAATCGACTGCGCTTAATGTGGCCAACAGTATTTCGACGGCGAAATTGGCGGAAGTGCTGTCGAACTTTATCGAACGCTCGGTCGCGCGTGGCGTTGGTGAAGCACTGCCGTCGATTGAAATTGGCGATATCAAGCCGGTCGTGCCGGAAACCGCAAAGCCAAAATCCTGACTTTTTGAAGCACTAGCATTGGCGGGGCTTTAAGGCTATTTTTATCCTGAAAGCCGCGTCAGCGCATGATCTAGCCAATAAGTGCCTGAAAAACCCCGTCGAGTGGCGCTCTACGGCTTTATGTGCAACTCACAGATGGCTGCGCACCCAGCGTTTCCACTCGTCAAACAACGCCGGATGACGTGCCGCGATCACCGATTTTGACCATTCCTGCGGATGGTCCGGACGCCAATAGTCATCGTGCTGGAGCGAAGAGATGCGTCCGCCCGCCTCTTCGAGAATCAATGCGCCAGCCGCGTAATCCCAAGGCTGTTCACCGGCGTGCAGAAACGCATCAACACGTCCACAAGCCATATGGCTCCACTGCAATACCGACGCGCCGCTCATGGTGAGTTTGCGGAACGGTTTGTTCGCGAGCAGTGTGGTGCCCAGCCTTCCCAGACGTTTATAGCGTCCCACTTCCACGTGCGCATCGTGCAGATGTTTGGCGGGAAGCAGTTTCAAACGTTTGCTGTCGAGAAATGCGCCGCCGCCAAGCACCGCATGAAAAACTTCGCCCGTGTTCGGATCGAGCACCACGCCGCACACGCTTTTGCGCCGATACATCAACGCCACCGACATGCCGAAGTAGCGCTTGCCGCTGGCGAAATTTGCGGTGCCA
>JAYURJ010000049.1:0-5815 GCA_043756275.1 Betaproteobacteria bacterium | reverse complement strand
GCGCTCGTATGCGGCGAGGTTATCGTAGTAGCCGGAGATCAGCCCAGCTAGGAAAAGGCACACGCCCGCAATGGCCGCAAAAAATAGCGCCAAGCTGTCGAACGGCGAAATGGCGTGTAGCAGATGCTGGGCTTTTTCTGCCGTCATGCACGGTTTGCCGGTCGCTTTTTGAATCGCCAGGGCGATCAACATCGCCGTCGGCAAGGCGACCAGTACGTTGCCGAGAATGGCCGCGATCTGGGTGCGAATAACGTCCGTGACGACAGTCGCCAGTTTCTCCACATCCTTCATGCGGCCACGAATTTCGCTGATTGCCGCGGCAATTGCCGAGGCCGTCATCGCCGGTTGCTTGGTCGCCAGCGTTAGGTGCAAAACGTGCATCAACATGAACAGGGACGAATAATTCAAGCTGTATGCCAGTGCATAACCTAACGGGGGCAACGTGGCGGTTGACGAATAAACTTTAAGGATCGCCATAAAGGCCACGATGAAACCGGCCCCCATGGCGGAGCGCCACATATCGAAATATTCAGCGCGGGTGGAGGTGATGTAATGCTCGCCGATGCGGCTCGCGTTGTCGGTAATGCGTAACGCGAGCAAGCCGATGGTGCGGCCGATATGCGAGCGTATACCGCGACCACGCGCTTCGCCTTCGATGGCGTCACCCAGAAACGCCACCCAGAGCTCCACCAGCGGAAGTTCATTTGTTGATGAATGCGCCACTTCGTGACGCGTGCTCAATATACGCACCAGTGATTCAAGCCGGTGCAGACTTTGCGCCAGACGCCGCAAAAGATACGTGACACTCAGGCTGGTGCCAACGTTGGCTGCGCGGCCGCGGATGCGCACGAGCACCTCGTTGCATTGCGCAACCAACACCAGAAGTTGCTGTTCATCCTCGACAGGCGATTCTCCGCCCGACAAATAACTGCGATATGAAGCGGCCAATTGATGGGTTTCGACAGCGAGTGCCAGAAATGGAGAATCGCGTTCTTCAATGCGCGGATAAAGGCGCACCAGTTCGGGCTCGAGCCCCATCGCGCCGATGCGCGTCGCCAGATGATCGCTGGCATCGAGCATCTGCGAAAGCGAATCCAGCATTGCTTTTTCGTCGCGCATCTCCGACATGCGCAGCGCCTGCCAGAAACGCAGCTTGTGTTCGTTGGTGATGGCACCCAGCCATTCGTAGTCGTCGCGCCGATGAAAAATCAGATTGACGCAATCTTTCAGATAAGAAGTATCGGTGATTGCAGGCAGTACGCGTTGCACGATGCGCCGCCACAGTTCGGAGAAAAAACCGGTGTTCGGCAGAATGCCGCTATCGGCAAAAAAACTCACCTGTCGCCGTCCGCTGAGCAATGCCAGCAAACGCGCACGCAGACCGATGCGCATGGTGTCATCAGATTCAATCGTTTCGCAAAGTGCTATGAAGCGCGAATTGGCGAGCGCGTGGTCTTCGGCATCGCGTGGTCGCAAGACATCGATCAGCGCGATGACTTGCGGCACCGGATCGGCCGTTATACCGTCACCCGCGCTTTCGCCTGACATGGCTTGCAAGGCGGCATCAAGTTTCGGATTTTTGTTTAGCGCGCTGTTTGTATTCATGATCAATAGAGTGATTTGCGGCGCACGAAGCTCTTGTGCTGGTCGGGAGGGAGAAAAGATAAAACTCTATAGTGGGCGCGGCATTCAGGCCATTTGTGCCTGAGGTGCCCGTCAATGCTAGGGTTTGTCAAATACGACGGGCGGGTATTTCCCAACGCATCGGGACCTGCAATATCAGACGATATGGATGTGAGCTTCAACACTTCGTTGGTCTATGCGCTTGTCCTTACACTCAGGCTGTCGGGATGCCTGCACCTTTCAACCAACCAACGGTTGCCATCGCGATCAAATTCAAGATCAATACCTTCCGCGTTCGACTTCTTGCCGCCAAACGTTTTGGCATTGGTATAAATCCCCGGGCCTTCCAGAAAATCACCGAAACGTAGTCACGGATTTCTTTAGAACTAAGTAACGACATAGCGTGCCCATTTTTGCATCAACGCAAGTTGCTTAGGCGTAGACTCAGTCGTCGCTGCAACTATGTCGTAATACTCACGCAAAATCTCGACGCCTATGGCATTGCGCCCCATGCGTTCTGCGACAGTGATCGACGTGCCCGAACCCATAAATGGATCAAGTACGCAGTCGCCCTCCTGTGTGAATAGATTGATGAACCACTCTGGTAGCGCCTCAGGAAACGCGGCACTATGATTTTTATTGCCGCACTCGGTCGCCATATGCATAACGTTGGTGGGATAGGCCATTGAGCGGCCTATCCAGTTCTCAATCTTTTTGCCGAAGCCACTACCCACTTTGGATTCGTCGCGCGTGCGGTCGGTGTCAGACAGATTTTTGAGCCGCGATTTGGCCCAATCTCCGGTCGGGACCATCACAGCGTCCTGGTACATGCTGAAGTTCTTTTGTTTGTTGAATTGCAGCAAACGCTCCCACGAATCACGGAAGCGGTTTGGCCACTTGCCCGGGTAACAGTTCTTCTTATGCCATATCATCTCTTCCGTCCAAAGCCAGCCTTGCTGGCGCATGGCGAGGATCAACTCCAGTACGTATGTATGTCTCTCACCAGCCACCACACGCTCTTTGATATTGAGAACGAAAGTACCAGTTGGCTTGAGGACGCGTTGCAGTTCTGCGGCAATCGGCATAAACCAGTCGACATACTCGTCGGGTGAAATGCCACCGTAAGTTTGCTTTCGTTGATCTGCGTAAGGTGGCGAAGTGATGATTAGATCTACGGAACTAGCTTCAACTTTCTTGAGTTCTTTCGCGGCCTCACCCAAAAATAAGCGTACTGACATGGCACTCAATTCAAAATGAATTTACTGGATAAAAATCCAGTTAATCTTATCAAAATTTTGGCTGCTGATCCTGGAATTCGACGCAGCCAAATTGAATTTCGTGCACGCTTTCCATCATTTGTCTGGTTAGTTTGAGCCGCAAGGCTAGCGACAAAAGTTTTCCCGTAGATGAAGCACTGGCGAGCCTCTACACACATTTTGTGCCTGGAACACCCGTGGATAGGCGTTCTACACAATTCATTGCGGGGGTCATCTACAGCATCACGCGAATCTTGTTGCCCGGTTGAAGGACGGATTTGGCGCTGAGTTTATTCCAGCGCATCAGGTCATCGAGCTCAACGGCGTGCTTGATTGCGATTGCGTGAAGCGTGTCGCCGGAACGCACGGTGTAGGTGGATGGTTTGCGTTGAACAGGCTTGGGCGATGTGCTCACACGCACCAGTTGTGGCGTCTTTGACGGTGCTGCAGCAACTGTCGCATTTGCTTTTGCATTCGCACTTGCGCTGAGTAAAATATTCTGGCCAATCTGTACGTTATTTGTTTTCATAGCATTAAATTTTTTGATTTCCTCAATCGCAATGCCATATTTTTGGGAAATCGAGAATAGTGTTTCGCCACGCTGCACTTGGTGCGCGTCGGGTGGCGCCAATGTGGTGTCAGACTTGTTGACGACAGCGACGATGGCCGGAGCAAGCGGCGCAACGTCATGCGCCTTCACGGTGTCGATGGCGACCGGCGCGGCCCCTTGCGTGGCAGGAGGCGGCGCGGACTGCGCCGCCTTCAGTGCTGTTTTCTGCTCCAGCGTCGCGCTGATGACTTTTGCCTTGCCCGACATCGGCACCATGATGGTCGCGGCGAGCGTGAGCTTGCCTTTCTTTTCCTTCAACGCGCCGTTGGTGGCACGCAGATACGAGCCCGTCATGCCGTGGCGTTTGGCGATAGCATCGATCGACTCGCCGCGTTTGGCGTTCACGGTTTGCCAGGACACCATCGGGCCGTTCAGCGAACGATAGAGATCAAGGTTGGCACGAAACGTTTCCGCTTTTTCATAAGGTACAAGGAAATAGCCGGTGCCCGATGCAGCAACGGGCCTGATGAACGCAGGATTCAAGGTAGCAAATTCATCTTCCGGCATTTCGGCCAGCCGCGCGGCAAGGTGGGTATCAATTTTTTCCGGGGCCGCGACCTTGGCAAAGTAAGGGCGATTTTCCACCGCTTCGAGTTCAATGCCATAACTGCCGGGTGACAACACAATATTTTTTACCGCGATCAGCTTGGGCACATAACTGCGCGTTTCATTCGGCAGATAGAGGCTCAGGTAATCCGTCGGCAGGCCCTGCTTTGCGTTCTTGGCAATCGCGCGGGCGACGCAACCTTCGCCGCAGTTGTAGGCCGCAAACGCGAGCTCCCAGGAATTGAACATGCCATAAAGTTTTTGCAGATAATCGAGTGCGGCTCCGGTGGAGAGCAGGACGTCACGCCGGTTATCGGCCATCCAGTCTTGTTTGAGCCCGAAGCTTTTCCCTGTCGATGGAATGAACTGCCACATGCCGGATGCCTTGGCGTGGGAGAACGCCTGCGGGTTGAAAGCGCTTTCGATGATCGGCAGTAACGCCACTTCCATCGGCATGCCGCGCTTCTCAACTTCTTCAACGATGTGGTGTAAATATTTGGAGCCACGATCAACAAAACGTTGAATGTAATCGGGGCGGCTGGCGTACCACTGCTCTTGCTGCAACACCAGCGGCGAATTGAGTTCGTCCATCACAAAGCCGCGGCGCACGCGTTGCCAGAGATCGGCATCGTTGAATGTGCGCGGTGCGGCGGAGTTCACTGCTTCCGGCACATCAAGTTGTCCCTTAACTGCCGCGTTGGTGACGCCGACAATGGTGCTCAAAGGCTTGTATGCGCCGGGAAACTCGGCCGGTGGGGCTGTTTGGCCGAAGACGGTCGAACTTATGCTTACCAGTGATGCCACGCACACAAAGGCGGCGATGAATGTTGAGCGCTTATTCAATATCATTCTGAAGCCTTTGTTTTTGAATGAATTTATCGTACAGCGGCCCAATTACCACGTCAATCGGGAATGCCATTAAAGGGTGAGCGCAAAATCCTTTACCAACGCGCCCGGCAATCGCGCCGAGCCAGTCGAACGTTCACCATAGCTTGCCGAATCCAGAATCAAATCGCGCTCGGCGGTAAGCCCCAACAGATTGTCACCAAGCAGGCGATAAGCGGAATCATCGAAGCGCATTACGTTCAGAGGTGCCTGAATTTCTCCGTTCTCCACCCAGAACGTCGCGAACCGCGTCATGCCTGTCATGCGGCATGCCATATGATCAGAGTAATTAAGATAGTGAAGGTTCCCGATCAACAACCCCGTGCCGAGTGTGTCAAGGATCGCGTCGCGTTGCAGGATGCCCGCCGCCATATCGAGCGATTCGGGTGCTTCGGCTGAATTGGCACCGTTATTGTCGATATTGAATTCACGCGCCGAACGCGGGCTGATCAAGGCACCTGCATGCTTGCCCGCGCTGATGAGCGAGACTTCCGGTGTTTTCAAAAAGCCATCGGCCTGAAAACCGGGTGCGACACCTTCCAGACTGTTTTCGCGCAGGCTCACCGATGCTTGCAAGGCCATTGAGCCATCTTCGAGTTTCATCAGCGGGCTTTGTTTATTGCGCTGCGATTTCACGCCAAACGATCCCCACGCAAGCAAGCCGAGAATTTCGTTAACGGCAGCCGGGGCAAGAAAGGCGCGATATTGTCCGGGCGGCAGCACTTTGGGCGGGCGCTTGAGAATATCGAGTTGCGTCACACCTGCGGCCATCCGCTGCTCAAATTCTGCCGGTTGCCAGTGCGTGCCGGCGTAGCTGTTTTTCACTGCTTTATCAGCCGTGTGGTAGAGGCACCACTCAAAATTAAAGTTATCGACCCGATGCCAGTTGCGCTGC
>JAYURJ010000048.1:0-5830 GCA_043756275.1 Betaproteobacteria bacterium | reverse complement strand
CGCGATGGGGGCGCTACCCCGTTATGTCACGCTCGCGCTGACTCTGCCATCCGTTGACGAGCACTGGTTGGCAGCATTTTCACGTGGTTTTTTTTCGCTTGCCGATGAGGCTCACGTGGAGTTGATCGGTGGCGACACGACGCGTGGGCCGCTGGCGATTACACTCACGGCAATGGGTGAAGTAGGTGCTGGCCAGGCGCTTCGGCGCAGTGGCGCGAAAGCTGGGGACGATATTTGGGTGTCTGGCACGTTGGGCGGCGCAGCACTTGCGCTAAAGCATTTGCAGGGCGCTGTAGTGCTTAGTGCTGATGTTTTTGAGCGTGCTGCGCTACTGCTCGATAAACCAACACCGCGCATTGCGCTCGGTCGTGCGTTGGTTGGGGTTGCGACCAGTGCAATCGACATTTCCGATGGGCTGGTGGCGGACCTTACCCATATTTGCGAACGCTCAGCGCTGACAGCCGAGATCATCTGGCCCGACATTCCGGTTTTTTCCGGGTTGTTGTCGGTAAGTGAGCAACAGCGAATCGAATGTGCGCTGGCGGGGGGCGACGATTATGAATTGTGTTTTACAGTACCAGCGATAATGCGGGACAAGCTAAAGCGCATTTCTGCTGATTCCGGATTAATTCTTACCCGGATAGGCAGCATGCGTGCAGGTCAGCCCCGAGTGCGCGTGAGCGATGCGGGAGGGCGTGAGATAAATGTGCATGCCGCCGGATTTGATCACTTTGCCAACACCGCGACACCGATAGTTAATTGAAACATGCGCCCTAATCGTGAATTCCTGTTCAAGCATCCTGCGCATTTCATCGCGTTTGGATTTGGTGCGGGCCTGTTGCCGAAGGCACCGGGCACATGGGGAACACTTGTCGCGATCCCGTTTTATCTGCTCGCGCGAAACTTTGGCGGCGCCACTGCGGTAGTGGTGTGTTCAGCGATTTTATTTGGCATCGGCATCTGGGCATCGAATGTTGCCGGGCGTTCGCTCGGCGTTGCTGATCACGGCGGTATCGTGATCGATGAAATTGCCGCATTTTTGTTGGTGCTCGCGTTTACGCCGATTGGATTGCCATGGCTTGTCACCGCTTTCGTGCTGTTCCGTATTTTCGATATCTTCAAGCCCTGGCCAATCAGCGTCGCTGATCGCACATTGAAGGGTGGCTTTGGCGTGATGTTCGATGATTTCCTCGCAGCCGTTGCCGCTATTGCAATATTGCTTTTGCTGCGTACTATTTTTCCGGGTTCATAATTACAAAAGCGTGACAAAAACGTGACAACAAACGTGACCACAAACGAGAAAAAAAATTGGCCGTATCCAACATTGTTCGCGCATCGCGGCGGTGGTGTGTTGGCTCCGGAAAACACGCTTGCCGCAATGAAGATGGGCTTTGCTCATTCATATGTTGCCGTCGAGTTCGATGTGAAGCTGTCAGCCGACAATGTGGCGCTGTTGATGCACGATGCAACCTTGGAACGCACCACCAATGGCCGCGGGCGCATCGCTGAAAAAAGCATGGCAGCGCTGGAAGAATATGATGCCGGCGGGTGGCACAGCGAGCCGTTCCGTGGCGAACACATTCCGCGCTTCTCGGCGGTCGCCGCCTATTTGCAGGCGCACGGCATGATGGCGAATGTCGAGATCAAAGCGTGTCCGGGCAGAGAGATTGAAACTGGCCGGATGGTTGGCGAACTCTGTGAAGAATTGTGGCGTGACCGTTTGGTCAAACCACTTATTTCATCGTTCAGCATGGCGTCGTTGCAAGCGGCGCGCGCTGCGGCCCCGAATTTGCCGATTGGCATGCTGATTGACATGCCGACTGAGAAGCACTTGGCCGATCTCGAGCAACTACGCGCAGTGTCGATCCATTGCGACCATAAAAATATCACTGCCGATCTGGTACGGTTGTTTCATTCCAATGGATATCGCGTGTTGACTTATACGGTGAATGAGCCTTCGCGGATCGATGCATTGCTCGACATGGGTGTGGATGGCATCTTCACCGACAATCTTGAAATTGTGGCCAAGCACTTTGCCGCGCAGCTCGTTGATGCAGGCAGACCGATGCGCGATCCTGCTGATCCGGATTTCGTTTGGCCTGCGATTGTTCCGCCGATTGGTTAGGCAGGCCGGCGAGGCACCGTTGGCAATCGACCTTGATCCGCAGGCGCATCTATCGTCACTGAGTGGTTGCGTGCGTTTTGTTGTCCCGAAAAAACGCATACATACTCGCGTCGCCGTTTGCAGGGAGTCAGCCTTCCGCCCGGCGCGCGATTGATAATGTCGCTACAGTCGTCGTTATCCCATTTAAAATGCAAATCGGTGGAGCAGGTCGTTGAGATGAAATCCAAGTGTCATTTTCGGGGCAAACATGAATCTGCGTGATCTGCGGTATCTGGTGGCGCTGGCTGAGTACAAACATTTTGGGCGTGCCGCCGAGGCAAGTTTTGTCTCGCAGCCTACGCTGTCAACGCAGCTAAAGAAATTCGAAGCTGAGCTCGGCATGGCGCTCGTGGAGCGCAATCCGCGAAACGTGCTGCTGACCGAAGTCGGCGAGGCTGTCGTCCAGAGAGCGAAAGTAATTCTGCGTGAAGCAGATGAGATCAAGGCGATCGCGCGCAGAGCGAAGGATCCTGAATCCGGAACAGTGCGCATCGGCATCTTCCCCACGCTGGCACCGTATTTATTGCCCCATGTGGTTCCGGGCATAGTCAAACGATTTCCGAAACTTGAGTTGATATTGGTGGAAGAGAAAACCGAGGTCATCCTGAAAAAATTGCACGAGGGCGAACTCGATGCGGGCGTATTGGCGTTGCCGATTCAGGATGATTCTTTGCACGCAGAGTTTCTCTTTGAAGAAACGTTTGTGTTGGCGCTACCGAAGCAGCACCGACTGGCGAAATCAAAACGCGTCAAGCTGGCTGATCTCGCACTCGAAAGTCTGTTGCTGCTCGACGATGGCCATTGCCTGCGTGATCAGGCGCTGGAAGTGTGCGCGATGTCGGGTGCTGCCGAGAAGCCGGGGTTTCGCGCCACCAGTCTTGAAACATTGCGGCATATGGTGAGCGCAAACGTCGGTGTCACCCTGATGCCGGCACTTTCCGTTCATGCACCATCGCCTAATTCACCCGGCATCAGTCTGGTGCCCTTCAGCGAACCCGCACCACACCGGCGCATCGCAATGATCTGGCGGCGCACATCGGCGTTGACAGGTTTGTTTCACCAACTGACGCCGATCCTTAAAGGTATCGATCCGAAACTGCTGAAAGCGCCTAAATAATAGAAACACTAGCATTGGCGGGCCTGTTGGCGCATTTATGGCCTGCGATGCCCGCCAGTGTTTGAGTTTAGCTATTTGGGAACTTCTCGAAACCTCATTCCCGTTCGCCCTGAGCCTGTCGAAGGGTTGATCGGGCCACGTTGAATTAATTGCTTAGCCCATGTGTGCTTCGACAGGCTCAGCACGAACGGAGGTTGTTAGAAAGTTCCCATTTCAGTACCCGGCATCGATGCCGACTCATTCAATGCCTCCCGCGCTCCCGGATATTGCGTACATTTGCATATACCAATTAAGCATATAAAAATGAAATAAAGTATTTATGTATATATAAGATCGGACGTTACCATCCATTTCTCTTCAACAGGATGCGACGATTTCATTGCTCGCGACAGTTGGTGTCGCGCTTTGATGATCCGAACAATATATGTACAAATACGATCAATACGACCAAACCATCGTCGACGAGCGCGTCGCACAGTTTCGCGACCAGACGAGGCGTTTTCTGGCAGGCGAACTAAGCGACGACGAATTCCGTCCTTTGCGTTTGCAAAATGGCTTGTACATTCAAAAGCACGCGCCGATGCTGCGCGTGGCGATTCCGTATGGATTATTGTCCACACGGCAACTGCGGCTGCTTGCCGACATCGCCCGCAAATATGATCGCGGCTATGCGCACTTCACTACCCGCCAAAATATCCAATTCAACTGGCCGAAACTTGAAAGCATCCCCGATATTTTGGCCGAACTCGCCACCGTCGAAATGCACGCCATCCAGACCTCCGGCAACTGCATTCGCAATACGACGTCAGATCAATTTGCCGGTGTCGCGCACGACGAATTGATCGATCCACGTCCTTATGCAGAACTGATTCGGCAGTGGTCAACTTTCCATCCCGAGTTCGCCTACCTGCCGCGCAAATTCAAGATCGCGGTGAACGGCGCCGTTGAAGACCGCACCGGTACGCGGTTTCATGACATCGGCGTGCACACGGTGCGTGATGCTGCGGGCGAAGTCGCCTTCCGTATTCTGGTTGGCGGCGGTCTGGGCCGTACACCCGTCCTTGGTCATGTCATCCGCGAGTCCCTGCCACGTGAACATCTCTTCACATATCTCGATGCAATCCTGCGTGTCTACAACCGCTTCGGCCGTCGCGACAATTTGTACAAGGCGCGCATCAAGATACTGGTGAAAGAACTCGGGCTGGCTCGTTTCACGGCAGAGGTCGCGGCCGAGTGGGCGCATCTCAAGGATGGCCCGGCAACATTGACGCAGGCCGAAATTGATCGCGTCGCCGCCTTCTTTATCGATCCAGCTTACGAAAAATTGCCTGCTGTAAATGCAGAATTTGAGAAACATCAGCTTGAAAGTAAAGCGTTCGCCCGATGGGTGGAGCGCAATGTGTTTGGTCACAAAAAGCCGGGCTATGCCGCTGTCACACTGTCACTCAAAAAGACCGGAGTCGCTCCCGGCGATGCTACCGATGCACAACTGGACGCTGTGGCCGATCTCGCAGATCGGTACAGCTATGGTGAAGTCCGCGTGTCGCACGAACAGAATCTGATCCTGGCGGACGTGAAGAAAGCGGACTTGTTCATTGTGTGGCAAAAAGCCAAAGAGATCGGTTTCGCCACGCCCAACATCGGCCTGCTGACCGACATCATTGCCTGCCCCGGTGGAGATTTCTGCTCACTTGCAAATGCGAAGTCAATCCCGGTCGCGGAAGCCATCCAGCGTCGCTTCGATGACCTCGACTACCTGTTCGACATCGGCGACATCGCCATCAATATTTCCGGTTGCATGAACGCCTGCGGACATCATCACGTCGGGCATATCGGCATTCTCGGTGTGGATAAGCACGGGTCAGAGTTTTATCAGGTCACCATCGGTGGTTCCCAAGGTTTGGGCGCGTCGCTCGGCAAAGTGATTGGCCCTTCGTTCGCGCAGGACGAAATGGCGGATGTGGTCGAAAAACTTATCGCCACTTACGTCGAACTGCGTCATGAGGATGAACATTTTCTGGATACCGCAAAGCGTATCGGCATTGAGCCTTTCAAGGCCCGCGTGTATGACAAGAAGGCTGGCCATAGGGCTGCGGAGGTCGCCAATGTCTGAGGTGCGCTACATCATCCGCGACCGCGAGGTTGTTGCCGACGACTGGCAGGTGCTGCCGGCCATTGCGGACGGCGTAGCCGCGGCGCTGCCAGAGGGCAAATTGATTGTGCCCTTGAACGTCTGGCAGGTGCTGCCCGATGCGTTGACTAAACGCGAGTTGCCGGTTGGCGTCTGGCTGGACAGCCACGAAGATGCGGCAGAGATCGCCAATGCCGTGAACAGCTTTGCTGTCATCGCCGTGAATTTTCCAAAGTTTACCGATGGTCGCGGCTATTCAATCGCCACATTACTCCGCAGTCGCTACGGCTACAAAGGTGAACTGCGCGCGATAGGCGATGTGCTGCGTGACCAATTGTTTTATATGCAACGCGTTGGCTTCAATGCGTTTGCGGTACGCGCGGACAAAGACATTCACGACGCACTAAAGGCTCTCAAG
>JAYURJ010000047.1:0-5832 GCA_043756275.1 Betaproteobacteria bacterium | reverse complement strand
AAATCCTCACGATAGCGTTGCTATCGTTGCGGTTTGCGCCTAGCCCAGCACCCAAATCACCTCGCCAGCCTCTACCGGCCTATTTACGGACAAGCTCTTAGCCGCAATGACGGCCAAACCATAGCGCCAAACTGGCCTCCCGGCTATACTGCGCACTTGTTTTTTTGCATTGAAGCGACATCGTGAACGTCTCCCTCAAAACTCCCCAAGACATCGAAAAAATGCGCGTCGCCGGCCGACTTGCGTCGGAAGTGCTCGACTTCATTACCCCGCACGTGAAACAGGGAGTGACAACCGATAAACTCGATCAGCTTTGCCATGATTACATCGTCAACGTGCAAGGCACTATTCCTGCACCGCTCAATTACGCGCCGCCCGGTCATCGCCCGTATCCGAAATCGATCTGCACATCGGTCAACCATCAGGTCTGCCACGGCATCCCCGGCGACAAAGTGTTAAAGCATGGCGACGTCATCAACATCGACGTTACCGTGATCAAGGATGGTTACCACGGCGACACCAGCCGCATGTTCTATGTCGGCGAGCCTTCCATTCAAGCCAGACGCCTCTGCGAAAGCACCTACGAATCAATGTGGCGCGGCATCAACAAGGTCAAGCCGGGGGCAACCCTTGGTGATATTGGTCATGCCATACAAGTGTTTGCGGAGGGTAACGGATTTTCCATCGTGCGTGAATTCTGCGGTCACGGCATCGGCAAAAAATTCCATGAAGATCCGCAGATCCTGCATTACGGCAAAGCGGGCGCGGGGATGACTTTAAAGGCCGGCATGATCTTCACTGTCGAGCCAATGATCAATGCGGGCAAGAAAGACATTCGCATGCTCGGCGATGGCTGGACCGTGGTGACGGCCGACCACAGCCTTTCCGCACAATGGGAACACACGGTACTGGTAACCGATGACGGCTTTGAGGTGCTGACCCAGTCGGCCGGAACGCCGCCGATGCCCGCACACCTTTGCTGAAGTCTGTGTGAAGTCTGTGGTTCCTCGCGCAACCACCGATGCTGTCGTCCGTAACACCGAGCGCGAAGCCCTTACCCGCGCCGCCTACGCAAAACACATTCGCGACTGGTTGCAGGATCAGCGCGAGACGCTCAAAAAATCATACCGGGTTCGTCCGCAGCCGGACCGCAATCTGCGTCGCCACGCAGCGGTAGTTGATCAGGCGGTCGGACGGATCGCCACCGACATCGGCCTGCCTGAGAATATCGCCATCGTAGCCGTGGGCGGCTATGGGCGCGGTTTTCTCTTTCCCGCGTCGGACGTCGATCTGCTGGTGTTGCTGCCTGACGGTTCGCCGCCGGATCCCCGCGTCGAAGCGTTTGTTGCCCTGCTTTGGGATGTAGGCCTTGAGCCGGGCATTTCGGTGCGTACATTGTCCGAGTGCGTTGAAGAGGCGGCCAAGGATGTCACCGTCGATACGGGTCTGCTCGAAATGCGCGGGCTGTGGGGCAATCAAGCGTTGGTCACGCAACTGCGACTCCGCCTCAAAAAAGCGCGATCCGTCAGCGCATTTTTCGCCGCAAAAATCGACGAGCAAAAGCGCCGCCATGCGCGCCACAACGATGTGGCCTTAAATCTTGAACCGAACATCAAGGAGAGCCCGGGCGGCTTGCGCGATCTGCAAACGGTGCTGTGGCTCGCTAAAGCGGCTGATCTGGGTGACGACTGGCATGCACTGCAAACTGCAGGGCTGATCTCGGCTTACGAATTGAAAATGATCAGCCGCCACCGCCGTGTGCTCATCGATATCCGCATCCGTCTTCACTACCTCGCGCATCGACGCGAAGACAGATTGGTGTTCGACTATCAAACCGAACTGGCCAAAGAACTGAAACTCGAAGGCAGTCGAACCAAGCTGCCTTCCGAAGTGCTGATGCGCCGCTATTACCTGACGGCAAAAGCGATCTGGCAGATGAATTCGATTTTGCTGCCGACACTGCTTGCGCGTATTTCGCAGCGGCGCCAAGACCATGTCAAAAAAATCGATGATGAATTCGAGGTCGTCAATGGCAATATCGCTGCGCGTGACGAGAAAATATTTTCCCGCGATCCGCGCGCTATTTTCCGCGCTTTCCTCGCGTTGCAAAGCGTCAAAGAAGCAGAATTTTTCGAGCCCGAAACATTGCGCGCGCTGTGGCGGGCGGTGCACCTGATCGATAAGAAATTCCGCGATGACCCCGAAGTCAATCGGCTGTTTCTGAAAATCCTGCAGAGTGAAAAAGTCACATTCACACTGCGCCGCATGAGCCGCTACGGCGTGCTTGGCCGCTATATCCCGGCCTTTGGTCGCATCGCCGGCCAGATGCAACATGATCTGTTCCACGTCTACACCGTGGACGAACATATCCTGATGGTCATTCGCAATTTACGACGCCTTGTGCTGCCGCGATTTACACACGAGTTTCCGTTTTGTCACGAACTCGCCGACCAGTTTGCGCGCCCGGAAATGCTTTATATCGCCGCGCTGTTTCACGACATCGCCAAAGGTCGCGGCGGCGATCATTCCGAACTCGGCAAGAAAGATGCGCGGCTGTTTTGTAAAAAACTTGCCCTCTCCCGCGCCGATACCGAACTGGTCGCATGGTTGGTGGAAATGCATCTGCAGATGTCGGCCACGGCGCAGAAGCAGGATTTGTCCGACCCGGAGGTCATCGCCCATTTTGCAACACGGGTCGGCGATGAACGCCGCCTGATTGCGCTCTATCTGCTCACCGTGGCTGATGTTCGCGGCACCAGCCCGCACGTGTGGAATGCATGGAAAGCAAAGCTACTCGAGCAACTTTTTCGCGCCACCCGCAGGTTGCTCCGAGGGGACGCCGTGCCCAATGAGCACTGGATTGAAAACAAGCGGTCGGAGGCGCTGCAGCTATATCAAAGCGGCGAACAATCGGGCGGCGGCATCCACGAAAAGCCGCCGCTATGGGCACATGTGCGGGACAGCTATTTTCAGCGTTTCGATGCCGCCGAAATGGCCTGGCATGCGCTGGTGTTGGACGCTGACGCATCGCCCGCAAATGCGGTTGTGCGCGTACGCGTACTGGGCGATAGCGTTGATAGCGGCAGTGGACATGACCTTGATCAGGAAGGATTCGCTGTGATGGTGATGACGCGCGACCAACCCGGTTTGTTTGCGCGCATCACCGGCTATTTCGAAAAGCTCGCCTTCGATATTGCCGCCGCCAAGGTCTACACCACCAATCACAAATATGCGCTGGACGCATTCCAGATTCTGCCAAAAGCGGGAACGGCTTCACGCTACAAGGATGTCGCTGCCACGATCGAACGCGGCCTCGCTCGCGTGCTCGACGAGCCGGCAGCGCCGATCTCGCCGCTGTCTGGCCGTATTGCGCGACAAGTTAAGCATTTTGCGTTCGTACCCAAGGTCTCGCTAAGCCCTGCACGGCAAACTAGCTACTTCGAGCTCAACGTGAGCTGTGCAGATCGACCGGGATTGCTGTCGTCGATGGCGCGGGTGTTTTTAGCGTTTGACGTCAATTTGCAGGACGCACGCATCACCACACTTGGGCAACGTGCGGAAGATGTGTTTATCGTCGCGAATAAAAAACTAAGTGATCCCGCATTTGCCGCGGAATTTCAGGCGGCGTTGATTGCTGAGTTGCGGGCTTGAAATTTAACAAACTCTAGCACTGGCGAGGCTTTTAGGCCACTTTCAGCCTGCGAGGCGCACCAGTGCTTGATCTGCGCTAATTTTCGCTAATTTTCACCAACCACTCAGGTTATCGGCTTCAAGTCGCCCAGTTTCAACCAGCCGACGATAACGCGATAGAGGTACCAGATAAAAACGGCTGCCGGAAATATCCAGGCGAACACGATGCCAATGCCCAGCGTGACGACGGTGAGTATCCAGAACGCGGCCCAGGCAATGATCCACCACAACAAACCCCACCAGAAGGTGCGCGAGAGCCAGGAGAAATGTGTCTCAAGCCACGTGCCTCGCACATCATCGCGCTTGATCATGCCGACGATCATCGCCACCAGTGCCAGCAGCAACATCGTAAACGGTGCCAACGCGTGCAAGCCATAGAGCACATGGGTAATGGTGACAGAACTTTGTGGGTCTTTGCCCGTATCGGGTGTTACATCAATTGTCTCGGCCATACTCAGTTCTCCTTAATCATCGTCAACGCCCACCAACTCCGGAAACAACACTTCGGTATAGCCCAACTTTGTCATGTCGGTCATGCGCATCGGGTATAAAACGCCATCCAGATGATCAACTTCGTGCTGCACCACTCTGGCATGAAACCCACTCACGGTGCGGTCAATCGCATTGCCGAACTGATCAAAACCAGTGTAGCGCAGCGATGGCGCGCGTGGCACCAATCCACGCATTCCTGGTACTGACAAGCAACCTTCCCAGTCCTCGATCTTCTCATCAGATGATGGGGACAGTTGCGGGTTTATCAATACGGTGAAGGGGATGGGTTCGCGATTCGGATAGCGCACGTTGTTGATTACTTCAAAAATCACCACGCGGACGTTCTCGCCGATTTGCGGTGCCGCAAGTCCCGCCCCTTTTGCAGCAATCATGCTATCTTTCATGTCGGCAAGCAGTGCACGTAGTTCTGGCGAATCAAATTTGTCTGACGGCCAGGGGTCAGATTTTTTGTAGAGGCCAGGCGTGCCCATTTTTACAATCGAGCGCACCGCCACTTAGCTGTAGCCCCGTCTTGCAATTGGCATGGCATCGTGCAGCTCGACAGCTTTAGATAAAATCGCGCGAACTTTTTTCATGCCCTCTTCCAGAACCGCGTCCGCATCTTTGAGCTTGATGCCCGCCGCCGATGAGCCACGTCCTGCCGCGTGATTCATGGAGAGCGCCAGTGTGGCGTAGGATAAATTTTGTTCGCGCGCGAGGCTGGCCTCGGGCATCGTCGTCATGCCAACCATGGTGCAGCCATCGCGTTCCAGACGGTTGATTTCTGCAACCGTTTCCAGACGCGGCCCTTGCATGACGCCGATCACGCCGGACTCCAGCACATTGATCGACACCGCCTTGGCCGCCGCCAAATACAACATCCGCGCGAGCGTGCAATACGGAAACGTAAAATCGATGTGCGTGACTTCCGCTTCGACTTCAAAAAAAGTGTGTTTGCGTCCGTGCGTGTAATCGATCAGTTGATCCGGCACACCGATCACACCGGGCCCCATGTCGGCTGCGATACCACCGACAGAATTTACCGCCAGCACCCGTGTCACACCCAGAGATTGTAGCGCCCAGATATTGGCGCGGTAATTAACTTCATGCGGCGCGATGGTATGGCCATAACCGTGACGCGCCAGAAAAATTACTTCGGCCTTGCCGATTTTTCCGAACGTGAGATGACCGGATGGCTCGCCATAAGGCGTGCGCACGACTTCGCGGCGCGTGATTTCAAGATTGGTGAGATTGGATAGACCGGTACCGCCAATAATCGCCAGCATTGATTACTTCCCTATTACGGCGTGAATGGCCGGGAGATTCCGCCATGCGCCCGACACATCCATGCCGTAACCGAAAACGAAACGGTTCGGCACGCTGATGCCCACGTATTCAGCTTTCAACGGCTTTTTATTGTTGATTTCTTCGCCGTAGTCTTTTACGCAAAACACCGCACACGCCACCGATTTCGCGCCATTGCGCTTGACCAGATCCACGATTGCGGCCAGCGTGATGCCTTCATCGAGAATATCGTCGAGAATGATCACATTGCGCCCAACGATATTGTCGCGCGGCGCTACCCGCCAGTTCAATTGCGCGCCAACAGTTTTATCGCCATAACGCGATACCTGCACAATATCGAAGTCG
>JAYURJ010000046.1:0-5858 GCA_043756275.1 Betaproteobacteria bacterium | reverse complement strand
CGCTATCGGGAGCACGAAGTGCTTGTGGCTGAATTGGCGCGTCTGACTGGGTTCAGGCAAGTATCGGTTTCGCATCAAGTCAGCCCGCTGATGAAGATCGTGTCTCGGGGCGATACCACTGTGGTGGACGCCTATCTGTCACCGATCCTGCGGCGTTATGTTGATCAAGTCGCGGGCGAATTGCCCGGTTGCAAAGTCATGTTTATGCAGAGCAACGGCGGCCTCACCGATGCGACTAAATTTCAGGGCAAGGACTCCATCCTGTCCGGCCCGGCGGGCGGCATTATCGGCATGGTGCGCACGGCGGCAGTGGCAGGCTTCGACAAAATCATCGGCTTTGATATGGGCGGCACCTCGACCGACGTTTCCCACTTTGCCGGCGAACTTGAGCGCGAATTCGAGACACAGGTCGCCGGTGTGCGCATGCGTGCGCCCATGATGGCGATTCACACCATCGCAGCAGGTGGGGGATCAATTCTGCATTTCGATGGTCAGCGCTATCGCGTCGGCCCCGATTCAGCCGGTGCCAACCCAGGCCCGGCTTGCTATCGCCGTGGCGGGCCGCTGACGGTTACCGATTGCAATGTCATGCTCGGAAAAATTCAACCGGGCCATTTTCCCACTGTGTTCGGCCCCAAAGGCGATGCGGCGCTGGACGCTGAGATCGTGCGGGTTAAATTTGCCGCCCTAGCCATGGAAATTGAAGCGGCGACGGGTGAAAAACAGTCGCCGGAACAAGTTGCAGAAGGCTTTATCCGCATTGCCGTGGCCAATATGGCAAACGCGGTCAAATTTATTTCCGTGCAACGCGGCCACGACGTGACTGAATATACGCTGAGCTGTTTCGGCGGCGCTGGCGGCCAGCATGCCTGTCTCGTCGCCGATGAACTCGGCATGACGCGCGTGTACATACATCCGCTGGCGGGCGTGCTCTCGGCGTACGGCATGGGGCTGGCAGATATTGTCGCCATGCGCGAGAAGGCGGTGGAACTCGCGTTGACATCGGACAGTATGGATAGGCTTCGAGAGGAACTTTCGCAACTCGGGTTACTGGCCTCTGCCGAAGTTGAAACGCAAGGTGTTGCGTCAGAAAAAGTTCAATTGAAGCGCCGGGTTCATTTGCGTTACGAGGGCACCGATTCGGCGTTGATCGTCAACTTTGGCGCGCTGGATGAGATGCGGTGCGAATTCGATACCGCGTATAAAAAGCGTTTCAGCTTTCTCATGCCCGGTCGTGCGCTCATCGCTGAAGCCGTGAGTTGCGAAGCAATTGGCGGTACCGATACACCGACGACACATTCGTTCGGCCTCGCCGCCAAAACATCTGCCATCCCGATTGAGACCGCGTCTGTCACCAGCGACAGTAAAGCGCACGCCACACCGATCTATCTGCGCGAGCAATTGTGCCTTGGACAGCGCATCGACGGGCCCGCGATCATCGCTGAAAAGAATGGCACAACCATTGTCGAACCCGGCTGGCAGGCCGAAGTCACTGCGCTCAATCATCTGGTACTTACCCGCGTGGCCCCTCGTGCGGTGCGTTATGCCGTCGGCACGAAAGCTGATCCAGTCATGCTGGAGGTATTCAACAATTTATTCATGTCGATTGCCGAGCAGATGGGTTTGCGGCTGGCCAATACCGCGTACTCGGTCAATATCAAGGAGCGGCTGGATTTCAGTTGCGCGCTGTTTGATGCCCAAGGCAACCTGATCGCCAATGCGCCGCACATGCCGGTGCATCTGGGTTCGATGGGCGAGAGCATCAAAACGGTCGTGCGCAAAAATGCGGGAAAAATGCGGCGGGGCGATGTGTATGTGTTGAACGACCCCTACAACGGCGGCACCCATTTGCCGGATGTAACGGTTGTAACTCCGGTGTTTGCCTTTGATGCTGACGAAATTCTTTTTTATGTCGGTTCGCGCGGCCATCATGCTGATATCGGCGGCATCACGCCTGGTTCTATGCCGCCGTTTTCGAAAACTGTGGAGGACGAAGGCGTATTGCTTGACAACGTTAAGCTTGTCGCTGGAGGAAAACACGGTGGCGTTATGCGGGAAGCAGAAATGCGTGCGCGATTGAGTAGTGCCAAACATCCGGCACGCAATCCAGACCAAAACATCGCCGACTTGCGCGCGCAGATTGCGGCCAACGAAAAAGGTGTGCAGGAGCTGGGCAGAATGGTGGCGCATTTCGGACTCGATGTCGTCAAGGCCTATATGCAACACGTGCAGGACAACGCGGAGGAAAGCGTGCGACGCATCATCGGGTCGCTGAAGAATAGCAGCTTCGCCTACGAAATGGATAACGGCGCGGTGATAAGAGTGAGCATCACCGTCGGTGTTGATAAACGCAGCGCGACCATCGATTTCACCGGCACCTCGCCACAGCTCGAATCCAATTTCAACGCACCTTCAGCCGTTGTCACCGCCGCCGTGTTGTATGTGTTTCGCACATTGGTCGATAGCGACATTCCACTCAACGCCGGGTGTTTGAAACCACTTGAGATCGTCATCCCGGCAGGTTCGATGCTCAATCCGCATCCGCCGGCGGCCACCGTCGCGGGCAATGTTGAAACATCGCAGTGCATTACCGATGCACTCTACGGCGCGCTCGGCGTGATGGCGGCAAGCTCGGGCACGATGAACAACGTTACTTTTGGCAATGACACGTACCAGTATTACGAAACCGTTTCGGGGGGTACCGGCGCAGGTCCAAACTTCAATGGCTGCGACACCGTGCAGGCGCACATGACAAATTCACGCATGACCGACCCGGAGATCCTTGAGTGGCGTTATCCGGTACGGGTGGTGGAGCATTCAATTCGCCATGGCAGCGGTGGTGCCGGCAGATGGCACGGCGGTAATGGTGCGACGCGGAAAATTTGTTTCCTCGAGCCAATGACCGCCGCCATTCTTGCCGGCCATCGGCGCGTGCCAAATTTCGGCATGAATGGCGGTGCGGTCGGCGGTTTGGGCAAGACCTGGGTCGAGAGAACGGATGGAAGCCGCACGGAATTGGCTTATTCCGACGAAACGCAAATGAATGTCGGTGATGTATTCGTGCTCGAAACTCCGGGCGGCGGCGGTTATGGATGTTCACTTCCACAAAAAATCAGTTAGTTAAGAAATACTTCTCGAAAATACAAAATTCATTTTGTGATGAAATGAATTGCCTATAAAATGAGCGCCTGTTGTTTGAGCAACACACCGCATTCAATTTCAGGCCTTCTTCTTGCAAATCGGCAATATCAAACTCGTTAACAATCTGATCGCCGCACCGATGGCAGGTGTCACTGATCGGCCATTTCGCCAATTGTGCAAGCGCATGGGTGCGGGCATGGCGGTGAGTGAAATGGTGGCCTCCAATAGTCGTTTGTGGGAGACAGAGAAATCAATACGACGCGGTGATCACGAAGGAGAAGTAAACCCCATCGTGGTGCAGATCGCCGGTGCGGCACCAGCAATGATGGCTGACGCCGCACGTTACAACGTCGATAAAGGCGCGCACATTATCGACATCAACATGGGCTGCCCCGCCAAGAAGGTCTGCAAAGTCGATGCGGGTTCCGCGTTGATGAAAGATGAGTCATTGGTGGCAAAAATTCTGGAAGCTGTTGTGAATGCCGTCAATGTTCCAATCACACTGAAGATTCGTACGGGCTGGGATCGCGAGCATAAAAATGCACTCACCATTGCACGCTTGGCTGAGCAATGCGGCATTGCCGCGCTCGCCGTGCACGGCAGAACGCGCAGCGATCTTTACGAGGGTGCCGCTGAATACGACACCATTCGTGCGGTCAAACAAAACGTGAATATTCCGGTGACAGCCAATGGCGATATTGATTCGCCGGAGAAGGCAAAATTTGTACTTAGCCACACTGGCTGCGATGCGGTGATGATCGGTCGGGCAGCACAAGGCCGTCCGTGGATTTTCCGTGAGATCGCGCATTATCTTGAAACCGGCAAACAGCTTGCCGCGCCGACCTACGCCGAAATACATGCCATTGCCGCCACGCATTTGCGGGAGTTACACGGCTTTTACGGAGATGTAAAAGGTTTGCGTATCGCCCGAAAGCACATCGCCTGGTATGTGGCGGCACTGCCAGGCGGCATGGCGTTTCGGCAAGACATGAACATGATTGACGACGCTGCAAAGCAGGCCGCAGCGCTGGACAAGTTTTTTGCGCGTTTGATCGACGGGGAAGAGGCTGCTTGCAGAAAAGCGGCGTAGGGAGCTAGGGAGCGGTTCACAATAGAACTCCAACAATAAAAACAGGAAACAAAAAAATGAATGTGCAACGGGATAGTGAATTGTCCGCATGTGTGCGGAAAATGATGAAGCAGTATTTTCATGACCTTGATGGCGAAGGTGCGACCGATATTTATGACATGGTCGTGGCCAACGTCGAAAAGCCGTTGCTCGAAGTGGTGCTACATCACGCCGAAGGCAACCAGACACGGGCGGCAGAGCTGCTCGGGTTGAATCGCAATACCCTGCGAAAAAAACTCACGCAACATGGTATCGAGTGAGCCGGCAGCAGGTTGCGAGTGTGGGTGATCAAAGCTGAACCCGCGCCACCAGCCTTACTCGATTCAACGCCATTCGATCAAAAATCGCCCGTCGCAGAGAACATGACAAATAATCTCATCCCCATCCAGCGCGCGCTTATCAGCGTGTCCGACAAGACCGGCGTAGTCGAGTTTGCGAAATTCCTCGCCAGCCGCAACGTCAAAATCCTGTCTACAGGCGGCACAGCTAAATTGCTTGCAGAGAATGGTGTCAAGGTCGTTGAGGTGGGCGACTACACTGGATTTCCAGAGATGATGGATGGCCGCGTGAAAACGCTGCATCCGCGCGTGCACGGCGGCATCCTCGCACGTCGCGATCTCGCGCATCACATTGATGCGATGAAAAAACACGACATCCCGGCCATTGATATGGTGGTGGTGAATCTCTATCCATTCGCAGCCACGATTGCCAAACCCGATGTGTCGCTGGAAGATGCCATTGAAAACATCGACATCGGTGGCCCGGCGATGGTGCGCGCATCCGCGAAGAACTATCCATTCGTCGCCATCGTGACTGATTCGGGGGACTACAAGAATCTCATGAAAGAAATGAGCGCACACGGTGGCGCGCTCGGCCATGCCACACGATTTGCGCTGGCCAAAAAGGCGTTCACGCATACCGCTGAATACGACGGCATGATCAGCACCTATCTTTCATCGCTGGATGAAGATAACAATCGCCGCGCATTCCCGGACAAATTGCACCTCAGCTTTACCAAGGCGCAGGACATGCGTTACGGGGAAAATCCGCATCAGGACGCTGCGTTCTATGTTGAAAAGCATCCTGCGTCTGGCACGCTTGCGCACTACACGCAACTGCAAGGCAAAGAGCTCTCCTATAACAATATCGCCGACGCGGATGCCGCATGGCAATGTTGCCGCGCCTTCGA
The DNA here is from genome assembly GCA_043756275.1 of Betaproteobacteria bacterium. Lineage (GTDB taxonomy): Bacteria > Pseudomonadota > Gammaproteobacteria > Burkholderiales > Usitatibacteraceae > UKL13-2. Next base: position 399 of record JAYURJ010000046.1, on the reverse strand, counting down.
CGTGCCGACGTGCGTCATCGTCAAGCACGCCAATCCCTGCGGTGTGGCGATTGCGGAAAATACCTTGACTGCCTATCTGCGTGCACTGGAAACCGACCCGACTTCTGCGTTTGGCGGCATCATTGCTTTCAATCGCGAAGTGGACGGCGCGACTGCGGAAGCGGTCGCGAAGCAGTTTGTTGAAGTTGTTCTTGCGCCTGCATTCAGCAATGAGGCGCGCAAAGTATTTGCCGCGAAGCAGAACGTTCGTCTGCTCGCCCTGCCGCTCGCTCCCGCTGTAAAGGATGTCGATATGAAGCGCGTCGGTGGCGGCTTGCTGGTGCAGAGCTCGGACGACTTTGATGTCTCGCAGTTGAAGGTGGTCACGAAGCGCATTCCCACCAAAGAGGAAATGAACGA
>JAYURJ010000045.1:0-18268 GCA_043756275.1 Betaproteobacteria bacterium | reverse complement strand
CCGTACGCGCTTTGGTAGAGGTGATAAATCGTGTTGGGGCGATCTGCAACGATCTTCGCGGTGAGTTTCTGAAATAGGGAATTAAAGGGGCCAGGCTCGCATTGATTCGGTGTCGACTAGGGTCGGACAATAATAAGAGTCGCAAGGCCTATTTTTTCCAACGTAAATGATCGCAGAACGCCATTCGGCGGGCATTTACAGACAGTATTGCCCTGATAAACGCACCAGCGTTAGAGTCTTGTTAGTATGGCGAACAAAACCGTCGCCACGACCTGCACCACGCTAGCCTTTTCTATCCGCCCCAGCCCCACCCGACAACATCCGATAAGCGTGAAACATCCGCTGCGCCATCGTGAACACGATCACGCCGATGAAAACCCATGTCCACATTATCAGCCGCGCACTGTCCAGCGCCATCAGCGACAGGCAGATGAAAGCTTCCGTTCGTTCGCCTAAGCCTGGCGCGTAGTGGAATGACTTGATGGATTGATTGGCGACCGCAGCACCAATCGAGAGAAATAATGACATCGCGATGGCGATGATGCCAGCCAGAATCACGAGTTCAAATCGCGCGTCAGGATAGTTGCAGGCGAGGACTACAATCATCGCGACTTCAACCATGCGATCAAACGTGATGTCGAGTATTGCGCCCATCGGGCTAGGCGCGGTCATGCGCGCGAGTGTGCCATCGGCTGCGTCGATCAGCCCGGATAGCCATAGCACCACCACACCGGCGACGACATGCTCCCGCAATACCAGCACGGCCGCCGCGAGGCCAACCAGCATGCCAATACACGTGAGCGCGTTGGCGCTGATGCCGAGCCGCAGACAGGCGCTTGCAACGTGATCGAGAAGTGGCTGGAGATATTTTCGCGCGTTGGTATCGAGCATCTTGTTTTTTGCGTGGCGGACCTTTGTTGCGGGCAATATTTCTATGACTTGTGCAGGCGATAAACCTGTTGAAACCGGTCGTTGCCGATGATGCCATAGTCACCCGGAGCGTATTGCAGCAACCAATCGTGCGCCAACCCTTGCAACACATCACCACTTTTGGAGCGGGCAATCGTGAATGGTATTGGCATCTGTTTGGCCAGCACGGGAATCGGCCTCGATCTGTATTGGCCGTCTTCGCTCGCGCTTAAGGGCGGACGCGGTTCGTACTTGGCCTCAAAACGAGTTCGCGAGACGCTCCATTTGTCTCCGTTCGCTGTGGAAATCAATGCGTCGCCGCGATGGAATTGATTGGGTCCCTCGCGGCTGATCAATTGCCCATCGGCCGTCGCAAAGGTGACGTTTACCAATTCGTCTTTCACGTATTGCGCAGCCGCTTTATCGGCGGCTAAATCTACGTTTTCGAGAGGCACATTAAGGGGATTCACTAGCATTGACAGGCTTCTCCGAGCGTTTTAATGCCACAAGCCTCACCAGTGCTGGTGTTTAGCCGAATTTGTGAGTATTCTTCAGTTTACTGTTCGCCCGCGCGAATCGCCATCACTTGCGCACTATCGAAGTCAGGCTGTCGACGCAAATCCAGTGTGAACGGGTGCGCAGGATTTCTTCCTTCCTGCTTGAAATCCATCGGGCCCGGCGTATGGCCGATTTTCTGGAAGCGCGCAACACGCCGCGCTTCGGCCGAGAACGCGTTCACCGGAAAATCGTCGTAACTCCGACCGCCAGGATGGGTGACGTGATACGTACAGCCGCCAACCGAGCGGCGTGCCCAGGTATCGACAATATCGAAAACCAGCGGCGCGTGAACGCCGATGGTGGGGTGCAGCGCCGATGGCGGTGCCCATGCACGATAGCGCACACCGGCCACGAACTCGCCCGGCGTGCCGGTTGGTGTCATCGGTACGACGCGTCCGTTGCAGGTAACGGCGTGGCGTTGTTGCGTCATCCCGGTCACACGAACTTGCATGCGTTCAAGTGACGAATCGACGTAACGCGCTGTACTGCTGCCGGCCATCTCTTCGCCGAGCACGTGCCAAGGCTCGATAGCTTGTCGCAATTCCAACTCGACGCCCTGATAGGCCACCGTCCCATATCGCGGGAAGCGAAATTCGAGGAAAGGTGCGAACCAGTCAAACTGCACCGCATACCCCGCAGCGACCAAATCGTCGACCACGCTTTTCATATCCTGCGCCACAAAGTAGGGCAGCATGAAACGATCATGTAATTCGGTTCCCCAGCGAATCAGGTTTCCGCGATAGGGTGTCCTCCAGAATCTGGCGATCAGCGCGCGCAACAGTAGCGTCTGCGTAAGACTCATCTGCGGGTGCGGCGGCATTTCAAAAGCGCGAAATTCGAGCAGGCCTAATCGCCCTGTCGGACCGTCTGGTGAGTAGAGCTTGTCGATGGAAAATTCAGAGCGGTGGGTGTTGCCCGTGAGATCGACCAGGAAATGACGCAGCAGGCGATCTACCAACCACGGTTTGGCGGACTCGCGGCTTTTACCGGCTGCGATCTCGGCATCCATTTGTTCGAATGCGATTTCAAGTTCGTATAGCGAATCGTGTCGCGCTTCATCGACGCGCGGGCTTTGCGAGGTCGGGCCGATGAATGTGCCTGAAAATAAGTACGACAGCGCGGGATGGTTCTGCCAGTAGGTAATCAAGCTGCGCAACAGGTCAGGCCGTCGAAGCATCGGGCTATCGGCAGGTGTCAATCCACCGACCGTGACGTGGTTGCCACCACCGGTCCCGGTATGGCGACCATCAAGCATGAATTTTTCGGTGCCCAGCCGCGACAGGCGGGCTTCTTCATAAAGTGTCGTCGTGTTGGCAACGAGCTCAGCCCATGAGGACGAGGGATGTATGTTGACTTCAATCACACCCGGGTCCGGCGTGATCGCAAATTTCTTGATGCGTTTGTCAGACGGGGGCGTATAGCCCTCAATCCGTACCGGGATGCCAAGTACCGAGGCACTCGCTTCGATGGCAGCGACAAGCGCCAGATAGTCTTCCAGCAGCGCCAGCGGCGGCATAAAGGTGTGCAGCATGCCTTCGCGCACTTCCACGCAAAGGGCGGTGCGTACGATCTCCTTGGCAGATTTGCCTTTCTGCAGCGCAACCGCCGCAGGTTTAGCTGGGGTTTTCTGCGCACGCTTTACCGATGCCGTAGTCGGCAGCGCATCCTGTTCTGCAAATGGATCGACCGGGATGATCGCCTCAACGTCTTCCGGGGCAATTGCGGGAAGCGAACTTAGCGGCAACCGGAAACCAATTGGCGAATCGCCTTCAACAACAAACAGATGTTTGGCTTTCAATGGCCAAAAGCTCGACGCCCACTCGGTCGCAGCGGTGGCCTCCTTGCGTTCGATTGCTTTCAACGGCAGCACATAGCCGATGGGCTCGCCGATACTGCCGGTCAATTGATCGACCAGTTTTTTGCGGACAGCGGCGTTTTTCAGATCCGGGCCAAGCGGATCGATATTGTCCGGCAGTTCGGCTTCATCGCGAATCGTTCTCAGCACGCTCTCAAACGCAGCTATCGCGTAATCGGTATGCAATCCGAGCTGAATGGCGAGCTCTTGCACGAACGCTTTGGCGTCATTTTTCTTGAGTAGATTTTTTCCAACATCAAACGCGATCAGGGCATCGTTTGCCCACAATGCGTGACCATCTGGTCGCCAGTAGCACGACAATGCCCAGCGCGGCAGCGGCTCGCCGGGGTACCACTTGCCCTGGCCAAAATGGATCAATGCGCCCGAACTAAACTTTGGTTTTAGCTTGCGCAACAACGCAATCGATAGGTCGAGTTTTTTCGGCGACAGCGCCGTCACATTCCATTCCGGGCCTTCCATGTCGTCGATTGAAACGAAGGTTGGTTCGCCACCCATCGTCAGCCGCACATCGCCTTTATCGAGCTCGCTATCTATTGATTCGCCAAGCGCATTGATCAAACTCCATTGCGTCTCGTTGTATGGCTTGGTGACGCGCGGGTCCTCAGATATACGCGTGACCGACATCTCAAATTCGAGCGTGGTTTCACAGACATCTGTGAACCCGGACACTGGCGCGGCTGAAGTCGGAATGGCGGCGCACGCGAGCGGGATGTGGCCTTCACCCGCGAGTAATCCGGAGGTGGGGTCTAGTCCCACCCAGCCGGCACCGGGGAGGTACGCTTCGGCCCAGGCGTGCAGGTCGGTGAAATCCTTGTCGGTACCGCTGGGGCCGTCGAGGCCTTTTTGGTCGGCGACGAGCTGGATCAGATAGCCCGACGCAAATCGCGCGGCGATGCCGAAGTGGCGAAGAATCTGCACCAGCAGCCAGCCGCTATCCCGGCACGAGCCCATGCCGCTACCCAGCGTTTTCTCAGGCGTCTGCACGCCCGGTTCCATGCGGATCAGATACTGGATGTCGTGCTGAAGCCGAGTGTTTAGCGCGATGATGAAATCGATGGTGATAATCGGCTTATTCAGAATTGTTTTGCGCGCGTGTTCAATCCACGCCAACAATAGTGGCCCTGACGGATCGATATCCAAATATGCCGCAAGCTCCCGCTTGTTTTCCGGCGTATACGAAAACGGAAATTGCTCCGCGTATTGCTCGATAAAAAAGTCGAACGGATTGATTACCGTCATTTCTGCGACGAGATCGACGGTGATGGAAAGCTCACGGGTTTTTTCAGGAAACACCAAACGAGCCAGCCAATTGCCGTAAGGGTCTTGCTGCCAGTTGAGGAAATGTTTTTCTGGTTTTACGGTGAGCGAATAGCTTTCAATCGGTGTCCGGCAGTGTGCCGCGGGGCGCAGGCGCACTTCATGCGGCGAGAGGTTGATCGCGCGATCAAACTTGTAATGGGTTTTGTGGTGCAGTGCGACTCTGATTGTCATTTTTTTAGCTCGTGATGCGCGGCGGGTGGGACGTGACGGGTCACACGCAATGAGTGACTGCGACCCGTCACGACATAAATCATTCCATCCAATCCGGATCTGGCAACTCACCAAATACGCGCCGCAATCCACCGCCCCAGCGTTGCCGCAGCATCGAGAAATACGGATCGCCTTCGCGTATGCGTTGCTGCACTCCTACCCGCAGCGAATCACGCGGATACCACAGCATGTCGATGGGCAAGCCTACGGAGATATTTGATTTGATCGTTGAATCGAAAGAGATCAGCACGCACTTGGCCGCCTCTTTTTGCGGCGTACCGGGTGTCAACACCCGATCAAGAATGGGCTTGCCGTACTTTGCTTCGCCCAATTGGAAATAGGGCGTTTCATCAGACGCTTCGATAAAATTACCCTGCGAATAAATGTGAAACAGCCGCTCATCCTCGCCCGCGATTTGCCCGCCGACGATGATATTGGCCGATGCCTCAATACCGCTTTGCATGAGCATCTTGCCATCGCGCTGTTGCATTTCGCGCAGCGCATCGCCGGCTAAGGCCGCTACATCGAACATCGAACTGACCGACCAAATGGTGTCCTCGCCTTGCGGCGCTTTTTGGTGACGGTCAAGAATATTAATCACGCCCTGCGTGATCGCCAAATTGCCGCTGGACAGCAGCACGATGACGCGGTCGCCCGGCTTTTCGTAGACGCGCATTTTGCAGAACGTCGCGATATGGTCCACCCCCGCGTTGGTTCGCGAGTCGGATGCGAATATCATCCCTGAGTCCAAACGCAGGGCTACGCAATAAGTCATGTCAACATCTCCGGGCGCAAATTATTTTTCTGTCGTCGCGACAACTTCGGGCGCGAAAAAAGCGTCGTTGATCTCTTCGCCCAGCCGATCTGTTGATTCCAGAAACTCGGTCAGGTATTCGTGCAATCCGGTATGGAATATATTGCTGATGCGGCCAAATTGCATCGCTGCGTAAATTTCGCCTGCCTGTCGCGTCGCTTCTGCTGATGAACGGTTTTGTACGGTGCAAAGGATCTCGTATACATCATGCATGCAGAAATGCAGCGACCGGGGAATATCCACCCTGAGTATCAATAGCTCAGCGATGCGCACGGGCGTAACCGAATCGCGGTAGACCTTGCGATATGATTCATAGGCCGATACCGAACGCAGCACCGCAGACCACTGGTAATAATCGACCGCGCCACCGACATCATCCACGCTCGGTAATAACACATGGTATTTCACGTCGAGCATCCGCGCGGTATTGTCAGCACGTTCCATGTATGTGCCGAGGCGATGGAACTCGAAGGCCTCATCGCGACGCATGGTGCCGAACGTCACGCCACGAAATAAATGCGAGCGTTCTTTTACCCATTCAAAAAAAGTCGAGATGCCGCGTGCATACAAGCGGTCCTCGTCCATATTCTGCATTTCCAGCCAAGTGGCATTGAGCACTTCCCACATTTCACTGGTGATTGATCCCCTGACGGCGCGCGCATTTTCACGGGCCTGCTTGGCGCAGTTGTATATCGACGAAGGATTCTCAGCGTCAAGCGCCATGAAATGCAGTACTTCCTTGGCGCATACAATCGAATGGCGTCCGCTGAACGGAAATAAGGAACCCGTGATATTGAGCGGCGCAAACCACTCCTGATCTTGTAAATCAGGATCTTTGGTCAGCAGTGACATGCGGTACGCAACGTCCAAAATACGCGCGGTGTTTTCGGCACGCTCAACGTTGCGCGACATCCAGTAAAGCATTGAAGCGGTTCGGCTGAGCATGCTAATCGACCACCCAGGTATCTTTGACGCCACCACCCTGGGAAGAGTTAACGACGAGCGAACCCTCGCGGAGTGCGACCCTGGTCAAACCGCCGGGTACAAAATTAACCGACTTGCCAGAGAGAATGTAAGGACGCAAATCAATATGCCGCGGAACCAGACCTTTGCCGATAAACGTCGGACAAGTTGACAGCGACAATGTCGGCTGGGCGATAAAACGCTCCGGCGCATCGAGCACCCGGCGCTTGTAACGTTCGCGTTCTTCCTTGGTAGACATCGGGCCGACCAACATGCCGTAGCCACCCGAACCTTGTGTTTCCTTGATCACCAGGTCTGCCATGTTGGCGATGACATAGTCAAGATCGGCCTTGTTGGTGAGAATGTAGGTATGCACGTTTTTTAGAATCGGTTCCTCACCGAGATAAAAACGAATCATTTCCGGCACGTATGGGTAGAGCGATTTATCGTCTGCCACACCCGTGCCCACTGCGTTTGCCAATGTTACCCGTCCAGCGCGGTACGCGTTCATCAGGCCCGGAACACCGAGCATGGAATCAGGGCGGAACGCTAACGGATCGATAAAGTCATCGTCAATCCTGCGATAAATCACGTCGACTTTTTGCGGCCCTTGCGTGGTGCGCATAAAAACGGTGTTGTCCTGAACAAACAAGTCGACGCCCTCAACGAGCTCGATTCCCATTTGCTGCGCCAAAAACGCATGCTCAAAGTAGGCCGAATTAAAATTACCCGGCGTCATCAGCACGATGGTCGGGCTGTCTACGCCGATGGGTGCCGCGTTGCGCAATGTCTCCAGCAACATGTCGGGATAGTGATCGACCGGGCGAATGTTTTGTGATGCGAACAGTTCAGGGAAGAGTCGCATCATCATCTTGCGATTTTCCAGCAGATAGGACACACCGGAAGGAGTGCGGAGATTGTCTTCCAGCACGTAATATTCGCCGTCCGCGTCCTTCACCAAATCAATGCCCGCAACGTGTGCGTAAACGCCACCGGGCACGTTAACGTGCATCATTTCGGGCCGAAATTGACTGTTCCCGAGCACTTTATCGGCAGGGACTTTGCCCGCCTTCAGAATTTTCTGTTCAAAGTAAACGTCATGGAGAAAGGCGTTGAGGGCGGTGATGCGCTGCGTCAGGCCGCGCGCCACTTCCTCCCATTTCTCGCCGGGGATGACATGCGGCACGATGTCGAATGGAATCAGGCGTTCGGTGCCGGTGGTCTCCCCGTAGACAGCGAAAGTAATACCGACACGATGGAACATTAAATCGGCAGCTTCGCGGTTCTGGGCAATTTTCTCTGGCGGCGTGTTTTCGAGCCACTTCGCAAATCCGGCGTACTGCGGACGAACACTACCGTCAGCGGCATACATTTCGTTATAAAAAGGTTTGAGCGCCATAAGATTATTTTAGTGAGGTGGTGGAGACTTAACAATGCATGACAAACCGACAGAGCAATGTCAATACCGACGCTACAACAACGACAAAGCAACCACCATGCCCGAATATACCTTTTTTCCCTGCGCAACACGGTGACGTGAGTTTGCTTGGCCTAAAATGTGAATCATGCTGATCGAAAATTCTCACGACGCTGATTCGAGTGTCGGCATTCGGCGATTGCTTGGCAGCCGGGACATGTCCGTCCGCGCGCTTGACTTCGTTGCAGCCGCCGCACTGGCCAGCGAAGATGGCGCGCGGCAGCGATTGCTGGCGTTCGCATTGGCCACAGCCGACGTGCTGCTCAATATTGACGCGGACGATGAAACCATCGCTGCCGCGCTGATTGTGGCCAGCATGCCGCGTAGTGCGATTGATTCCGTGCTGATCGGGGACGCGTTTGGGCCTGACGTATGGGCGCTCGTCAGCGGCGTGCAGCGGGCAGGGCGCATCGACAGTATCAGCGCGCAGCCGGGCAACGCTACCAATAATCCCAACCTGGAAACCTTGCGCAAGATGCTGTTGGCACTGGCCGATGATGTGCGTGTGGTCTTGATCAAACTTGCAGAGCGCGTTGTGTTCATGCGCTCGATCACCAAGGCAGATGACGCCACACGCCGTGTCGCCGGGCAGCAAACCAATGATCTGTTTGCGCCGCTCGCCAACCGTTTGGGCGTATTCCAGATCAAATGGGAACTGGAAGATTTCAGTTTCCGGTTTCTCGATCCCGAACTTTACAAGCGCATCGCCGCGCAGCTCGATGGCAAACGCGGCGAACGCGAGGCCTACATTGGCCGCGTTCTTGCCGTGTTGCACACTGAATTGGACAAGCTTGGCATTTCGGCCGAGCTCGCCGGCAGGCCAAAGCATATTTTTTCGATTCACCGTAAAATGCAATCGAAGAATATCGCGTTTGAAAAACTCTACGACATTCGCGCCATTCGGGTGCTGGTCTATAACGTGGCCGATTGTTACGCCGTGCTTGGCCTCGCCCACGATCTTTGGCAGCCGATACAAGGCGAGTTTGACGATTACATTGCCCAGCCGAAGGCAAATAATTATCAGTCGTTGCACACCGCTGTCGTTGGCCCTGAAGGCAAGACGCTGGAGGTGCAGATTCGCACCCGCGAAATGCATGCGGCATCTGAGCACGGTGTCGCTGCCCACTGGCGCTACAAAGAAGGCGCGAGCCACAAAAGTGCTGGCGACAAGAAATTTGAGTCGAAAATTGCCTGGCTCAGGCAAGTGCTCGAATGGAAACGCGAACTGGTGGACCAGGGCAGTTTTTCGGATCAGGTAAAGCAGGGGTTGTTCAACGATACGATCTACGTGTTTACGCCGCAGGGCAAGGTCGTCGATCTGCCAAGCGGGTCAACCCCGGTCGACTTTGCGTATCACGTCCATACCGATCTTGGGCATCGCTGCCGAGGTGCAAAACTTGACGGCCAGATCGTGCCGCTCAATACCAAATTGCAGAACGCGCAGTGGGTCGAAATTCTTGCCGCAAAACTGGGCGGACCTTCACGCGACTGGGTTAATCCACAACTGGGATTTTTGTCGAGCCATCGGGCGCTGGCCAAGGTGCGTGCGTGGTTTCGGCAGGAGTATTTTGAGGTCGATGTTGCGCATGGCCGTCAGACGATGGAACGTGAGCTCGCGCGCGCGGGTGCGACGGCGATTGCGCTGGAAAAAGTCACCACCGCGTTGGGGCACAAGGAGCTTGATGAATGCCTGGCCGCAATTGGCAGGAATGAAATCACACCGCATCAAATTGAAGTATTGATACGCGAATTGCGAGACGTGGCATCAAAAACTACAACGACACTTGAGGCAGAAGCCGCACCAGCGATTGCGGTTGGCGCATCAGCGGCAACATCGAAATCATCCAGCGGCGTGCTGGTGCTGGGCATCAATAATATTGCGACGATGGTCGCCAAATGCTGTAAGCCCGTGCCGCCGGATCCGATCATCGGTTTTGTCACAAAGGCGCGCGGCGTGACGGTGCATCGATTGGATTGCGTCAACATCACTTCGCTTAGCCCGGAGCAGCGTGAACGGCTCATGCCCGCTGATTGGGGCAATACCTGCGACCAGCCGTTCCTGGCCGATTTCGAACTGGAAGCGGAAGACCGGCAAGGCCTGCTGCGGGATGTCTCCGAAGCGCTCTCGCATGAGCGTGTGAATGTTGTCGGCGTCAACACACAATCGCGCGGCAATCGAGCGTCGATGCGGTTTACAGTGGAAGTGCGATTGGCCGAACATCTGCAACGCGTGCTGCGCGCCGTGAGCGATGTGCCGGGGGTGGAAACGGTCAGACGCAGATAAAATGATGAAACTCTAGCGTTGGCGGGTGTTTTCAGGCATAAATGGCTCTTAACACCCGCCAATGCTAGAGTTTAGTGTTTTTACGTTACATCGTGTCCACCACGGTGGCGCAGTAAACTTTAGCAGCGTAAAAGAATACAAAATCAACAAACCAGGGAGAACAAAATGTCATTTCGATTACTTCAATTGCTTCAACTCTTACTGGCGGGTTTGATTAGTGTTGCTGGGAATATTTACGCGCAGCCGTATCCAAATAAACCCGTGAAAGTAGTGGTCCCGTTCGGCGCGGGTAGCGCCACCGATACCGTCGCACGACAGGTCGGGCAACTGCTATCAGAAGCGCTGGGCCAGCAATTCATCGTCGACAATAAACCCGGTGCCAACGGTTCCATCGGGGCGGAATTCGTCGCGAAAGCGGCCCCGGATGGCTACACACTCATCATGAGCACCAACACGCCGCACGCGGCCAATCCCAGTTTGATGAAGAAAATAAATTACGATCCTTTAAAGGATTTCGTGCCAATTGCCCGGGTCGCAAACATTCCGTTCGTACTTGTCGTCAACAACGATATTGCCGCGAAGTCATTCGATGAGTTGATTACGCTCGTGCGCAAACAGCCGGGCAAATATTCATACGCGTCGGGTTCCTCCGGCAGTATTATTTCGGGCGCATCACTGGCCACTGGCGCAAAGATTGATCTGTTGCATGTGCCGTACAAAAGCATCCCTCCCGGCTTGACCGACGTGATCGGCGGTCAGGTGTCGATGATCTTTGCCGATTTAGTCACGGGCCTGCCACAAATCAAAGCCGGCAAGGTGAGGGCACTAGCGGTGACGTCGGCAGAACCATCGCCGTTATTGCCAAATGTGCCGCCGATGGCCAGCGCTGTGAAAGGCTTTGAATTGGTGGCATGGTTTGCCCTGTTTGCGCCAGCCAACACGCCGGCTGACATCGTCAAGAAACTCAATGCCGAGGTGGTAAAAGCGCTCGCACGTCAGGATATTCGTGACCGGCTGGCCGCATCAGGACTCAGCGTGCAGACATCGACGCCTGAGCAACTGGGTGCATTCCAAAAAACGGAAATCGCAAAGTGGGCAACCATGGTCAAGGACGCAGGCATTCAGCCTGAATAGTTTGTCGATCAATCATCAACAATTCAATGACAACTCTCTCCACCGACAACAAAGGCCCGCTCGCCGGGATCCGCATTCTCGATCTCACCACCGTCGTGATGGGCCCGTTCGCAACGCAAATTTTGGGTGATATGGGTGCGGATATCATCAAAGTTGAAGCACCCACAGGCGACAACATGCGCTGGGTCGGGCCGATGAAGAATCCGGGCATGGGCCATATCCACATGCACCTAAACCGAAACAAGCGTTCGCTGGTGTTGGATCTTAAAACGCCTGCCGGACTCGATGCGATCAAGCGCTTGATTGCGAAGTCCGATGCAATGATCTACAACGTTCGGCCGCAGGCAATGGCACGACTTGGTCTTGGCTATGAAGCGGTGAAGGCGATCAACCCTAAGCTGGTTTACGTTGGTGCTTATGGATTTTCAGAACGCGGCACGTACGCCGGACGACCGGCCTATGACGATCTGATTCAAGGTGCCGCAGGCGTACCCTCGTTAACGCTTGAACAGGGCAGCGACGTGCCGCGCTACGCACCCGTCACGCTGGGGGATCGCAGTGTCGGACTGCAAACTGTGATCGCTACAGTCGGCGCGTTGTTTCACGCACAGCGCACAGGCGAGGGTCAATCGGTGGACGTAACGATGTTCGAAAGCCTGTCGCAATTCGTGCTGGGAGACCACATGGGCGGCAAGACGTTTGAACCGCCAATCGGTGACGCCGGTTACGCGCGCCTGATCGCGCCGCATCGGCGTCCGTATGGAACCCGTGACGGCTATCTCTGTGTGCTGATTTACAACGACAAACATTGGCGCAACTTTTTCGAGGCCATCGACCGTAACGATCTCAAAAGCGACCCACGTTTTTGCGATCACACGTCGCGAGCCGCCAATATCCGCGACGTGTACCAATTTGTCGCCGATATCATGCTCACGCGCACCACGGCGGAATGGCAGGCGCTACTGGAAAAGGCGGACATACCCAATACGCCGATGCACGATATGGATTCGCTGATCGATGATCCGCATCTGAATTCGTCGGGATTTTTTCCGCTTTACGAACATCCGACCGAAGGCACCGTGCGCACCACCGCGCCGGTCGGTGAATGGAGCGCGACACCCCTGTCGATCCGAAGTCTCGCGCCAAGGCTGGGCGAGCATAGTCGGGAAATTTTGCGTGAGTCAGGACTAGGGGAGGCACAGATTGATGCCATGATGGCGTCGGGTGCCACACGGGAAATTGGTGGTGCGGATTAGGGTTTTTGTCAGCTTCCGCGCCCGCGAGCAGTCAACATTGTGCCGCAGCCATCGCACGACATTGCAGCGGCACGCCGCAATCGGCTAAAATAGTGTTCTGTTGTGATTAAACAGGCACGTAGCTCAGCTGGTTAGAGCACCACCTTGACATGGTGGGGGTCGTTGGTTCGAGTCCAATCGTGCCTACCAACATCACTCGTTTTATCCCTGATCCATGCGATCAGAAATCGTCAGGTGCACACTCGTTGCGGCGGTTTTTCACAGGCACTCAACTCATGTCGCAACCGGTATCGGCCTGCCAATACGTCACCCGGACGGGGTATTGCACATGAGGTTGAGTTGTGCATTGTGTGCTGCCATCGAGAATCGTCATAGACGAATTCACACTCCTGACAAAAAAAACCGCAAACAATTGTAAGCGTGCATAATTCAAGACTCACGCCACTGGCCAACCAAATTGCGATTGGTCAGCTGGAAAACGCAATGCGCGCTGGTAGCCGACCGATTTAATATCGTGACTGCCACACTTATTTTTCGTTATTTTTTCAAGGGAGAGCAGGCCATGCTGAAGGGTAAAACGGCGGTTGTGACAGGATCCACGAGCGGTATCGGATTGGGTATCGCGGAAGGTTTTGCCAAGGAAGGTGTCAATCTGGTATTGAACGGATTTGGCGACGCGGTCGAAATTGAAACACTTCGTGCGGGCCTTGCTTCCAAATTTGGCATCAAAGTGACTTATGACGGTGCCGACATGAGCAAGCCTGAGCAAATCGAAGCGATGATGAAAAAAGCTGCCGTCGATTTCGGCGGTGTTGATATTCTGGTCAACAACGCCGGCATTCAGCACGTTTGTCCAGTCGAAGATTTCCCCACAGCGAAGTGGGACGCCATCATTGCCATCAACATGTCATCTACGTTTCACACCACAAAGATGGCAGTGCCGTACATGAAATCCAAGGGCTGGGGGCGCATTATCAACATTGCCTCTGCACATGCCATGGTTGCCTCGCCGTTCAAATCCGCCTATGTAGCGTCAAAGCACGGCGTGATGGGATTTACCAAGACGGTGGCGTTGGAAGTGGCGGAAAAAGGCATCACCTGCAACGCCATCTGTCCCGGCTATGTACTGACTCCGCTGGTGGAAAAACAGATTCCGGATACCGCCAAAGCACGCGGCATGACCGAAGAGCAGGTAAAGAAAGATGTATTGCTGGCCGCACAGCCGACCAAGCAATTTGTGACGACAGCGCAAGTAGCCGGTACGGCGATTTTCCTGTGCAGTGATTCTGCTGCGTCAATTACAGGTACCAACATCATGGTAGAAGGTGGCTGGACAGCGCACTGATATCGGGCACTGGTGTTTTCGGTCCGGTCGGACTTAGCGATCAAAACCGGGCTGATCTCCTGAACGTCAATGCACCAACCGCCCCAGGGCGTGAAAGGGTAAAGAATGAAAACAAAGCTCATTACCAAAACTAAAACGAAGAGCCCGGCAAGCGCAGCCGCATCCGCTCGCGTCGCGGCAAAGCCTGCGGTTAAGCCGGCAGCGAAGAAAAACGTGAGCAAATCGGTCGCATGGAGTCCAGGTGTGGTGGCTGCACCTGCGATTGTCAGAAGAAACGAACCCAAACGAATCAATATGGCGCTGCAGGGCGGTGGCGCGCATGGTGCCTTCGGCTGGGGCGTGATGGACAAGTTTCTTGAAGATGGGCGGGTCGAGATCGAAGGGCTCTCCGGTACCAGCGCGGGCTCCATGAATGCTGTGGTGTATGCCTACGGAAAACTGAAGGGTAACGACGGTGCTCGTCAGGCGCTGCATGATTTCTGGAAAGCAATTTCCGATGCAGGACAAAAATTTGCCGTCAAAAAGATGCCTTGGGACCTCGGCGTTATACACAAGGAAAACCCCCTTCAGGACATGATGAAGTCGATGATGAGCATCTTGTCGCCTTACCAAATGAACCCGATGAATTACAACCCGCTGCGCGATGTTCTTGAGCAGCAGGTCGACTTTGAAGAGCTTGAGCGTAGCCAGCTCACCAAGCTGTTTATTTGCGCCACCAATGTGCGCACCGGCAAGGTGAAAATATTCCATACCCCTGAGGTCACAGCAAGTGTTGTGCTGGCTTCGGCTTGTCTCCCGCAGGTTTTTCAGGCCGTCGAGATTAATGGCGAGCACTACTGGGACGGCGGTTACATGGGTAACCCGGTGTTGTATCCGCTCTTCTATTACACCGAATCGCGGGATGTGGTCATATTGCACATCAATCCGATCGAGCGTCCGGGTCCACCGACGACGTCTGCAGATATCGCCAACCGCCTCAACGAAATTACCTTCAACTCTTCCCTCATCAAGGAACTGCGCTCGGTCTATTTCGTGCAGAAGCTTCTCGACGACGGCTGGATCAAGGACGAGCATCGCGATAAATTGAAGTACGTACTGATCCACTCAGTGCGCGCAGATAATGCGATGTCTGATCTTTCATCTGCCAGCAAAATGTCCAGCGATTGGGCATTCCTGACCATGCTGCGTGATCGTGGCCGTGCGCTGGCCACCGAGTGGCTTGAGCATAATTTCGATCAGCTTGGCGTGCGCTCAACGGTCGATCTGAAGCGCGAGTTTTTGTAAAGTTCGTCTGGCGCAAGCCATCGTAAAACTTAAAAAGCGGCGAACCGGGTAAACCTATTCGCCGCTTTTCTATTTGGACGGGGAGGCCGCAATAGCGGCATGAAAGGCGATACAAATGAAAACTAAGACAATCGCTGTAACCAAAAAGCGTGCAAAGAAAACAGCGACAAAACGCCCGCATATCCGCAATTCAAAAAAAACACCATCGAAGTCGATTGCCAACGGTGTCAAACGCGTCAATTTGGCGTTGCAAGGTGGCGGCGCACATGGCGCGTTTGCCTGGGGACTATTGGATAAATTTCTCGAAGATGGCCGGATAGCGGTTGAGGGGCTTTCCGGCACCAGTGCGGGGTCAATGAACGCGGTGGTGTATGCCTACGGTGTACTGAAGGGCCGAGATAATGCACGTCAAGCGCTGCATGACTATTGGCAAGCCATTTCTGACGCCGGTCAAAAGTACAACATGGTCAAGCGGTCGCCATGGGAACAAATGTTCGGTGGTTGGACTATGGAAAAATCAATGGCCACCGAAGGCTTCAAACTTCTTACCAGCACATTTTCGCCATACCAGTTGAACCCGATGAATTTCAATCCGTTGCGCGAGGTGCTTGAAGCGCATGTCGATTTTGCGGAACTGGACGCGAGCCGGTCAACCAAGTTATTTCTTTCTGCAACCAATGTACGCACGGGAAAAGTAAAGGTGTTCCATACACATGAGATCACCTCCGACGTGGTGCTTGCATCGGCATGCCTGCCGTATTTGTTTCAGGCTGTAGAGATAGATGGCGAGCATTATTGGGACGGCGGCTACATGGGCAACCCCGTGCTATATCCGTTGTTTTACCACACCGAATCGCGCGACGTTGTCATCCTGCATATCAATCCGATCGAACGCGAGGGCCCGCCAACCCTGTCGAGTGAAATTGCCAACCGGGTCAATGAAATCACGTTCAACTCATCCTTGATCAAGGAGTTGCGATCCGTTTATTTTGTCCAGCAACTGCTGGATCAAGGCAAGATCAAAGAAGAATTTCGTGACGAATTCAAGTATGTGCTGATCCACTCGGTTCGTGCGGATACTGCGCTGGCTGATTTGTCGGTTTCAACCAAATTTTCTAGTGAGTGGGAATTTCTGACAATGCTGCGTGATCGCGGTCGCGCCTGCGCAAGCGAGTGGATAGAGAACAATTTTGATCACCTTGGCGTCCGTTCGACGGTGGACCTAAAACGCGAATTTCTATAACCGCAGATTACATAGAAAACGCGGCGATTCGTTCAACCGATTCGCCGCGTTTTTATTTGGTTGGCCTTATTTCGACAGGTAGTCGTGTAGCACGCGTCCGTAGGGCAGCGTCATGTCGGTCACCATCTGCAAGCCACCAACCACGTGCCTCACAGGCAAATCAGCCATCGGGCAATTCACCGCTGGCACGAGTTCAAGCCGCGCAGCGCCAGTCCATGCGCCTTTGATCACCACATCGGCAAAATTGATCCCAACGAGTTGCGCAATGGCTGGCTTTCCGTTGATGTCAGGAATCAATTTCAGCGTCACCTGTGTACGTGCGAGTAGCGCTTGTTCAGCAGAATAGTCTTTGCGAAACGCATCGTGCTTGTACACCATCGTACCTGTGGCAACCTGTTGAGCGGCATAGCTGAGCGTGCCCTTCAGGGTATCGCCTTCCACCTTTAGTATCGCTTTGCCGTACTTCATCGGGTAGCCCCAGATTTCGCGACCACCCGCCAGTGGCGGCGTGTTATTCACGTACATCTGGCTAACAAAATTGCATGGCTCACCCTTGAAGGTGCATGGAATGATTTGTGCAGCGGCAGAGTAAGCGCCAAAACCTTCGCCATCAGGCAAGTCAAGCCACTGCACGGAAACCGTGTCGCCCGCTGGTTCCAGCGGCTCGGGCAGGTGCGCGCGAATCATGTCGGGATCGGTTTTATAACTGATCACCAAATACTGCCGATTGAAAAATTTATACGGGCCGCGCGGGTAAGTGGGGCTCTGTAAAGGCATCGATGCCAGACCGATCACATCTTTTTTGTTCATGGTTGTAGTCTCCCGATCCAGTTAAGCGTCTTTGAGATAATCGAACAGCACCCGGCCATGTGGCAGTGTGAGATCGCTGATGAAGTGCTTTCCACCGATGATGCGTTTGATCGGAAGATCAGCGGCAGGCGCATTCACGTGCGGGATCATATGCAGGCGCGCTGGCGAAAGCCAGCATCCTTTGACGGTGATATCGGTAAGGTTATAAGCGACTAACTGGCAAATTTTAGGCGTGCCGTCGACGTCTGGAATGATTTTCAAGTTGCAAGAAGTTCTGGTCATGCCTTTGGCTTGCGCTTCAACACCACCAGGCGCTTCCTGATGCTTGTAAGCCATGGTGCCCATCGCAACCAGTTGTCCAGCGTAGTGCAAGGTTCCGGTCAGTGTGTCAGAACAGACTTCAAGCTTGGGCAGCGCATATTTTTTTGGGAAACCCCAGATTTCACGTCCAGCCGAGATAGGCGGTTCATCATCGAGGTACATTTGGGCCGTGAAGTTGATCGGCTCACCTTTGTAGAAACACGGAATGACAACGCCGCTTTCCGTGTAATCACCGAAGCCTGAGCTATCAGGCATGCGTATCCATTCATACAGAACGTGTCCATCCGGGTTTGGTTCCAGCGGCTCGGGAACAGCCTGACGAAGCAAATCCTTATCGGTCTCGTAGGTGACGATCATGAACTCACGGTTGATAAACCGGTATGGGCCCATCGGATAGCTCGGGCTCGCGGCCGGCATCGATGGAAGTTGCAGGATTTGTTCTACTTTCACTGGCTGTCTCCCTG